>CALCHM010000068.1 GCA_937901345.1 uncultured Prevotella sp. | reverse complement strand
CTGTACTCTAAAAAGTACGCTGTAAACTGCCCGCATGGAGTTTAACTGTCCGCACAGCAGCTGTACTCTGTACTCTGTTCTCTGTACTCTAAAAAAGTCTCTTACTTTACGATGAACTTCTTACCGTTCTGGATGTAGATACCACCCTTCACAGCGTTGTTTACGCGGCGACCGCTGAGGTCATAGATAGGTGCGTTAGCATCAACACCGTTGAGAACTGATTCAATTGCTGTAGTGTTGCCACCGAAACGGAATCCTGCAGTCTGAGAAGTT
Organism: uncultured Prevotella sp.; assembly: GCA_937901345.1. Classification (GTDB taxonomy): domain Bacteria; phylum Bacteroidota; class Bacteroidia; order Bacteroidales; family Bacteroidaceae; genus Alloprevotella. Next base: position 12,556 of record CALCHM010000068.1, on the reverse strand, counting down.
GCGGGGATGTGCCAGTAAGCCTTGTGACCTGCGTTGTAGAATTTAGTGTTTTCATTACCCTTTACAGGATTGTAAAGACCAACTTCTCCTTCAACAATACCGAGTACATAGTATGCACCATTTTCCTTAGTAACGAGTGTCTTAGCAACAGTACCAGCAAGGGCACCTTCGAGATCAGCAGCTTCAGTGTTAGAAACTACGAGGTTATAATCACCTTCTTCACCAGCGAGGATTACACCATTTTCAGCAGGAACTACGCTGATAGCGTCAGACAATGTTGCCCATCCGCCATTTTCTGTTACAGTGTGTGCTGTTACACCTGTGGGAAGAGTTACTTCTACGGGAGCGTAGAATGAAGCGTAACCAGCAGATGTGATTGTCACGGGAAGTTCAGTTACTTCAGTGATGTACCAGTCGTGTTCTTTGCAAACATCATCTTGGCAACGGTTCACTTGAACAGTATTGTTGTAAACAGTGTAGTGGAAGTAACGGTTAGCAGACTTAATCGTATAAGTACCAGCCTTGCGAGGTGAACCTGCAAATGTAATTGTTGATGCAGGTTTGCTATTATCATCTACAGAGGCAAATGTCCAGTGACTATCATTCAAACCGATAACGAGACCACTTTGGTAAGCGATGAGGTTTGTACCATCGAAGTAGTAAATTGTAGAAGCATCTGCAGCGTCTGTCAATGCGATACGACCACCGTCCCAATTTGTATGACCAGTGATGTAGTAGTTAGGAAGACTTGCTTCACATGCACCCTGGAAACGATAGTACTTACCAGCTACGGGGAGGTTGATAGTGAGGTCGTCAGCGCAGTCATTCAATGCTGTTGTAGCAGCAACGATTGTAGCTACGTCCAAAACAGCTTGTTCTGCGAGAGTCTTTGCTTCAATAACTTCAGCTGCTGTTACAGCTGCTTCGATCGCATCCTTAGAACCAACATATTCACCAAGACCTGTACCAATTTCTGCATTCTTAAAATCTGCAACAGCATTGTATGCAGTTTGCAATGCAGCAAGTGCAGCAATCTTTTCGTCCGTCAACTGATCAAGTTCGTAAGAAGAACCAAGGTATTCAACTCCCCAAACAGATGCCTGTGCGTCATTCTTAGTACCAGGTTTCCAACCTACCAATGCTTTAGTATCCTTTGCGTGTTGAGCAGCATCTGTGCTATTCGCATCTGCATTATACTGAAGATTATATGCACCTTCCCAATCCGCAACTTTAACAATCTGTACATCCTTACCACGCATCTTTGTACCAGTAAGGTAGTCACAAATAGCATATGAAGTACCATTAGCATCGTAAGCATCAACAACAGGAACATTAGCCTGATTGTAATCAGGAATTGTCATCCACATCTGCTTGTCATACTTGTTTGCGAGCTTCCACTTCCAAGCACCATCGTAATAAATTGCAGAACCTGCTGCATAACCATTGTGCTTACTTGTTATAAAGTAGACAGGTACATTCTTTGCCTTTTTAAAGTTTGCAAGAGCAGTTTCAAGAGATTCCTGTGTCGCATCTGTTGCATTGTAAGCATCCTGAAGGGCATTGTAAGCAGCAGTGCTATACTGACCAAGCGCAGGTGTTTCAGCATGGTTAGTTGCATTAGCAGTCAAGAGAGGTGCAACCTCCTTCTTAATGTTTGCAAGTGCAAGAGTAACTTCACCATTAATCAATGTTGTTGCGGCTGTTGTAATCTCATTAGAGAGTACACTTGCAGTAGCAAAGTTGTGATAAGCGCTTATCAATCTTTCTGAGTCACCTGTTGCGGGCAAGAAGTAGCATTCAGAAAGGGTAAAGAACTTAGAATTTGTGTTAGTAGAATTTACTGTCAAGCGGATATACTGATACTTTGTACTTGCTGTACCCAACTTTTCTGACATATAAACATCTGAAGAAGCCAAAGTTGTAGTAATAGTAGCAATCGTAGTATATTCACCATCCTCAGTATTAGAACCAGACACAACGATTTCTTTGGGTCGGTTGTTTGCATTACGAGGAGTCATATATACATAGAATTGATCTACGCCACCTTCACCTAAGTTTGCTTGGATGTAGTGATGTTCAATAGAAGCATCATCTCCTTCGTATGCAGAGTGCACAAATGAAGAAGTCAAACCATCTAAGAGATTGCTTGAAGGTTGGCAGTCACTACCTGAAGGATGATTTACAACAACCTTGATATTATCACCGCTTTTTACCAAACCATACGCTTGCTGGATACCCCAAGGAAGCGTTGCCTTTGCATCAAGAGCAGCATCGTAGTCAGCGCGCGTAATCGCAGTAGGATCACATGCTTCGACAGTCCAAATAGATGCAGCGTCACTATAATCCCAGTGTGAAATCACATTATAGTTGGGAAACCAATAAGTAGCTTGGTGAATCATTTCATTACCTGCTACCAACGCAGTCTTGTTGTCGTTAGTCACCTTAAGCGCGAAGCTACCAGCTTGACTTGCATCAGCATTACAAGATCTGTCAGCTTTCGCATATACATTTCTTGAAAAATTGTAGAGTTTGAATGTACCATCACCATTAGACAACATAGTCCAAACGCTATTGTCCTTAGCTTCCAAGTTACCCATAAGGCCGCCACCGCCAGCATTTACAGAGAGATTCAAACCTTCACGGCCACTGTTACCATTATTAGAGAATCTAACATTCTTGTTGTTAAATGTATTCAAATAAGTAACAACTGCCAATTGTACAGCTTCTACAGTTGCAGCAGCATCAACGCTACTTACTGCAGTATTGTAATTAGTTTCTGTTGACAAAGCTGACAATTTAGCCAATTTAGCAAGGTCAGCCTTAGCTATAGTCTTAACATCTTCAAAAGTCTTTGCTTCCAGTACCCAATTTGTGCCTTCACTTACTGCATAATAATCTCCAACTTTTGTACTAGAACTACCAGTAGAACCAGCATCATCCCAAGCGCCCCAAAGGTTCTTTTGTGAGCCATCATCATTCTTATCGCCTGTCTTATCGACAACAACAATACCATTAGCATCATTGTTGGCCCACATGTACCAAGTTGCACCATCCGCACTCCACGAATCAAAACCTGCCAATTTATTGCTACCAACAACAAAGTTACCAATCTTAACAGTAGCCAATTTAGTTGCTGTATGCAATTGGTCAGTCTCTTCAACTGTACCTTCAAAATAGAATAAGGCTGCCAAAGAAAGGTCAGAAACTTGTTCCAATTTTGCGTTTGAACTCAAATAAGCAGCATACTTATTTGAACGAGTGTTCTTGATGGCGTACCACTTAATATTGCCCTCTGTTGTGATTTCTGGCAAATCAGTAGCAGCCGCAAATGCTGTACTAACGAAAGCGCAGAACAGCATTAAAAGAGAAGTAATTTTTCTCATTGTTTTTTTGTTTTAGTTAATATTTGTTTTTAAAGTTTTATCCTTTTTTTGTTTTACGCCTTTTCGGTTTCTTCGGTTTCAGTGCCGGTTTCGGGTTGTTCGTCTGTTGGAGTTTCCTCGGTTTCGGGTTTATCCTTGTCGGCATTTTCGGCTCGCGTGATGCGTGCTTTGATTTTTGCTTGGACTTCTGCGATGAGGGTGTTGACGAAGTTGATGAATTCGGCGTAGGGTTCTTCACCGTTGATTACGACGAGTGCGTTGATGCGCTGTGCGAAGACGGCGTAGGCATCGTTCATTTCTGCGCGGCGCTGCTTGGCGAGACCTACGGAGCGTGTTGCCTTTTCACTGTGTGCTGCATTGCGTAGGATGTCGAACTCGGCGCTGCGCACGGTGAGTTCTTCCTGCCATGCTGCAAAGTGGAGCGCCTCTATGGTTTCGCTGGGCAACTTGGCGAATTGCTGCACCTATTGTTACTTTCAACGTGCAAAGGTACGAATGATGAGGAAATTAACAAAACATGGGGTGGATTTTTTTAGTGAGGAGAGAGGAGTTGCCTGCGGAACTGGAGGGTCTTGGGATGTGGCGGACGTAGGGGATTCGTGGATCCGTGTGCTTTTTTGTTTCACGCAAAGGCGCAAAGTTTTTATTATCAACGTGATTACAGGGATTACACAGGTTTTCCGCGTGATCCTCGTGATACGCGGAGACATTTAGGCGCTCCGCATGGAAATCTGTTGATTGTTTATCTCCGGCGTATCACGGGGATCTCGCGTATTTTTTTGCACACAGAAAGCACGGAATGCACAGAATTGCGATTTGTTTCACTCTCGCTCCATGCGGATGAAGACATTCTGTGAATTTTGTGGATTCTGTGTGCGATATTATTTTCTTGTCTCACGCAAAGGCGCAAAGGGCGCAAAGTTTTTTATCAACGTGATTACACGGATTATACTGATTTTCCTCGTGATACGCGTGATACGTGGAGACAGGTAAACGCTAAGAGTTGGAGTTTATTGAAATCCTAAAATGTTATAACATCTTGGGAGTGCAATCCAAAAAAAGCTTAATAATTTTGGATTATAGGAGATGAACGCTTATTTTTGCATTGTAAATCAAGTTTATTTTTCTATGATATCAAGAACTATATCGCAAAAGATTACCTCACTCTTTGGCAGTAGGAAGGCTATACTCATTATGGGCGCGCGTCAAGTTGGTAAGTCTACTTTGCTCAAGCAACTGCTGAAGGAGCGAAATGATGTGCTTTGGTTGAATGGTGATGATTGGGACGTTCAAGAACTTTTCTCCACCATCACCTCTACGCGTTTGCGTGCAATAATTGGAGATAATCGCTTTGTTGTTGTTGACGAAGCGCAACGTATCCCAGAGATTGGATTGAGATTGAAACTTATCACAGATCAAATTCCTGATGTGCAACTGATTGCAACGGGTAGTAGTTCTTTTGAATTGTCGTCTAAAGTATCTGAATCACTAACAGGACGTAAACGCGAGTTTATCATGTGTCCTTTGACCTTTGAAGAGATGGTAAACCACACGCAGTTTCTTGACGAGGTACGGATGATTCCCCATCGTATGGTGTATGGTTACTATCCTGAAGTAGTAACAACTCCTGGGGATGAGCGCATGCTATTAAAGGAACTAACAAATAGTTATTTATATAAAGATATTCTTTCTCTTGACGGCATAAATAAACCAGAGAAACTTGTACGTTTGTTGAAAGCACTTGCTCTTCAAATTGGTAGCCAGGTTTCCTATAATGAGATAGGGATGTTAGTAGGTCTTGACCCGAAAACGGTGGAACGCTATGTTGATATCTTAGAAAAATCATTTGTTATATTTCGCCTGGGGACGTTCTCTCGGAATATGCGTAATGAATTGAAGAGTAGTCGTAAGATTTACTTTTGGGATTTAGGGGTTCGTAATGCTGTAATAGGTAATTTAGCTCCAGTGGATAATCGTACGGACGTTGGTGAACTATGGGAGAATTTTGTGATTGCTGAACGCATGAAGCGTAATGTGTACACGGAAAGTTTTGCACAATCATATTTTTGGAGAAATCGCCAGCAACAAGAGGTGGATTACCTTGAGGAGGTCGATGGGCGCTTACATGCTTATGAATTTAAGTGGAATGTACGCAAGAGCAAAGTAAAATGTCCTGTGTCCTTCCAATCTAACTACCCTGAAGCGACTTATAAGGTGATTACTCCAGAAAATGTGGAAGAGTTTCTGCTTTAACCTGCATTACTCTCCCCATCTGGACTGTTATTAATGGTTTAACTGTACTAATTACCCAGAATTTTCTTCGAGATGCTCGAGATACGTGGAGACGTTACCTCACGCGAAGGCGCTAAATTTTTTATCAACGTGATTACACGGGTTACACAGGTTTTTCCTCGTGATACTCGTGATACGTGGAGAGATTACTCACGCAAATCCAGGAATCTTACAAATAGATTTCTTTTTCGAACACGAATCACGCGGATCTCACGAATAAAATTGCGCTCCGCTGGAAAACTGTTTCATCTGTGAAATCATGTTGATTGTTTGTCTCCGGCGTATCACGGGGATCTCGCGTTTTTGTTTGCACACAGAATGCACGGAATACACAGAAGATTTTATTATCAACGTGATTATACGGATTATACTGATTTTCCTCGTGATACTCGTGATTCGTGGATAAAATAACTCACGCAAATCTGTGAATCTTAACTAGATTCCTTTTTCGAACACGAATCACGCGGATCACACGAATAAAATTGCACTCCGCATGGAATCTGTTTCATCTGTGAAATCACGTTGACAGAAAAAATCAACTGATTACACGGATTAAACAGAATTTCCTTGTGATCCTCGTGATCCGTGGAGGCATTTAGGCGCTCCGCAGGGGAACTGTTTTATCATGTTGATTATTGTTCTCCACGGATTGCAGGAATCTGCGGGTATAATCTCAACGTTTCTCTCATTGTTTTTGCAGTCGGGAGTGGTAAATGCTTGTTGATGAGCGAAGAAAATTGTAATTTTGCGGGCGGAAACGAAAGGAGTGGACAACGGTCACTCTCCCCGTTCATCATTAATCGTTAATCGTTCAACGTTAATCGTTCAACGTTAATCGTTAATCGTTCAACGTTAATCGTTAATCGTTCAACGTTAATCGTTCAACGTTAATCGTTCAACGTTAATCGTTAATCATTTACTTCCCATGCCCAACTCTATCCTCAGTATTATTCTCTCAGCATTGACGGCGATGCCTTCTGACGTTTCTATGGTTCAATCGGTTCCTTCTCCTTATGCGTTTACGACAGGTGTGGAGGGATTGGTGACTGTTGACGACTTGGTTGCTGACGTCTTTGGTTTGGAGGGTCAGCGCTTGAGCAATGGTAAGGGCGATGCTATTGTGAGTACAGCAATGCAGTATATCGGTGCGCGCTATCGCTTGGGGAAGACGGGACCAAATCAGTTTGACTGTTCGGGTTTTACGAGTTACGTGTATAAACAGGAGGATATAGACTTGACGCGCACATCGCGTTCGCAATTTTCGGAGGGCATAGCGATTCATGACGTTTGTGACTTGCAGAAGGGCGACCTCGTATTTTTCGGTGGCAGAAGGAGTCCTGGGCGTGTGGGGCATGTGGGGATTGTCACGGAGGTGGATGCCGAGAACGGTACTTTTGAATTTATTCATGCTAGCCATCGCGGGGTGGTGGTTGACAAATCGAATACGACTTATTATAGTCAGCGCTATTTGGGGGCACGACGTATTTTGTAGGTCCTGTTTCACGGGTGCTCCGTGGATTTTTGCACACGGAATGCACGGAATACACGGAAGATCCTCGTAATCCTCGCGATACGTGGAGACTAGTAAACGCTCCGCATGGCAACTGTTTCATCCGTGAAATCCGTTGATTATTAAGTCTCCACGGATCACGCGTATCTGCGCGTATCTTTTTTGCACACAGAAAGCACGGAATACACAGAAGATTTTTTATCAACGTGATTACACGGGTTACACTGATTTTCCTCGTGATACTCGTGATCCGTGGAGAGATTTAGGCGCTCCGCAGGGAATCTGTTGATTATTTGTCTCCAGCGTATCACGGGGATCTCGCGTATTTTTTTCTCACGCAAAGGCGCAAAGGACGCAAAGGTTTTTATATTGTCAACTGATTTTACGGATTAAACAGATTTTCCTCGTGATCCTCGAGATCCGTGGATACTACACCTCACGCAAATCTTAGAATCTCACAAATAGATTCGTGCAATCCGAGCGATTCGTGTTCAGACAACTAAAAAAATAAAGGGATCACTTTTTGAGAGCTCATTGCGAGATTCGCGTAAGAACACAATACATTTGAGATTCTTTTTTTGAACACGAATCACGCGGATCACACGAATAAAATTGCACTCCGCAGGGAATCTGTTTCATCTGTGAAATCATGTTGATTTATTATGTCTCCAGCGTATCACGGGGATCTACGCGTATTTTTTTGTCAACAGATTACAGGGATTACACTGTTTTTATTAGCATGACACATTATATATATATAGTATGACAAAACTATTTTCTACACTCGCATTGTTCTTGACTGGTTGCGTGGTTGCTATCGGTCAGGCGAAGGACACGATTCAGTTTGCTTTTACAGGCGACATCATGATGGGTACGACGTATCCTGAGGTGCAGTTACCTCCCGAGGATGGGCGTTTGTTGTTTCAACACGTTGCACCGATAATCAGTGGGGCAGATATTGCCGCAGGGAATTTGGAGGGTACACTTTGTGATGGAGGTACTACGAAGAAGAAGATGTCGAAGGTGAGTTATGCCTTCCGCACTCCCACGAGTTATGCTCCCTTGCTAGTTCAAGCGGGTTATGACTTCTTGAGTGTTGCCAACAACCATGTGAATGACTTTGGCGACTTTGGTCTTGCCTCAACGATGCAGGCGTTGGACAGCATCGGCATTAAGTATGCCGGCATTCAGGACGTGTGTGAGTGGAGCGTATTGGAAAAGGACGGTCGTCGCTATGGTTTCTGCGCATTCAGTCATAACCGCAAGACGTGTGACCACCGCAATTATGACACGGTGCGTCGCATCATTCGTGAGTTGAAGGAGCAGGCGGACTTCGTTATCGTATCCTTCCACGGTGGTGCTGAAGGGTCGAAGCATAACCGTTTGCCCTATGGTCCTGAGACGTTTGTGGGTGAAAACCGCGGATCGTTGCGCGAGATGGCACATCTTTGCATTGACGAGGGGGCAAACATAGTTTTTGGTCATGGGCCTCACGTGACACGTGCGGTGGAAGTGTACAATGGTCGCTTTATCGCTTACAGTTTGGGAAACTTCTGCACACCTTATGGCATTAACCTTCGTGGTATTTCAGGTTATGCTCCTGTAGTTACGGTGCGCGTATTGGCTGATGGTACCTTCATTGACGGACAGGTTCATCCGTTCATCCAACAACGCGGACAAGGTCCGTTGCCCGACACGGAAGGTTTGGTGATTCAGGAAATGAAGCGCCTCACGGAATTGGATATGCCTGATGCAGACTTCGAGATTACGGAAACGGGGGCGATTTTGAGGAACGAGGAACGTTGAACGATTAACGTTGAACGTTGAGAGATGAACGATGAGAGATGAGAGTTCAGAGGAGATGTCTCGTTCTGAGGTTCTGAAGTTCTGAGGTGAACGTTGAACGATGAAAGATGAAAGATGAGAGGAGTGACCATGCTGAGTAAACTTTGCGCCTCTTTGCACCTTTGCGTGACACATAAGAATTAATTAGCGTAAACGTCTGGATGGAGCGAGAGCAAAGCGATTCGCTATTCTGCGTGTTCTGTGATTTCTGTGTGCCACTAAATACGCGAGATACACTTGATACGTGGAAACAAATAATCAACGTGATTAAACAGAATACACGGAATAGCGCACACACTTCGTTTGTGCTAGGTTTTCTCACGCAAAGACGCAAAGAAACGCAAAGGGAAGGAGAACGTTGAAGGTTGAACGATGAGAGATGAACGTTGAAGGTGAAAGGTTCGGAGGTTCTGACGTTGGGAAGTTTGGAGGTTGAATAGCTCCAATGAAAAAAAGTTGTATCTTTGTCGGGAATTAATCCCAATAAAGATACAACTTTTATGTTTTCAGGAATTGTAGAAGGCATGGCACGCGTTGTTGCCATCGAGAAAGATCAAGAGAATATTCACTTTACGTTGGAGTGTCCGTTCACTTCAGAGTTGAAGATTGACCAGAGTGTGGCGCACAATGGTGTGTGCTTGACTGTTGTAAAGATTGAAGGCAATGCGTATGTTGTTACGGCGATGCTCGAAACGTTGCGCCGCTCCAACTTGGGTTGCCTTGAGGTGGGGTCACTCGTGAATGTAGAACGTTCCATGATGATGAACGGTCGCTTAGATGGTCATATCGTTCAGGGCCACGTGGACGAAACAGCAGAATGTATAGCCCTTGAAGATGCTCAGGGTTCTTACATCTACACATTTAAGTATAAGTATGACGCCGATATGGCACGCCGTGGGTATTTCACGGTGGATAAGGGTAGTGTGACGGTCAATGGTGTGAGTCTCACGGTTTGTAATCCTACGGAAGACACGTTCCAGGTGTGCATCATCCCTTACACTTACGAGAACACAAATTTCCATGCTATCCAAGTGGGTACGAAGGTCAATTTGGAGTTTGACATCATCGGCAAGTATATTGCACGATTGCAGGCAATTCAGTAGTAGAGGACTAGGGATAGAGGATAGCTTTCTGCGGAGGGAGTTTTCTCACGGAAAGACTTGTTTCTTCATCAACTGACGGCTGATTTTCTGCACACAGAATGCACGGAATACACAGAAGATTTTAATCAACGTGATTACACGGATTACACTGATTTTCCTCGTGATACGTGGAGAGATTACTCACGCAAATCTAGGAATCTCAAATAAATTTCTTTTTTCGAACACGAATCACACTGATCACACGAATAAAAATCCTCGTGATCCTCGTGATACGCGGAGAGATTACTCACGCAAATCTAGGAATCTCACAAATAATATTCGTGCAATCTGTGCAATTTGTGTTCAGACAACAAAAATAAAGTGATTACTTTTTGAAAGTTCATTGCGAGATTCGCGTAAGAACACAATACATTTGAATTTCTTTTTTGAACACGAACCGAAGGTCGCGCTAGTCAATTACTCGGATCACACGAATAAAATTGCACTCCGCTGGGAAACTGTTTCATCTGTGAAATCACGTTGATTATTTGTCTCCAGCGTATCACGAGAATCTACGCGTATTTGTTTTGTCAACAGATTATACGGATTATACAGTTTTTTTGAACAGGAGGAATGGTTGATTGGCAGGCACGGACGTACGGTCCGCGTCCTTAATTACGCGAACTTTCAGCAGATGAATTTCCAATTAATGAAGGACGCCCGTACGTCCGTACCAGTCAAGTGGAACTGCCGCTTGGAACCAGTTTAATCACGCTGATTATTTAGTCTCCACGTATCACGCGTATCTGCGCGTATCGGTTGGGATAAAAAATCCTCGTGATCCCCGTGATCCGTGGAGCAAAAAGATGCCCCGCAGGGGAATCTCAAATGAATACCCTGTTATTTCAACAATTAAGGCGCACTTGGAGGTGCGCCTTAATACTTGTATATATATTATATATTGTGTAGATTAAATCAAAGCGAGCGTATCGCTGGCAATCATGAGTTCTTCGTCAGTGGGAACCACAACAACCTTCACGCGACTGTCTTCTGCAGAGATGATTTCTTCTTCACCGAAGTTCTTGAAGTTCTTTTCTTCATCGAGTTTCACACCAAGGAATTCGAGTCCGCTTACAGAATTGTAACGCACATCCCATTGGTGTTCACCCACACCTGCTGTAAATACGATTACGTCAACGCCACCCATGATGGCTGCATAAGAACCGATATACTTCTTGATGCGGTGGCAGTACATTTCGAGTGCCAACTTCGCACGTTCGTGACCGTTATCTGCAGCTTCCTTTACTTCGCGCATGTCACTTGAAACGCCAGAAATACCGAGCACACCACTTTCCTTATTCAAAAGGTCGCTCATACGATCTGCATCATACCCTTCAGCCTTCATGATTGCGAGTACTGCAGAAGCGTCGATATCACCAGAACGAGTGCCCATCATCATACCTTCGAGGGGTGTGAGACCCATGGAAGTTTCGAAGCACTTACCGTCCTTCACAGCAGTAATTGAAGCTCCGTTACCAATGTGGCAAGTGATAATCTTAAGATCTTCAACCTTCTGACCGAGGAATTCTGCTACACGCGCTGAAACGAAGCGGTGACTGGTACCGTGTGCACCCCAACGGCGGATATTGTTGTTCTCGTAATACTTGTAGGGAACAGCATACATGTAGCACTTTTCGGGCATTGTCTGGTGGAACGCTGTGTCGAATACGAACACCTGGGGAAGGTTGGGGAGCATGTTCTTCACCGCCTGATAACCCTTGAGGTGAGCGGGACTGTGAAGGGGAGCGAGGTCCATATACTGCTTCCATTCTTCAAGCATCGCATCTGTCACCACCTGACTCTGTGTGAAACGACCACCTGCCACGATGCGGTGACCTGCAGCAGAGATTTCGTCCAAACTCTTGATGGCACCATACTCAGCATTGAGCAATGTGTCAAACATCAACTTGATACCTTCCGTGTGTGTGGGGCATTCGTGGTTGATAATCTTTGTTTCACCATTGATCTTTGTCTTCAAGAAAGAACCTTCAAGACCAATTTTTTCAATACCACCGGCAGCGAGAACAGACTGATCGTCCATTTCGTACAACTTGTACTTGATAGAAGAGCTACCGCAATTGATTACGAGAATTTTCATATTGCTAAAGTTTCTTTGGTTATTTTACAGGTGCAAAATTACAAAAAAATAACATACGGGAGCGCATGGAACTGTGAATTTACGGGCGCTCTCCCACTATTTATAGGGGGGCAGCGCCATGCGGAGTGAAAATCAGTTTAATCCCTGTAATCTGTTGATTATTTTCTGTCAACGTGATTTCACGGATAAAACTGATTCCCTGCGGAGTGCAAAAATAGATGTTCTGAAGTTCTGAGGAACGTTGAACGAGGAACGATGAGAGTTGAGAGTTGAGAGGAGTGACCAT
>CALCHM010000067.1 GCA_937901345.1 uncultured Prevotella sp. | reverse complement strand
CCAATTGGCGTTGGATGTCAGCAGTAAAGAGTCGTGCGTTATACCACAAAGCGTTAAATTCAACAATGTAACCTGAGCGCGGTGTAATGGGGCGTCCGTTATATGTAGAGTTCATCCATGTAACAGCTTTGTCGCGTCCGTTACTATAGAGCAAACCATTATCGTGGAGGAAGAGATTTGAATGTCCACCATTCATCAAGTACTTCACGAGATCTTTGAGCAACGCACCATATTTTTCGTAACACTTTGGACGTCCTACGTATTTACCATATTGCTGGATACACCAAATTGCCCAAAGTACGGTGTCAGGTTGTTCCATTTCATGGATATCTACACTTATAGGCTCATTATTAATGAGGTTGCGAAGCGCCTTTTCAGCTGTGTTCATATAGGTTTCAAACGCTTCCGTTTCACCTATAGATAATGTTAATCCAGGAAGTGAGATGAAGAGGTCTCTTGCACGACTCTTGAACCATGGATACCCAGCAAGGATGTATTCTTCGCCTTCTTTCTGCACGCGGAACTGATGTGCAGCGTGAACCAAGCAATGATAAAGACTATCATGTGGAGCAGCCTTTGCCATTTCTTCTTCCATGAGCGACTTTAAGATAGCGGGTTCTTTTTCACGAAGTGACGCAGTGAAGATAATGCTCTGTCCCTTTGTAATAGGCATTTCCAAGTAACCAGGAACGAGAAGATCTTCAGATGAGTAATACCCACGTTCACGTTCCTTAGGATAATCTAATCCCTTATACCAATTTGGATCGTGATGGTATTCGCAAGGTGTATCCGTTTGCATGTACAATTCAGGATAACCTTCGTAGAGGCACATCTTCAAACCATTTTCAATGGGTTGATAAGCGGTGTTCGCTTTTCCATTTTCTTGAGTCCAGTGACGCACACTTCTGAACGCCAAATAGGGTTTTAAACGAAGTGTAGTAGCAGAGTGCGCCTCAAGCAATGTGTAACGGATGTACAAACGGAAGTGGTCAGAGCGGAAACAGATTTCCTTCTTCAACAATACACCACCAATGCGGTATGTCCAAGTAGGTACCTTGTCCCATTCAAAACTTACGATGTACTTGTGTCCTTTAGGACTGTAATTTTCACCTTGATACTTGTGTAAACCAAGATTGAATTCTGCACCATGCTGAATCACCGTCTCATCCAAAGATGAAAGCAATACGTGGTTCTCATCGTCAATGGCAGGAACAGGACCTACCAAAAGACCATGGTACTTACGAATGTTACACCCTACCAAAGTGGTGGAACAATACGCACCAGACTGATTCGTAATCAAGAACTCCTTGAACAAAGAGTCTTGAAGATTCGTCATCTGCGTTCTGTCAAATTTTAAGTACGCCATGAATATAGTTTTTTATGGTTTTGATAATTGCTGTTTACAATTCATCCCCAAAAATAGATATTATTTGCGTATCCAAAAAGATTTTTTTTAGAAATTTAAACATTTCGGTGCAAAACTGTACTTTCTATCCGTCTTTTTTATCTAAATCCGTGAATTTATGGAAATGTTAACGACTATTTTCAAGTAAACAATGCTTCTATAAATTTGGGCATTTAAGGTGTCGTCGTATGTTTGTGATTGCCCATTGTATGTGGGGTTCTCTCAATAAATAGGATGGAGCAAACTTTCAGGAGTTTTTATATTGATAGGATGAAAACTTATAACAAAATAGGGCGTAAAACTTTTACGGTGATTTTTGAAAAACAAAGTAAACATTTTCGCATTATTCTTGCTTACGTCAAAAATCTACATTACATTTGCCGAGTTTTGTGTTATAAAACATAAAACTACAACAAAACAAAACTAAAATGACTAACTAAAGTATTTAGCGTAAAATTAGTGTTTAAACGCCTATGACACAATCTAATATTATTGGAAGCGAAACAGTAAACCTGCTCTCTCCTTTGTTGAATCTATTACCACCTGAAGAGCGCCGCATGTTAGAACGCTCGGCAGAATTAGTAGCGTTGAAGCGTCATGAAATTATATATCGTGAGGGAGAATCACCCAATCATCTTTATCTCGTTGTAGAAGGTGCGGTGAAAGTCTATCGTGAAGGTGTTTGTGGACGTTGTCAAATCATGCGAATGCTTGGCATTGGCAGTTTCTTTGGTTATCGCGCCTCGCTTGCACGTGAACCCTACGTAACTGGTGCCGCCGCTTTTGGAAAGACAACACTTTGCAGGATTCCAATGAATCAACTTCAGATTGTAATGTCAAAATATCCTGCTGTCTTGAATTTCTTTGTGAAAGAATTGGCAACTGATTTGGGCATAGCTGACAAACGCATGGTGAGTCTTACACAAAAGCACATTCGTGGACGTATAGCTGAATCTTTACTTACAATTCGCGATACTTTTGGCGTTGATTTAGAAGGTTTTATTGATTTAGATATTACACGTCAAGAATTGGCCGATTATTCCAATATGACTACTAGCAATTCTATTCGCACCATTTCGACATTGGTGAATGAGGGTGTGATAGCAGTTAAAGACAAACGTATTAAGTTGTTAGACGACGAACTTCTTTTACGCTTTTCGCTCATTGGGTGAGTTCGTCTTTCTACGAAGTGTGTTGTATTTATAAAAAATACGATGATTCCCCAGTTTGGTAGATAAGGAATTAAAAAAACGAAAGAGAACGCTGTGGAAATTCTGCTGCGTTCTCTTTCGTTTTATATTCTTGAGTTTCTGTTGTTTGTAGGGGGGCGTTTTGATTTATAATTTAAATCTCAAACCTGCATAGAATTTACATCCGTGCATGGGACCATAGACCATTGTAGGATCAAATTCAGTACTCCAAGGATTGGTTGCATTGATGATGGCGTTTTCTTGTTTGTAGTTCGTAAGGTTTTCTCCTCCTACGTAAAATGCCCATTTACCAAGATTCTTTGTGATTTGTGCGCTGAGTTGTAAAAAGGCATCGTATGTTTCCTTCCAAGAGTTTGTGCCGTCATTCTTAATATAGGCATTAGGCATGCGTCCGCCACCATTGAGGTGTGATGTTACGTCAAATAGCCATTTGTTCTTGCCCTTCGTTTCATATCCTGCGGTGAACAAAGCTTTATACTTGCTTGTTAACGGTTTGTCGAGTGTCCCCAAGTTTCTATAAGTAGTCTTTGAAATGGTGTGACGATAAGCTGCTGTGAGGTTTAAGCGGGGGAATAACTCATAAGTTGCTTCTGCTTGAATAACATGTGAATAACTGTCACCGTCAAGATTGTAGAACTGCACCTGGTGTGCATTGTTATCCATATCGCAAACCACCTGTTTCACGAAGTCGGTGTAGTAATACTCTACATCGATGTTCATAAGTTTCTCTCCAAGAGGAAGTTTAAATTGCGCAGATGCACCAAAGTTCCATGCTTCTTCTTGCGTGTCAATATCTTCGGCAATATACATCTTGCGTGAACCAGCGAGGAGATAGTTATTTTCGTCAAGGATGTGTGTGGTGCGATAACCCTTACCTGCTGAAAGGCGGAAGTGAGCAAAGAATGAGGGCGACCATTTAATGTGTGCGCGCGGTGTAACAAAGGTGCCGTGAAGATTACTGTTGTCAACGCGTAAACCTCCCATTGCGGTAAACTTGTCACTCAACTTATAAGTGTATTGTGCGTAGGCACCACCTACAGTTTCGTGTGTCTTTGACTTCGTAAGTGCATTGACACCTAAAAGATCGGTCTTGCGAGAAAAGGCATCGTGTGTGAAGTTAAAACCTGCAGAAAGATTATGATTAGCACCAAAGTCAGATTCATAGATAAGCGAACCGTAGCCTGATGTTTGCTTTACGTCATAGGCTTTGTGTCCGTAAACGGCATCCTGGTGGTGCCATGAACCAGAAAGAATAAACGCGATGTTTGAGTTGCGCTCGTGGTTGATACCAATCGCACCCTTTGCGTATGCTTCATAACGGTCTGTAGCAACTCCAATGTGGTAGCGCTCTTCACCATTATTTACAGCCTTTGCTAATTGTCCGCTCTGTCGGTCTTCGCCTAAAGCTTTAAATCCGAATTGGAAATTCTTGTCGTGTCCATCATAGTGCCAACGGTTCATAATGTTGAACTGTTTCAACTGTGGCATGTCGGCAAAACCATCCTTGTTGTCGTCGTGCATTTCCAATGCTTTTTCTGCATGAGCAAGAATTCCTGTGCTCCAATGGCCCTTCAACTTGTGCATGCTTGCCACATTCACCTCAAGTTTGCTGTCAATGTCGCCATAAATATTAAAAGAGAGTGGAGAGGCGTCGGCAGCTGTAGGTTTGAGGTATTCCACATTGATTTGACCTGTTACAGCTTCAAAACCATTTTTTACGCTTGCCGTACCCTTGGATACGCTGATATTCTCCATCCATGAACCTGGAATGTATCCCAATCCGTAAGGTTGCGCAGCATTGCGGAAATTAGGCATGTTTTCTGTGAGCATCTGCACATAAGTTCCCGCAAGTCCAAGGAGTTTGATTTGTTTTGCTCCAGTTGCGGCATCAGAATAACTCACATCCACGGCGGCGTTAGTTTGGAAACTTTCACCTAGGTTACAACACGCGCAACGCAAGAGTTCTGAACTGGTAATCATATCTACCTTTTCCGTTGAACGCCAATCTTTGTACACGCCTTTACGTTTAACGGTTACGGTTGCTGTACCTAATTCGCCTTCAAGTTCTTCAAGTTCATGATTGTGATCATGATCATGTCCGTGACTGCAATTCTCGGTGTGAATGTGAGTCGTTTGTTTTTTAGGAGGATGATTGTGTGAGCAGTTTTCGGTGTGTACATGCTCTGTTTGCTTTTGGGGAGTTGTTGAGTGTGAACAGTTTTCTGTGTGTACGTGTTCCTTTTTAGTTTCTTTATGCTCGTGCGAATGGTTGTGATTCACCTGTGCTGTTACGTAACATGCACTCGTCAGCATGAGGAAAGGAAGAGTAAGAAACTTTTGATTCATATAAAAATAAAACGGGTTAATTGTGCTTGTAAAGACTGTAAGTATCTTAATTTTTGTGCAAATTTACGAAGAAAAGTTGGGGAGAACAAAGGAGAATGTGTTTCTGCAACAGAGTTGCAAAAGTGGAGTATTATAGCGTAAATGTAAGACTATTGTTAATGTGCAAAACTCATAATTTTTTTGATTTGTGCCCATTGTCAATGCGCAAAACTCATAATTTTTTTGATTTGTGTCTATTGTCAATGCGCAAAACTCATAAATTTTTTGATTTGTGTCCATTGTCAACCTGCAATATCTACAAATCAAGCGGTAAATGACGAATCACTATTGCAACAAATGAATGAATTAGATGAAATTAAAGCGCTTGATTTAAGCATCTGAAGATTATTATTTGAAAACAAATTGAATGATTTATGTTATTCGTGTTTCAACAAAAAAAACAGATGTTCCATAAAACATCCGCATATAACAAACGATTAACTGGAGTTGTAAATAATCTCCCACTAAGGTCTATTGTGTATAATTCTGTTGATTTATTTATTGCTGTCAATGTGATTACACAGGTGTACTGATCTACCTACATTATAGCCATTCCTAATATGCCTAATATGAATGATATAGCAGAAACTAAGATGGAATATATTGCCAATAGATTAAAGATAACAAGCCAAACAGTTAGCAAGTACCTTAAATTCTTTGAAGATAAGAACTACATCAGTAAGGGAAAGCACTACTACAAATGTCAGTATTTAGCCAAAGATAAACCAGTGAAAGAAGAAGTACTACTAAAACCAATTTTCATCTAATGATAAGTAAAGAACTATATTCAAAATACCCATCAGGTTGTAGGGTGTCAAACAAGGAACTGAAAGAAGTTCTACAAAACCTTTATGATAAATATGGATTAAAGGTGGTTGCCACAGCAACAGATATAACAAGATTTGGTTACAAGGTTAAGCCTTGCAAATTGCCTTCAGATAATGGAAGAATAAATGGTAAAATTTTAATGCTATGAATGAATTTACAAAAGCCGAACTGGAAGGTAGAAGCAAGTTTGAATAGCTTCTACAATAGTGGAAGATAGAAAAGTACAAGTTCACTAAGCACCCTATTGATAGAATTGATTGTGTATTCAGGTAGAACCATCATTGGATAGTTGAAATTAAAGTCAGGTATCAAGAATGGGATAGCCTTTATATGGAATGGAGCAAGTACGATGCTATGCAATAGATGAAGCTTGATTTGGGGATGTATGTGAATTTTATTGGGGATAAGTGCTATATCTTCTTCCTGAAGAAAATAGAAAAGTTTATCAGGGATTGTTACAAGGATAAAAAACAACCTACAAAATGGGTGTGGGCAAACAAAACCACAGCCATTGATTCAGGAAAGGAATGGAAGGAAATGATTGATCTACCCAAGTCCTTGGCTGTGTGCCTGACCCTGAAGGATGGGTAGTGGGTAAAAAGGTAAGAAAATCCCCACCTAGAACAGAATCTAAGGCGGGGATTGTTTTATCCTTTGTATTCATCAGGCAATTGTGGAATTGGATGATTTGAATTGTTGCATTTGATAAGTTCTTGATAATTATCTTTTGTGATTTGCTCTAATAATTCTTGATGATTAAAACCCCAAATTATATCAAACAAACCTTCCATTTTTTAGAATGTTGTATTTTCATAGATAATTTGATTCCAACCTAAATGGTGGGATGCAATGTAAAGTATATGTTCATCTTTATTGTATGATTCATAGTTCTTCAAAGCTACTTGTCGCAATTCGTTGGTTTTTTGAGTACAAAATTCCTCTATGCTTAATCCATTGAATGTTTCCTCTATAAATTCGTTATAACCTTCAGGTGTTCTTATAACCTCCCATTTCTTGTATTTGGGGTGAATATAAGTACAATCGTCATCTTTGCTAGAATACAAAGGTTCGTAATATTCAGGAAAGATAGTGTCTAAATAATAATCGTGTAGATAACTATAATGGTATTTATACCCATATTCAAAGTGATAGTTACTGAATAGGACATTGTCTGACCCTCTTCTTGTCCAACAATTTTTATGATATTCAACCTTTAGTTCATCTATCATTTGGGGAATGTCAAGTTCTTCCACCTTCTTCTTTGCATAAGCATAAACTTTCAGCCATTCTTTTTCATTAGGAAATGGGTGTTGTGGCTCTGCATAATGCGAAAACAATAAAGAGTTACTTGCTATATCAAAGTCCTTTGCATCTACATACCTTATATAGTTACTATATTCATTCCAATATACGAAGAACTTCTTTCTGGTAATAACAATATTATATTTTGATAATCCCATCTTGTGATATTCAAATCCCTGATTGCCTAGATACTCACAATCTTCAAAACGACAAATAGCATCTATGCTATTGGAATCATAAGATGTTTTTGTGGAATTCTCATCTTTCAGCCAAGATTCCCTTGTTTCGTAATATATATCATCATCTTTTTCTTCCCTATCAAAAAAAGGCCTGTCATTATATAAAATAATATTACCTTTCTTAAAAAGTTTATTTGAAGGGAAATAACGCAATTGCCCCCATCCAACATCAACTATAAAAATGTTAGAATCTTGTATTTTATCTAAGATAACACCTACCTTCATATCTGTATAATTTTTATTGGTTTATTCTTTTCCTTAGCAAGGATAGCTTTTTGGAGTCAGACCTTCGTGTTTTTTTACTTTCATTTATTCGTAATCCTTTAAATTTTCTTTTACAATATGCTACAAGCAACAAATAAACTACATATAATAAACACTACAACCTTCCCCATACATCCACCGTTAGAATATGTTGTTTCAAAATCATAGCATCCTTTACTTTTTATCCATTGGTGGGAATCTTTTGTAAACAGTACATCCTTACCATCTTTCGTTCCGTAACAGTGAAAAGGTGGGTAAGCATTATCATAGTGCCAGAAACTAAAAAAGTTATGGAAAGCCTTGCCTAAAGCATACATTCCATCTTCTGTATAACAACTATTCCTAGTATATTCCTTTTAAAAGGAATATTCCTTTTGGATAAAATCTATTAATCCAGAACTGTATTCTGGATAACTGGATAAGCGTACATCCCCCTTCATAACATCTTCCTTTACCTTCTCTAAGATGTTATTTAATTTATCATTCCACTCTAAACTAAGTTTAGTTTCTACAGTATAAGAATACAGTTTGTCAGCTTCATCCAGTTCTTTTATGTAAGTAGTAATAGTGGCATCATCCACTTCATTGTAGGCTTTGAATAGTCCTTTAATAAGTTTCTTAGTTAGTTCTTCTGATTGTATATACTTGTTAGGATACAGGGAAGATAACTTATCCCAGATACTTTCTGGGGTAAGGTTATTACTAATACAGAAAGCATCTAATGCTTTCTGGGTAGCCCTTTTAGTGGTTTGTTCCATCATATTACTAAGTATACTGTATTTTACCACAAAGATATAACATTTTTCTTACTAATGGATGATTTTTCATTGTAAGGATAAATCACCTATGTAGTATGGTTTGTGAAATAGGACTACTTAAAGAACAAAACAAAGGGAATACCAATTGACTGATATTTCCTTCATTTTCTTAATCTTCCCAAACTCTATCTGAAGCATCCCATTCTTCATTACCGATGAAGTCAAATGATTTCAGCATTTCATCTGGTGTGTATTCTTCTACTATCTGTTCACCAAAATCAAATTTGATATTTGGATTTCTCTTTGTAAGCGTTACCGCCACCTTGAATGTTTCAGGATTGTATCTGAAGCTTGAAGGAAGGTTCATGGCAACCCTTGTACCCCTGACATTCTTGTACAACCATAGCACTTCAGCACCATTCTTGTAAGTTACAATAAGGAAGCCCCTTCTTGTCTTTTCTGACACCCATACAACCTTTTCAAGCATATTCTTGAAGATTTCACCTTTGCCTTCCAAAGTCATTTCCTGAAGTTCCTTGATGCTTTGTGACTTGGTTTCATCAGCAATTCTTCTTTGATTCTTAGCAATCTCCCTTTCGGTTGCTTTGATTGATTTTTCAATCTCGGCAATTTCTGCATCAAGGGCATTAAGTTTGCCTTCTAAAGCAATGATTGCTGAAGGGTTGTTGATCAATGCTAAGTTGTTGATGATGGTTTCCTTCTCCTTTTCTTTTGCTACAATTTCAACTTGTCTTGTTTCAATGCTTTGAACGAATTTGTATATCTCAGCATTAAGGGCATCAATCTTTTCATTTGATTTTGCTTGGTAGTCAGTTCTGAGGATTCGGTATTTTGTCAATGTGCAAAACTCATAAATCTCGAGCAAAATGACTTTTGTCAATGTGCAAAACTCATAAATTTCGAAAAAAATGACTTTTGTCAATGCGCAAAACTCATAAATTTTCTGATTTGTGTCTATTGTCAGTGTGCAAAACTCATAAATTTTTTGATTTGTGTCTATTGTCAATGCACAATACTCACAAATTTTCTGATTTGTGTCCATTGTCAACCTGCAATATCTACAAATCAAGCGGTAAATGACGAATCACTATTGCAACAAATGAATGAATTAGATGAAATTAAAGCGCTTGATTTAAGCATCTGAAGATTATTATTTGAAAACAAATTGAATGATTTATGTTATTCGTGTTTCAACAAAAAAAACAGATGTTCCATAAAACATCCGCATATAACAAACGATTAACTGGAGTTGTAAATAATCTCCCACTAAGGTCTATTGTGTATAATTCTGTTGATTTATTTATTGCTGTCAATGTGATTACACAGATGAAACGGTTGTCCAACTGAGGATAACAAAAAATCGGTATAATCTCGCTTTTCTGTATGCCCAAAAAAGATGTTGTTATCTGTGGTAAGTTTTAAATGAAATCAGGATCATCATCAAATAAGGTAGGGAAGGGGCGTGGTTCGGAATGCATAGAATAGTCTGAGGAGGTATTCGCTTCTTCGTCAAAGAAATCAAAAAGCAGTTGTTGGTTGGTGCATTCCTCGTTTGTTTCCTCAGAAATGAGAATGTTGGGTGTTGTTTGTTCGTTTTGTTCCTCAAAATTGAAGCACAGTTGATGGGGAATTCCTTTTTTGAGATGAAAGGCGCCACGTTCGTCACACACGATATACGCGTGGTACGTTTCTAAAATGTTCTTAACTTTAGTAGCAACATGGCGCATCTCAGGAGTTTTGTCAAAAAAGTCTTGCTCACCATTATAAATATGGTATGTGAGTGCATCAAAGTTTAGCCCATCCGGTTTGGCGCGGTTGAGCAAATTAATAATGCGTGTGAGTAAGTTTTCAGACATGATGAGGAGTTACTAAAACAGTGCGAAGTTACACATTATATTTAACAAAACGTGAGCGGAAGATGGACAAACTACAACTGGCATAGTGTAAAATCTGCACTTTCTATCTTGCAAATTTTGATATTCCCTATTGTTGTGTTAATTTTGTGCCAATTTTAACAAAGGTGGATACGTCAGTTTAGCGTTCCACAACTAAACGAATCACAAAATGGGATTATTTGATATTTTTAAAAAGAAAAAATCAGAAGCAGAAGAAGGTTGGCGCGTTGGAGGCATGGAAGATTTCATGTCACTTATTCGCGTATATTACCAGGCTGTTATGGCTGCTAATTTGGGTATTTCCAATCTTGCCATGCTTCCTGACCTTCGCGTGTTTAAACAAACGATGAAGGTGCAGACGGTGAATAACAAACTCGGTTTAGGCGAGAAAAACAAGTGCAAAAAAATGCTTCAGGAAATGTATGGCATATCTGACAGTTTCTTTAAAGAAATCGACGGAAGCATCAAGAAAAACTGTCGTACAATCAATGATGTACGCGGTTATTTCATCCAATTCCAAGCATTTTCACAAGACACCATGATGTTGATGGGTAATTTGATGAAATGGAAATTTCGTTTGCCTAACTTTTTTAAGGACGCTTTCCGCAAGATGACAGAGAAAGCAGTTCATGACGTGTTGACAAAGAACACTTGGAAAGATGACGCCGTAATGAAAACATGTTGGGGCATCCGCAAGTATCAAGCTAATTTGGGATACTCTGAAGCATGGCTTTCTGAATATGTTTACAACATTTTAGCGCTTGCAAAGAAAGAACCTAAGCCTTCGAATGAAGCATAGTTTTTTCGTTGAAAAATAGCGTGTAAAATAACTTCTTTGGAGTTTTTCTCCAAGAAAAAGCTTCATACTATTTGCAGCAAAGGATAAAAATATTACCTTTGCAATAGTTTGAAACCAAAAAGGTACAATCGTACAACATGACCAAGGAGGAAGAAAAGGCATTACATACCTTTGAAACAAGAATTCGTCAACTTATTCTTGCCTATCAGGAGCTCAAGAAAGAAAACGCTGAGCTCTGGAATTTGATGGCGCAAAAGGAAAACGAGTTGGAGGCAATGAAAGCTGAAGTAAACCTTCATAAACAAAATTACGCCAACCTTAAACTCGCTAAGATGATTGAAGTCAACGATAGCGAGTTGAAAGATGCTAAGCAACGCTTGGCAAAGTTGGTGCGCGATGTTGATAAGTGTATCGCGCTGCTTAATGTATAAATAATAGTGCTCACCGTTTCTGCGTGGAGTATTCATATAATCGTAACAGCGCAATAAATTATGGCAGTAAGTGATAAATTAGTTATTCAGTTGCTCATCGGTAATAATATGCAACAGATTACCGTACGTCGCGACCAGGAAGAAATTTTCCGTAAAGCGGCAACGCTGATTAACGAACGATTGAATAAATATAAGACGGCATACCCCAATCAGGCGGATGCTAAATACATGTCTATCGCTTTGCTTGACTTCGCCGTGAAGGCTTTACAGTTAGAGCAAAATGTAGATACGGAACCTTATAACAAGTCAATTGACTTACTCACCAAGGAGATTGAAGAAGTTTTGAAATAAGATAACCAATCGCAATTCCTGAATTAGAACTAAAATAAGGGAGTAGGCGAATGAACGTAACAGCTATTTTGTGGCAACTTTGCCTCATTGTGAAACGCTTGGTTGGTGAAAATATTTTCCATAAAGCGTTTTCTCTGCTGGGGAATACCTTCCACAATGTTATTCTTTAATAGGATTTCGTTATAGCGTGTATGCGTTGCATTGCGTAGTCACAGCGGTTGGTTGTAGTTATTCATCTTTTGATTCCACTTATACTTTTTACAGACACGCACCAATCATTCATCATCTTGTGCACACTTGTGCTTACGGGTTGATGAATCGTTGGTGCATTTTTATTTTCCGATCACTTTATTTACTCTAACGCGTTGAGAGTTGTTCTCGTAAACTTTTAGTGGAGAGTTGCTCTCATCATAAATTCAATTAATCGTAATGACTGAAATCATAATTTCATCAGTGTGCTTCATTGCTGGATGCATCGCGGCTTATGTGTTCTTTCGTTATGTGTTAAAAAAGACATATAAGAAGACACTTGCCGATGCGAACAAGGAAGCAGAGGTCATCAAGGAAAAGAAACTCCTTGAGGTAAAGGAAAAGTTCTTAAACAAAAAGGCAGAACTTGAAAAAGAAGTTCAACAACGCAACCAGAAAATTGCGCAAGCTGAAAACAAACTAAAACAACGCGAAATTAGTTTGAACCAACGCCAGGATGAACTCAATCGTCGCAAGCAGGAGGTTGAAAACAATCAGGCAAAGGTAAATACGCAACTCCAACTCATCCAGAAAAAGGAAGAGGAACTTGAAAAGTTACAACTACAAGAGCGTGAAAAACTCGAAGAACTCTCAGGACTTACTGCTGAGGAGGCTAAGGAACGTCTTGTAGAATCAATGAAAGACGAAGCGCGCACAAACGCTCAAGCCTATATCAACGAAATTGTTGATGAAGCAAAACTTACAGCGTCTAAAGAAGCAAAGAAGATTGTTATTCAAACCATTCAGCGCACTGCTACTGAAACAGCAATAGAAAATAGCGTAACAGTTTTCCATATCGAAAACGATGAAGTAAAGGGACGCATCATTGGTCGCGAAGGACGTAACATCCGCGCGCTTGAAGCAGCAACAGGTGTAGAAATTGTTGTTGACGATACGCCAGAGGCAATTGTTATTTCAGCATTCGACCCCGTTCGTCGCGAAGTGTGTCGCTTAGCACTTCATCAACTTATTTCCGATGGTCGTATTCACCCTGCTCGTATTGAAGAAGTAGTACAGAAGGTGAAGAAGCAAGTGGATGAAGAAGTGATTGAAACAGGTAAGCGCACAGCTATTGACCTCGGTATTCATGGACTCCATCCCGAACTTATCCGCATTGTGGGTAAGATGAAGTATCGTTCTTCATACGGACAGAACCTGTTGCAGCACGCTCGTGAAACAGCAAATCTCTGTTCTGTAATGGCTGCAGAATTAGGTTTGAATCCTAAGAAGGCTAAGCGTGCTGGTTTACTCCACGATATAGGTAAGGTGCCTGATGAAGAAAACGAACTCCCACACGCACTTTATGGCGCAAAGTTGGCTGAAAAGTATAAGGAAAAGGCGGAAATTTGCAATGCTATTGGTGCCCACCACGACGAAATGGAAATGACAAGCTTGATTGCACCCATTGTTCAGGTGTGTGACGCAATTAGCGGTGCACGTCCAGGTGCACGCCGTGAAATTGTAGAAGCTTACATCAAGCGACTCAACGATCTCGAAAATATCGCCATGTCATATCCAGGTGTAGTGAAGACCTACGCTATTCAGGCAGGTCGTGAACTCCGTGTGATTGTTGGTGCAGACAAGATTGACGATAAGCAAATCGACCAACTCTCAGCAGACATCGCAAAGCGTATTCAAGACGAAATGACATATCCCGGACAGGTGAAGATTACTGTCATTCGTGAAACACGTGCCGTAAGTTATGCAAAATAACAACGTGTGAGCAATTAGATGTAGGTAGCGCGATTGGAATGATTGGAAGATGCGCACCCAAATGGGTTAAGCATTGCCAGGAAGTGTGATAAGATTTTACATAATCTCAGCACAGCAAACATTGACTACTTATTTGCTCGTTACTTGATACCTTTTATAAATGACAAAGAAACTGTACATAACAATGCTTTTAGGACTATTGAGCGTTTTGCTCAGTAGTCCTGCTTGCATTGTTGACAATCCTAACGATTGTCACGCTATTTCTGTACTGCATGTAACACAACAAACTTGTGAACAACAAGACGATTATGGCATATCAAGCATATCAAAAGGAAGTGATGTTTATGCTGTTCAAGTTGTTCAGAACGTAACTGTTCCTCAGTCAGTATCAGAGCGAACGGTTCGCACATACTCATGCCGCTCTATACCCTCGTTTGCCACATCTTTGGGGCGCAGAGTACGTAACCTAACTTCCTTTTCTAAACATTGTTCTTGGCGCATCTTTTCTGCGTCGACTCCCTTTTATTGTACGACGTCAAAACTCTTCTACGTCTATGCTTTGAGGGAGATTATTCGTTAGAGTTTCTTAATTTATTTGTACGATTAAGGCACAATATTGCGAGTGGAATCAGTGATTCTGCTCCGTTGTTTGTGTCCAGTTTTTTTAGTATTACAAATCATTTTGGCGCTGCATAAATAGGGTGGGTGGGCAACCTGCTCAAATGTAGTTTTGCCGTATATTCATTCCTCAAAAAACAGTTTACAATTAAATTATGAAAACAATCAAAGAATTTACACATCCCGATTTAGGTCTCCGTTTAGATGTTAAGAATGTAGTTTTGGCAGTGCTTTTGTTGGCATTAGGTCTCGGATTAACTTATTATGCGCTTACACTTGAAGGTGGAGGCGAAAATTCCCTGGTGACGCTGCTGGGCATAGGCATTATTTCTATCATTGTGTCCATCGTATGCTTTGTGTGGGCAGGTAAGGCCTTGTTTTTCTTGCCCACTATGGCGAAGATGGAATTTAAGTCAAAGCATTACGATGCTGATGCGTTTGCAGCTATTAAGCAATTTATAGCAACAGGTAAGTGCACTACAGCACAATTGCCCAATTCGAAAGATATTGGCAATGTGCGTTTTGATATTATGAAAGCTTCAGACGACACATTTGCACTCGTTCAAGTATTTAAATATACAGAACTCCTCTACGAACCCCAGACAGAAGTTCGCGTACTTAATGTTGGCGAGGTTGAAGAATTGTTGAAACTCGTAAAATTCTAAACTTATGTACGCAGCATTAATTATTGGCATCTTTATTGTGGGGTATCTGTGCATCGTTTTAGAACACAACCTCAAAATTAATAAGGCGCCCATCGCACTCTTCATGTGTGTAGCCTGTTGGACGTGTTACTTCCTTGGGCTAGACTCATTCATTACAGGCGAAGCCAATCCCTCTGACATTGCTCATTCCAACTTGCTTCATCATCTGAGTGAGGCCTGCGAAATCCTTTTCTTCCTGATGGCGGCAATGACTATTGTTGAAATCATTGATGCCAACGGCGGTTTTAACTTCGTGCGCAATAAGTTGCTCACTTCAAGCAAGCGCAAACTATTGTGGCGTGTGGCGTTTATCACCTTTTTCCTTTCTGCTTTGTTGGACAATCTGACAACGAGCATTGTAATGATCATGGTGCTTCGCAAATTAGTCAGCGATGCTAAGGAACGCATGATATATGCTTCCTTAATTATCTTAGCCGCCAATGCTGGTGGAGCATTTTCACCCATTGGTGACGTCACTACCATTATGCTCTGGATTCGTAACTTGGTATCAACCGAAGGCATCCTTCTCAGTCTCATCATACCGAGCATTATGAGTATCATTGTGCCAACATTCCTCCTGCAATTTTCGCTGAAGGGAGAATTGAAGCATGATACAACAACACTGAATGCGACAATGACAGATACCTCAGAAAACTTTTCAGACAAAGAGCGTACAACCGTCTTTGTCATTGGTTTGAGCGGTCTCGTATTTGTGCCCATCTTCAAAATGCTCACTGGCTTGCCTCCTTATATGGGGGCGCTCTTGGCGCTTTCTGTATTATGGATGGTAACAGAACTCTTCTTCCGTCGAGGACGCAATAAAAATGCATCGTCTAAATATCGTGTGGCAAGTATTCTTTCACGCATTGATATGACAACCATCCTCTTCTTCTTAGGTATCCTCATGACCGTTGCCACATTACAGGAAATCGGTGCGTTGTCATCCTTCGGAACGTGGTTGAACGATGTTGCTTCAGGCAATCAGTATCTTATCACGGGTATTATTGGTGTTGCTTCCAGCATTGTCGATAATGTTCCTCTTGTTGCAGGTTGTATGGGCATGTATGACCCCAGTATGGGCGGTGATTTCGCTTGTGACGGCATCTTCTGGC
This sequence comes from uncultured Prevotella sp., assembly GCA_937901345.1. Lineage (GTDB taxonomy): Bacteria > Bacteroidota > Bacteroidia > Bacteroidales > Bacteroidaceae > Alloprevotella. Next base: position 6,491 of record CALCHM010000067.1, on the reverse strand, counting down.
AACTCTTGGCTTATTGTGCAGGTGTAGGCGGTTCTTTGCTCATCATTGGTAGCGCAGCAGGAGTTGTAGTTATGGGTTTAGAACGCATCAGTTTTGGTTGGTATCTCCGCACCATCACAGGCGTTGCATTCCTCGGTTATCTCGCAGGTTTGTTTACCTATTATGTACAAACACTGATATTCTAATTTGTTCTCGACACGCAGCGCAGTAACGCCCAAAAGGAACGGACGCTCGACTCGAGCGTCCTCCCTCCCTCAGAAGCAGCATGGCAAGGAGCATTTTCTGCATAGACAGATTTTGAATCCATGCAGCACCAATCCAGCGTGCAGGGCGCAATTTGGAAATCAGATGGCGCTATGCGCTGCGCATAGACGGATTTGGAATCAGGATGCCTCGCTGCACGTGTGCGAGGCGAAATTTTAACTTCAGACGGACCTATGGACACCTGCATAGGTCCACACGATTTCAAAATGAAGCAACACATCTACATTCACTTACCAGCGTGGCGCAAGTGAAACGCGGCAGAATTTGCTGCCTTGTTTGGAAATTTGGCTGCGCTCGCAACCGCCATTAGAAAACCATTCGAACGCAATCCCCCCCAACCATTAAACAAAACAAGACAACCATTAAACAAAACAAGAGGGTGTGTCAAAAATGCAAAATTTCGACACACCCTCTAATTATCATTTACCTGACCGCCGTAAAGCGGGAATGAGGTTTAAAGTCTTTGATGATTAACGCACTACCTTCTTGCCGTTTTGGATATACACGCCCTTCGCGGGTTGCGCATTGAGTTTGCGTCCGCTAAGATCAAAGAGTGCTGCATTCTTGCCATTAGCTACAACTCCGTTGATGCCTGTTGCAGACTTTACGACGAGTGTTGCATCAACAATAGAACCTCTATTTGCGAGGAAACCGTTGGCACCTGTGCAAGTTCCGTCTGCTGCAATCTGACCGCCGGGGTCTATAGAGTTCCAGTCCATCTTGAAGCGGATGCGATACGTTCCTTCTTCAGCAGGAGCTTTAAAGGGAGGAAGCGTCATTGTGTTGCGAGCAGCGCCTGTGATAGCTTCGCCAGCAGAGTTTACACCGCCATTTGCGTCATCGTTGAAGTTACCCGTATAGAAGCTGAAAGACATTACTTCTGTACCGCTCTGGTCGGTAGATCCGTCGTTGAATGAGAACTGCTGATCGCCATCGAGGTCGATATACACGTAAGCATTCATCCAACTGCCCTCCTTATTGATAACAGCGGTGAGGTCGCTACCCGCATTGCAAGTAAGCAAGCATGCTTCGTCTGCACTCTTATCGATATAAGGTTTTGCTTTATTCACTTCAATTACTTGAGCTTCGCCATCGCCCTCAGTGAGGGTGATGGTTGTAATCTTGCGGTCTGTGCTTACGGGATTAGCGTTCTTGTCAAAGTTCGTAGCATAAGGTTCACGCACTTCAGGAGTTACCGTAAGCGTTATCTGCGCTTGAACTTCAGAACCGTCAGCGGCCTTAGCTGTGATTGTTACAGTACCTTCCTTCTTCGCCTTCACAAAGCCACTAGCAACAGTTGCAATAGTTTCATCGCTGCTTTCCCATGTAACAACGGGGAATGTTGCGTCTGCATTCACCTTAGCCTGGAGCACGAAAGTCTTGCCAGCAGCTACATTAGTTTCGCCCGTTTCTGTTTCGATGGTGATGCTCGTAATGGGTTTTACAGTTTCTGTTGCCATAACGCCGTCGAAACTATAGATATAGTTGCCAAGAAGTTTTGCTGAAATCTTCGTATCGATGTCAACGGGTTCGCCCAAGGTGAGACCGCCCATGTTTTCTTGTTCACTAAATGACTTGCGGAAGATCACGCTACCCTTTACGTTAGCAGGAATGTTGAGCGCTTCACGGAGTGTAAACTCGTAAGTTGCCACCTTGCCAGAACCATTACGAAGTGCGAGAGTTGCCTTCTTACCATTCCAAGAAGCCCAACCGTAAACGTTCTGCTTGCTTCCGTCCCAAGGATTACCACCTACCCAGTGCGCATCAGGAAGTACGTCAGCGTTGCGCTTCTGCCAAGCAATACATTCTGCAACGTCAGCCCAAAGTTTACCATCATTGATGCTGTTCATCAAGTCATAGTCATTGTACAACTCAACCAAGCCTGAACCGCAAACGAATGCGCAACGCAATTCGTTAAGTACGTGCTTATATTCGCGAGTGTCACCTGCGGGAGGACCAAACTTCGTGAGGATGAACCCGTGAGTCATCAAAGTGTTGATGGGGCAAATAGGAGAGTTGGTCACGTAGTTCTGATAAACGAGACGGTCGCGGTAAGTAATCCAGTTTTCACGGTTTACGGGGTTATTACCAATGCGATCGTGGTCATTTTCTTGGCGCCAAGTAGCATCAGTGTACTGATACCAGAAAGGAGATGCCCAAGTACCTACAGTAGTATTGAAGAAGATGTCTTCACGGAGTTCTTCACGCACATAACGTTCGAGACGGATGATACCTTCTGCGTTTTCGTTACCCGTATCACCAGCATCGGGACCTACAGAAGTGAATTGTCCAGAAATACCGTCGAATTTGAAGAAACGATAGTCACCTTGATTCATCACAAGGTTGTAAGCAGCATCCTTAAATGCCTTATAGTAGGCGGGGTTAGAGAGTTGCATACCGCCCTTGCCGTTCCAGTATTGGCGGCGATAGTTACCGCTCTGACCATAACCACCAACAGGACCGAGCCATGCTCCTACGCCTGCATTCATTTCTGCAGCAAGTGCCGCCATGTCACGCATTTCGTTGGGGAATGATTCGTGGAACTTCCATTCTCCGTATTCGTCCCAACCGTCGTCGATGATGTAAATGCTGGGAGATACGTTGTAACGTTCGTAGAAGTCGCTCTTCCAGTGGTTGAGCACGTCGAGCACATCGTCAGCCTTAGTGTTGTCAAGGTGTTCGCGACCAGGTGCAGCGTTATTACGGTTGATTTGGAGTTCGTACCATGTGAGGTAAACGGGAGTAGCACGCCAGGGTACTGCACGTTCTCTTTCTGAGTATGCCAAGAATGAACGGCGCTTCTGCGTCTTGTGGATGTTAGTTTCTGCCTGAGTTCCGTCTTGTGCAACGAGACCTACAACACCTGAAATCTTCCAATTTTCACCCTTCTGGAGTGTGGTGTTACGACTCCAAAGACCTTGGATGCCCACAACGTCTGTGTTTACAACAACACCTTCCTTCGCGTTGTAAATCTTTGCAGTAATGGTGCTATTCGCATTTACAGATTCGGACTTGTTTTCAATCATGGCGCGGATGGTAAACGTACCGTCGTAAGGCGCAGTGAATGTGTACGTATTCTTGCTGTGCTGACCGCCAGAGTAACCGCTATGGTAGTCATTAGCTGCGATAGAACCGCTTGCTTCAAGCAAATCCACACCACCAATGTTCAAACGGTGAGCACCGCTCGTATATTTAATGAGCACTTCTACCTTCTGGTTCTTCTTCAACGTAACATTCTCTATCTTGTATTCGAGCACGTTGGGATAGTTTACGCCAATCGCTTCTTCAAGACGCTTGGGCACGGCATTTTCAGCCACCTGTGTCCAAGAATCAGGCGTAAGCGCAGTAGGACCGAGCGTTGTTTCGAGTGTCCAATTATCTTCGTCGCCAGAAGCTTCACCTGCTGTGTTATAAGCAGTGGGATGTTCAAGCCCCGCAAAAATCTTGTTGCTCATCAATACGGCACCACGTGTGTTACCTATAGCCTTGGGAGCAGAACCTGCAGCCTTTGTATCTACGTTATACATCAAGGGAATGATGTTGTACATATCTACATCGTCAACACCCACGAGTTCCATTTCTGTGCGGAGGTAGTGAGAACCATCGCGGAGCACGGCACGCCAAACAATGTCAAGCGTCTTTTCCTTATACGTGTAAGAATAGGTTGCTTCAAGCGCCTTACCAGCAAAGTGTTCTGCACCGCCAATTGCGTCAGCATTTGCTTCGAGGTCCTTCACTTCCACGCTCCTCAACGTCATGCCCGAAGCGGGAACATTGTCACCATTGCCAAACGCTACGCTAAAGATTTCAGTACCTGCCACAAGGTCCATCGCCTTGGAACCGCCAAAGTAAAGAGCATCGCCTAACTTCACGAAACTAGCAGCAAGCACGTTGTTGCTGAGTGTATAAACATCGTTGTTTGCCGACAAAACTGCAGCACCTACAGCCTCTTGCTGAGCGGGGTAAACCACGGCGTTCGTGTAAGCAACAGTTGCGGGTTGTTCGGGAATTTGTGCGAAGTAAACGGTAATTGTTTGTGCAACGTCGTTAATCGCAACAGCTGCAAACTGACCTTCGGGAGCTACTACAGTGATGTCGCTCTTCTTCACACTACCTTCGATGGTATAAGTGTCACCATTCTTATAAGTTTGGTCACCAATCTTAATGGTATAACCTTCGGGCATCACAACAGCATAGTTGCGCACTACGAGAACTACCTCGGTGAAGGTCCACTTACTACCATTGTCCTGGCTACCTGCGTCTTGCCAAAGCCCCAACGTGTTAGAACCGTCGAGGGGATTACCGTCCGTGCCCTGGAACCAGTTTACGTACTTGTCATTGCCACCACTTGTTGTGTAGGGCTGAATATCATAAAAATCTTCTGCAAAGTTGTTCACCTTGAAATAGTCGTCCGCACCCTTAGTTGCCGACATCTTGATGAAGTCCTTGCCATTGTTATAACTTGAAGCAGCGGTGTAAGTCAACCACTTCTCTGCCTTGGTGCTATAAATGTAATAAGCACCTGTCTTACCCTCTACCGCATAAAAGGCAAATAGACCTTGATTCTCTGCCGTCTGCGTAGGCGCCGTCAGTGCATTTGAGAACACACCGTTAGCATTCTTCATGGTGTAAACGTGTTCGGGTTTTCCCGCTTCAGGGAGCACCGTTGACGCTACGACCTTGTCTGCCAAAGCCTGTGCCGAAACACAAAGCATTGCAGCAATGAACGTAAAGATTTTTTTCATAAGTAAAGTTTTATTAAATGGTTGTTGTTCAGTGCAAATTTCATCTGCTCTGCAAAGGTACGTTTTTTATTAATAAAGAATAATATCCACATCACCTTTTTATCGGGGATGTGGAAAGTGTGCCGTTTCAAAGTTTACTGGACAGCAATAAATCCGAAACATGCTATCCAGCATTTAGAAGTAAGGGTCTGAACCAAAGGTCGCTGACCAACGGGAAGCAAAGGCCAATAAGCAAGAGGGTGTGTCGAAATGCAAAATTTCGGCACACCCTCTGATGTTATGACAAGAAGAGATGAATTGATGTCATCTTTCTTGTGATGGTGGTATTATTTCAGTATGAGTCAATGATGGTATTGCTGTGTCCATTTGTTGTGAGCATCCCATTGCTCATACTTATCGCAGCATTTGTTTGTCGCTCATTATGCTGTTGGCGTAGCAGGGACTTCAGTTTCGGGTTCTGAAGGTTCAGAGGGTTCTGTAGGTTCGTCTTCCTTCTTCTTGCTGCTGGCAATGCGAAGGTTATAGAGCGCGTTGATTTCTTCAATGATAGCGTTGACGTTTTTTACAAACGTTGCTGTTGTTTCCGTTGGTTTGGCTACGCTTTCGCAAAAGGCAACGGTTGTCATATAGTAGTAGAGCGTGTCCACTTCCTTACGAAGGGTTGCACTATCGTCAGCCTTGGTTGTGGCCTTGCTGGCAGTGCGCTGTTCGGTCAGCACCATGTAGTTCGTGTTCAGCACAGTGAGTTCCTCTACAGCATCGTTCAACCCGAGCGTCTCTATTTTAGCAGCATTTTCTGGCTTTGCCAAGTCATAAAGCATACCATTCAGCATCATGGTCTTCTGTTGCTTGGGTACAGTGCAAACCTTCTCATAGGGTTTCAACACCTTCGTCCACAATTCCTTGGCAGCGTCAGCCTTAGACTTGATAGGGATATCCTGAGCGTTACGCACATTATCTAATAGGTATTCAACCAGGGCATCGCGTTGCTTGTCAATTTCGGCCAAATCGGCGGTCTCTGCATAAGCATAACTCTTAGCGACTAAATCGCCCAACAGCGTCAAATCGGCATCAAATTGTTCTACCACCTCAGCCTCTATACCCAAAGTATCGGGACCTACGGCATTAATCAAATTACTGGTGCGTGTGCAGATGTTAAGATACTCAGAATTATTAAGCTTTGTCAAGCCAATCTTTGTGATTTCGACAATTGTTTTCATAATCGTGATAGTTTTTGAAGCATTAATACTATCCAAAATCCTCGGCGACCCCTCGCCGACCTGCTTTCAAAATCAAAAGTGCCTCGGCGACCCCTCGCCGACCTACTTTCAAAATTAAAAGTGCCTCGGCGACCCCTCGCCGACCTGCTTTCAAAATCAAAAGTGCCTCGGCGACCCCTCGCCGACCTACTTTCAAAATTAAAAGTGCCTCGGCGACCCCTCGCCGACCTGCTTTCAAAATCAAAAGTGCCTCGGCGACCCC
>CALCHM010000066.1 GCA_937901345.1 uncultured Prevotella sp. | reverse complement strand
TATTGGCAGGCGTTGAAGACGAAGTTTCTTCTGACCACCACACATATACTGACCCAGAAGAAGTAATCGATTTCGCTACTCGCACAGGTTGCGACTCTTTGGCTATCTCAATCGGTACTTCTCACGGTGCTTACAAGTTTACTCCTGAGCAGTGTACTATCGACCCGGTTACAGGTTTGATGGTTCCTCCTCCACTCGCATTCGACGTATTGAAGGCTGTTGAGGCTAAGCTCCCTGGATTCCCTATCGTTCTTCACGGTTCTTCTTCAGTTCCTCAGGACGAAGTTGCTACTATCAACAAGTTCGGTGGTGCATTGAAGGCTGCTATCGGTATCCCCGAAGAGTGGTTGCGTGAATCAGCTAAGTCAGCAGTTTGCAAGATCAACATCGACTCAGACTCTCGCTTGGCTATGACAGCTGCTATCCGCCAGACCTTCGCTGAGAAGCCCGCTGAGTTCGACCCCCGCAAGTACCTCGGTCCCGCTCGCGACAACATGGAAAAGATGTACAAGCACAAGATCATCAACGTTCTTGGTTCAGACGGTAAGCTCGCTAAGTAATCACTGCTTACAACTGATAAAATTTAAGGTGCCTCCCACTTGGGAAGCACCTTTTTTGTTATACATTGCAGTTACAACTTTAGAAAGTTAAACAAGACTACTCATCCTCTAAAGGAGGGTAAGTTTCGTTGTAAATATCTGAAAGATTTTTATCGCCCAACCTCCAATACTTAGTAGGTTGAATTGCATGTTGTATATCTAACAAAATTTTAGTAACAGCAGTTAAGGAGGTTTCAGAACCTTCAAACAGGACCTTCCTCTCACCACAAATAGTCACCGTTTTACTCTCATCCTGCACAAAGACAAGAACATCACCATCGTGCATGTGCATTTCATAAAAGTTAAGGGAGGGACGTTTCTTGCGCACCTTAGCTATAGCAAGCGTATCGTCTGTCGTCAAGTCATTAGCAATTTCTGCTGAAACCTCAGAAGTTACATCTTGAATATTATCCACAAACTTCATAAAGGCAATAGCCTGTTCTGGTTTAATGCTGAAGAACTCACGATTCTTATTCACACGATAAGGTTCAAAAGCGCTGTGCAAAGTTGTTTCCAACTTATCCATGTGAGATAATTTAATTCGGCACGCATACACACACTCAAAAGGAACAGGCACACCCGTAGTATAAAGTTCCTTCATACGATTCTGCAAATCCGTTCGGGATGTCTTACCAATTTTAACTATCCCTGGCATACACGGATTGGTCAACAAATAAACTATACCATAATTCTTTGTATCTGACATAATAACGAGTATTCCTACATTTTGTTAAACAATAGTTCCAGTTGTATTTTTGCTTCTCACCTCACTTTTTCTACTTTGCAACTCACTATATTGCAACCTTTTATAAGTCATATCGGAAAAATGTTCAATGGATTGAAGAAAAATGTTCAATGGACTGAAGAAAAATGTTCAATCCAAGGCAAAGTTATTGATTAAAGGAAGATTAACAAAATATTCCTCTCGTTATTTATGAAATATGGCAATAATATAGCAGTTGCAAAAAAAAGAGGAGAAGGGCCCCTTCTCCTCTGATTGTTAGTCTTACTTCACCAACACTTTCTTGTTATTTACCAAGTAAGTACCTGCGGGTAAAGTGATGGTATGTTTGCCGTTGATGGTGTTGTTCCACACGCGCTTGCCTGCCATATCGACGATGTTGACTTCACTGGCGGTGGTGGTGGTGACAATGATTTTTCCGTTTTCAACTTCCACTTGAAGTGCATTCGCGCCGGTGGGAGTTTGGATGCTTGTGGGTTCGAGCAACTGGAGGGTCATGCAGTCGATGTCGGCCATCCAGCCGGAGTCGGAGTAGAGGCGCACGATGTTGTTGCCAGGGTTGAGGGTGATTTCAAATTCCTGCTGGGCGATGTTGCTCCAGTTACCTCCGTTGATGGAAGTTGAAATGGGTTCGCCGCCGTTCACGCTAATCTTGATGTTGCGACTTTCGCCCGTGATGAAGGAGAGGGTCATCTTATACAAACCGCCGGTTTCGCTCTGCACGGTGCGCCACTGGAGATCGTTGCTTGCGCGGTTGCCCAACCAACCTACGATTGCGCCACCCGATGCACCTGCTTTTTCGGTGTAGATGGCTGTGCCGCGCGATTCGTTGTTCCAAAGTTCCTGATATTCCGTGAGCCACGCCGTTTCGGCTTCGTAAACGGTGCGTTCGAGGCGTTCTGCGGCTTCGAGCGTGTAGATACGTGTGCCATGAGCAGGAACGGTTACCGACATTTCGCCATTGAAGGTGCCCACGTCTGTGCGTTCGAAGAGGTCGCGTGCCTTCACTTCGCCCGCGAGGTCGAGCATAGAGAAGTTGACGCTCACCGTCTTCGTTGCGTTCGAGGGATTGTAAACGGCGATGGCACGCTTCTTACCATAGAGTTCTTCAACGTCCTTCACGAGGATGTAGCAATCATTTTCCTTTTCCACCACGTAAGCCTGAAGACCGAGTTCGTTCTGGTTGAGCGCAATGAGTTCTTCATTCTGCATGAGTTCGAGGGCATTACCCTTGATGTCGTGGAGGTCGCAACCGATGAGCAGGGGCGACGACATGATGCACCACATGCCGAAGTGCGTCTTGTCTTCTTCCTCCGTCAGTCCGCGCCCCACTTCGAGCATGTCCATGTCGTTGTAGTGACCATACGTGGTGTAGGCTGAAAGGTAAAGGCTCTGATTGATGATGCTCTTGATGGATTCCCAACCGAGGTAAATATCTTCAGTAGTGCGCCAAGAGTCCACGAGGTCGCACACCCACGTTCCGGGGAATGCCCAGCGGCAGATGTTCCAGTTCAGGTCCTTCTTGTTCACGCCGTTAATGGCTGCAGCAATTTCTTTGTAGCGCTGTTCTTCGTCGAGGTCGAGTCCTTCAGCATTGTTGCCGGCATCGGCTCCGCAATAGTCCACCTTGATGAAGTCGAAGTCCAGTTCGTCGAAGTAGAGCGCCATGTCCTCAGCATCGTGGCCGTAAAGACCTACGCCAATGCCGATGGTATCCTTGGGCTGACCCCAGAACGAAGCACACGTGTTTCTGCCCGCATCCGAGTAAATACCCGCCTTCAAACCCATGCCGTGGATGTAGTCCACCAAGGGGCGCAACCCGTTGGGGAAACGCGTGGGGTGAATGAGCAAATGCCCGTCCTTATCGCGTCCGCCGAAGAATCCGTCGTCGATGTTGATGTACTTATACCCCTTTTCAAAGAAGCCGAGGTTGACCATCGCATCCGCCTGTGTGCGAACAAGCGAATCATTGATTTGGAAACCATACGTGTTCCACGAACTCCAACCCATAATGGGCGGTTGCTCCGCGCTGGCTGTGGCAAAACTACCTGCGCAGCAAGCGAGCAAAGAAAGCAAAAACTTCTTCATAACTATTTGAATTGAATAATGTGGTTAAACTTCATGAGCATGGCAAAATTCCAATCTCGCTGCGCAAATTAAATAAAAAAATCCTGAAATATTGTAGTTTTGCCCCCACAACATGCGTCTAATGGGCAAGAAACAATTTTCTAACACGTATGAAACAATGAAAACATTGGAACAAGAATTTGAACAAATGGTGCGCAAGCACAAAAGCTGCATCTTCACGGTGTGCTTCATGTTCTCGAAGGACTCCGATGAGGTGAACGACCTTTTTCAGGAAGTGCTCATCAACCTGTGGCGAGGGTTTCAGGACTTCCGAGGCGACAGCCAACTCGCAACATGGATTTGGCGCGTGAGTTTTAACACGTGCATCTCGCAGGAACGCAAGAAGAAGCACGCAGCGAGCATCCCCCTGGAAATGGGCATCGACCTCTTCAACGACCGCGATGAAGACACCCGACAAATCCAAATGCTCTACCACCGCATCCACCAACTCAAACCCTTCGACCGCGCCATCGTGCTGCTGTGGCTCGAAGGCATGCCCTACGACGAGATTGCCGCCATCGTGGGCATCACGGTGAAAAACGTCTCCGTGCGCCTCTTCCGCATCAAGGAAGAACTCAAAAAAATGTCTAACCACTAAACCCTATGCCCGTTATGAATAACACGATTGACTCTAAGGAATTGCAGGAAATGAAAGCACAACTCGAACTGCTCACCAAGAAGTTGGAACGCGAAACGATTGTCAACGAACGCCTCATTCGCCGCTCCATGAAGGAGAAAGCCACCACGCTGCGCAGAAACATCATTATCGAAAGCCTCGTCTGCATCATCATGATACCCTTCTTCATCTGGATTTTGCCCAACATCACTCCGCACTCCATGTACTTCCGTGCCTTCTCCATTGCCTTCATGGCGCTCGCCCTTGTCTATGATTATTATATGTATCGCGAGTTCCACACCCGAGATTTTGCTAAAGTGAACCTCATCGAAGCCCGCAAGGCAACACTGCAATTCCAACGCCTCACACGCAGGTGGACCTATTGTATCGGCATCCCCTTCTTGATGGTTTTCATTCCATGGTTTGTCTATGAAAATATGCAAGTTTACAAGGGCGAAATGCTCGAACTCGTACTCATCTTTGCCGCCATCGGACTACTTATCGGCAGCGTCATAGGCATCTACCAATTCAACAAGACGCTCCGCACCACCGACGAAATTCTGATGCAGATAGAGGAGTTGGAGGAGCAGGCATGAACAGTCAAGAAGCAGCAATTGTAAGCATGTCGGAGCGACAGATGTATTTGATATTGAAAATCTCCTAAATCCGGATGGTCAAGACGCCGAAGGTGTCTCCGCTCAGTATTGCCGCGGGGTACGCTGCAAGCGCACCCCCGGCAACCATAACAAGAGAGTCGCACCCTGGAGGGGGTGCCCCAACTACGAGCAACAAGGTATGCCGGGTGTTGGGGCACCCCTCCAGAGTGCGACTACTCTCTGATACCCATCCGGGGGTATTCGCTACGCTCAAACCGCCCGGTTACCGAGCGGCGACGCCTTCAGCGTCGTTTAGCGAGTGAAATTTTTTAAATTACCGAGCGGCGACGCCTTCAGCGTCATTCAGCGAGTGAAATTCTTAAAATTACCGAGCGGTGACGCCCTCAGCATCGTTCAGTGAGTGAAACTCTTAAAGTTACCGAGCGGCGACGCTTTCAGCGTCATTACTCATATTGCACCGCCGCCTTTCGCTCTGTCAATACCCCAAATCCTCATGCACGAGAATCACCTCGAACTCGCCCGTCATCGGTTTGCACCATAACACGGAAAGCCCGCGGCAAATGCGCTCGGGACTGTTGCAGTTGTAGCAGCGGTCGGCCTTTACGGCACAGGGCGTTTTCACCCCTAAGCGGCGCGCATTCAGCGGGGCGGCGATATTCCTTGCGCGATACAAGGCGCTGTCGTAGTCCTTCGCAATCTTGTTTTCGCCAATCACGAAGTACACCTTCTCGTGACCGTAGAATATCGACGCCACACGGTTGCAGTTCGCATCGATATTCACAATTTCGCCACTCTCGGCAATGCCGTTCACCGAGGTGATATAGATAGGCGCCGCATTGGCCTGCAAGCGCACCTCCTTACTCGTCATCCCTTCCGGAATCCGCTGGTGCCAATGTACCTCGTTGTGCGCACTGAGCCGTTCGTAAAGTCCCATCTTTTCCAATGTCATCGACCCCGCAAACCCCACCGTCTGCTCATCGATTTGACCGTCTAGATAGTCCGCCGCCTCCGCCGCCGTGTCAAAACACCGCACGCTGTAGCCCAGCGCAACCAAGTTCTGCTCCAATACACTAAAATCTTTTTTCTCCATTGTTTTCTATAGTTCTAAATTAGGTAATAATATAATAGTTTTTATAGGAATTTTCACAGACCCCCTCCGCAACGAAGTTGCTCGTCCCCCTAACTTTGGGGGACATTTTTAGTTAGGTCGTCTCGTTTAAGTTTCTGATTAGGAATACAAGCGAATAGAAGTAATCCAAAATCCTCCCCGAAGTTAGGGGAGGTGCCCAAAGGGCGGAGGGGTCTGTAAAATCGCTAGACTATGTAAAATCATTTGAATCCGTAATACCCTTTAACTCCGCGGAATTCATTCAAAGCAACTACTCCGTAATAACAGACCCCCTCCCCGCAAGCGGTACTCCCCCTAACTTCGGGGGAGATTTTTAGATACTTCCTCCGCTCCATAATTCCAATGGTGCCCAAAGGGCGGAGGAAGCGTAACTATTAAACTTCATTCTTAATTTCCTGAGAACAAACGTTTTCGTTCTTCAACAATATTACGTATAGAAGCAATAACTCCCTCCGGATACTTAAATAAGAGGTCATTTTCAAAGCGAAGCACATAGATACCATGCACCTTAATGAGATACTCACTGCGCACATCGTCATTAACGATTCCATCATGTGTAAAATGATGTGCGCCGTCAAGTTCTATGCAAAGTTTGATTTCAGGAGCATAAAAATCCAGCACATAGGGACCTAGACTAAATTAACGACGAAACTTAACCCCACCAATTTGTCTCGCCTTTAGAATCATCCACATTACGGCTTCTGCACTCGTACCGTGGGAACGCAAATACTTACGTTTCTCCGTTTGTGCGGGCTGATTATGTGTTCGATGATGCATAGTTTTAATTTTTTTCGTTCAACAATTTTATATCACAGCCCCCCTCCGCAACAAAGTTGCTCGTCCCCCCCTAACTTTGGGGGACATTTTGAGTTAGTCTCCTCGTTCAAGTTTCCGATTGAAAATAACAAGCGATGGAAGTATCCCAAAATCCTCCCCGAAGTTAGGGGAGGTGCCCAAAGGGCGGAGGGGTCTGTAGTAGAGGGTAAACCAAAGGTCACGTAAGTAACTCCTATATTATTGCCTTATTTTCAAATCAGCCTATGCGCTCTGCATAGCCCCATATTTTTTCCAAATCTGGCCGTGCTAACGGTGTTGCCCCCACATGATTTCCAAATCCCTTCCCGCAAACTTTTCAGGATGCGAGAGGGGATTTAGCGTTAAGAATGGGCATGCATGTCAAACGTCAGCATGCGAATCCATTCCCCTCCCATTGTGTTCACCCGAAATTAGATGCTTTTGTTTCAGGGTGGACATGCCTACCCCATGCGTCCCGTCAGATAGGCCTTAGTGCGTTCGTCTTTCGGGGTAGAGAACAGGGTGGCGGTGTCGCCATATTCTACCAATTCGCCAAGATACATGAACATGGATTTAGAGGAGATGCGCATGGCTTGCCCCATGTTGTGGGTGACGATGAGGATGGTGACTTCCTTTTGCAATTCCTGCATCAGTGCTTCGATATGTGCGGTGGCGATGGGGTCGAGGGCTGAGGTGGGTTCGTCCATCAGTAAAATGTCGGGTTGCATGGCGAGGGCACGGGCGATGCACAAGCGCTGTTGTTGTCCGCCCGAAAGGAAGGTGCCCTTCTTGTTCAACACGTCCTTCACCTCGTCCCACAGGGCTACACTGCGCAGGCAACGTTCTACGGTTTCATCTTTCTCAAGTTTTGAAAGTCGAATACCATTTAAGGCAAATCCAGCGAGCACATTGTCATAAATGCTCATCGTGGGAAACGGTGCCGGGCGCTGAAAAACCATGCCCACCCGACGACGCACGTCGATGGGGTCCATCGTGAGGATGTTGGCGCCATTCAGCAGGATTTCACCGTCCACACGGATATTCGGATACAGGTTGTGCATCAGGTTGGCGGCACGCAGTAGCGTACTTTTGCCACATCCCGAGGGACCCATGATGGCGGTAATGGTGTTGCGTTCAATGGTTGCCGACACATATTTCACCGCCATTGTTTGCGGAGCATACGCCACACACGTATGCTTAAACTCAAGTATAGGGGTTATTGATTCCATTTTTTTGCAAGATATTTTGCCGTAAGGTTTAGCGTAAGCACGAATAAAAGCAGGAAGAGCGAGGCGCCCCAAATCAGATCCTGAAGGTTGGGGTCGTTGAAGAATTCCCAGATGAGCAGTGGCACAGCCGAGATGGGTTTGTCGATGGAGAAGCGGATGAGCGAGCATCCCAAGGCGGTGAATAGCAGCGGAGCCGTTTCGCCAATGACGCGAGAGCTAGCAAGCAACACTCCCGTAAAGATGCCGCCAAATGCAGCAGGCAACTGCACCCTTAGCATCACCCTCGCTTTGCTACCTCCCAACGCCAGTCCTGCCTCCTTCAATGATGCAGGAAGAATTTTTAAGGTTTCTTCTGTGGAGCGAATAATCAGCGGAAGCATCATGACGAAAAGTGCCACGCTTCCCGCAATAGCGGAATATCCCTTCATCGGGACAACCACCCAAATGTAAATGACTATGCCGATAATCACCGAGGGCGTGCCTTGCAATAAGTCCGTAAGGTAACTCACCATCTGAGCAAAGCGATGCTTGGGATGTTCTGCCAAGAAGGCACCACACAGAATGCCTACAGGAACGGCAACGATGACAGCCATGCCGAGCATCAATAGTGTGCCGACAATGCCGTTTGCAATGCCGCCCGGAATTGGTTCGCCCGCCTCAATAGCCTTCATGGCCTTGTAGGCTGTGGGTGTCGGTTCGGTAAAAAATGTCCACGAGAGTTGGTCGTATCCGCGTAGCAACACTTCGCCCAGGATAGCAAATAGGGGCACAGCCGTGAGCGCAGCCAATATGCAGACTATGCACAATACAGCCTTGTCCTTTGCCAAACGTGTTTTAGTATTCATAGTTTGAGGTTTTGAGGTTCGGAGGTTCTGAAGTTCTGAGGTCTTAAACACGTCGGTTAAGAGAGACGTGCTCGTTTAATCATTAGTTTACCAACCATATTGATGACTGCCGTAATCAGGAACAACACCAGTCCGATGGCTATCAGCGACGACAAGCGCAAGTCGGAGGCTTCACCAAACTGGTTGGCAATGACGGAGGCCATAGAGTTGCCTGTCGCTGTGATGGAGTCGGGAATGTTATTCGTATTTCCGATAAGCATTGTCACCGTCATCGTTTCGCCCAACGCACGCCCAATAGCCAATATGTAAGCAGAGAATATGCCCGAACCCGCAACGGGGAAAACGACCTTGCGAATTACCTCTGCACGAGTTGCCCCTAAACTATACGCCCCCTCCTTCAAATCATGGGGCACCATCTTGATAAACTCCGCGCTCAGCGAAGCAGCATAGGGCACAATCATGATTGCCAGTACCAGCGAGGCGGTAAGAATACCCGAACCTTGGGGCGAAATGTGGAGCGCCATAATCAAGGGGCGCAGGGTGTAGAAGCCCCACAACCCGTAAATGATGGAGGGAATCCCTGCAAGCAAGTCCACGACGGTGCTGAGTACAGCAGCCACACGCGTGCCTTTGAAATATTCCCCTACGAAGAGCGCAACGGGCAGCGAAAAGGGGATGCAAAAGAGGAGCGCCAGGAGCGTGGTCAGCAAGGTGCCCGTAATGAAGGGTAAGGCGACGTACCTTTCCGCACCCTCGGTGTAACTCCACTCCGAGGAAATCAGAAAGCGGAAGAATCCGAAATGTTCGAACGCTGCATAGGCGTCAGTAACGAGGGCGTAAACAACACCCCCGCATACAATGGGCATGATGAGTGCGGCGCCGAACAGTAGAACCTTATATAATCTATCGTTCATAACATAATATCTTGTTTTCTGGATTGAAAACCGTCAGCGAGCCAATCGCAAGTCGTTTTTGAGCGCAGACAACCGTCAGCAAGGAATTCGCAAGTCATTTTGTGCGCAGACAAACGTCAGCAAGGAATTCGCAGGTCGATTTTGAGTGCGGACAACCGTCAGCTGGGTTCCCGCGAGTATTTTGGAGTGCCGAAAAGTGTCCGCGACTGAGTCGCGAGCATTTCTGAGTGCCGAAAAACGTCCGCGACTCAGTCGCGAGCATTTCTGAGTGCCAAAAAACGTCCGCGACTCAGTCGCGAGCATTTCTGAGTGCCGAAAAACGTCCGCGACTCAGTCGCGCGCATTTCTGAGTGCAAAAAAAACGTCCGCGACTGAGGTGAGAGCATTTCTGAGTGCAGAAAAACGTCCGCTCCTCCGGCGGAGTTGGTTTCTGGCAGTAACCACCGTCGCTTTATTCCCAAACGGCAATGCCGTCGTAAGTCACGGTTTTGAGATTGGTCAAACTCAATTCCTTTGCCTTGAGGGGTAGCGGCGCATAGTGAACTTCGGAAGTGATGGCTTGCGCTTCGTCGCTGAGGATGTATTTCACGAGGTCGAGCGTTGCTTGTGCCTGTTCCTTCGTGCGGTCGGAATAGTGTTGCTCTTTGTAGATAATCATCCACGTGAACGTTGAGATGGGGTATGCCCCAACAGCATCGGCATCCGTGATGGAACAACGTGTGTCGGCAGGAATGACACCCGAAGCGGCAGCCGAGATGGTTGCTGCGGTGGGTTTCACGAAATCGCCGCGCTTGTTCTGTATGCGCGCATAGGGAATCTTTTGCGCAAAGGCATATTCCGAACCGACATAGCCAATTGAGTGCTTCGTTTGCTTAATCACACCTGCCACACCGGGATTTCCCTTTGCCGCCTGCCCTGTGGGGAAATTGACAGACTTGCCCGCACCAAACTTTTCCTTCCACATCGGACTCACCTTTGCGAGGTAATCTGTGAAGACAAACGTCGTGCCTGAACCATCGGAACGATAGACGGGCATGATGGGTTCGGCAGGAAGTTTCGCGTCGGGGTTTAATGCCTGCAAGCGTTCGTCGTTCCACATCTTCACCTCTCCGGCAAAGATACGGGCAATGAGATCGCCTGTGAGTTTTAGTTCATCCACGCCTTCAAGGTTGTAGGCAACCACTACTGCTCCCATACATGTGGGAATGTGGACAACGGGTGGCATCTCTGCCATTTCCTTGTCGGAAAGGAAGGCGTCGCTACCAGCAAAATCTACAATCTTGTCGCGCAAATTGCGCACACCGCCACCCGAACCGATGCCACCGTAAGCTACGGCGTCGCCATGCTGCTGACTAAACTGTTCGAACACTACGTTGTAGAAAGGAAGGGGGAATGTTGCCCCGGCACCGGCAAGTTCCTGAGGTGTGCGTCCTTCGCTTTTCGTGCCGCCACATGCCACCATGGTGAAGGCAAGGGCAAGCGTCAATACGGACTGAATCATCTTTTTCATATTGTGATTGTTTTAAGGTGATTGTTGAAATGTTGTAAATGTTTAGATACCGAAATAGCAACTTACGTAGGCAGCGTATTTATGATTCGCACCATCCGCCTTAGGCATGCTCATGCGGAAGTTTGGCGCCACCTTTACGTACTTACCCAATTTGAACTGTGCACCGAGTATTGCCGCCTGCTCGTCCTTGGTTTTGTTCCAATCGTTCTTCGAGCAGAGGTCGTCGAAGCGGGCATAGAGTTCGGTGTCTTTGCTTACCTTGACGGAACTAAAGATAGAGTAGCCATACTGGTCGGCATCCTTCTTGTTGGAGGCGTTCCACATGTGGTTGTACTCCGCACCGATGGTAAACTTAGCGTGCTTGTAGCCTGCAAATGCCGCGAAGTTGGCGATGTCCTTTTTTCCCGCTTCCGCACTTTCGTTCAGGCCGCCGTACACGCGCAGTTGGAAACCTTCAAGGGGAGTCAACGTCACGCCTAACCCGTAGTTCAAACCGTCGTTTTTCTGTACCTTCTTATAACCTTCACCATTCACCACAATGGCATCGGCAGAAAGCATGTCGGAAAACTTGTAAGTGGCAGAAAGTCCTAAGTCTGCACTGCTACCAAACTTGTACTGGTCTTGGAAGGATTTCATCACGTAGCGGTAGCCCCAGAACTTTTCTTGAAAATTAAACTGCGTGGTTGAGATAAGCCCTCCGTTGAGGGTCCACTTTCCTGTCTTCCATGAAATCATGGCATTCTTGATGTATGCCAAGCGGTGGTTGTCGCTGACGTCCGAAGACTTGCCGATGTCCATCACGCCCTTTACCGAAAGTCCCTTTCCAAGTTTGTACTCATAACCGAGGTAACTACGTTCCAAGTCAAAACCGCGGTCGTCATTCTGCGCGCCAAAACCCGTGTGGAAGTTTCCAAACACTTGAAGGATGGCCTTACCCTTGGGCGTTTCTTGCTGCGCCTCCTGTGCGTGAACCGTAATTCCCGTGCAAGTCAGGAGACCTGCCAAAATAAGATACTTTTTCATAGATTTGTTGTGTGTCAATTTTAGGTTGTTAAATAGTTTTCGTTTTTTCTATCTGATCAGATGCGTCGTCTTGTTTTTCTTTTTGACACTGCAAAAGTACGGGAGTAATGTTTCAAGATTGTTACAAAACGATGATGCTTCCGTTAAATGCGCACGGCGAAGCGAATTGTTACATTTTTGTTAAATCTCAAAACTGCTCTTTCGCGGCGCTTAAAATCTCCATACTTTTGCAGTCGGATTTTTCATTATATATAAGTATGGAGACAAAACGCATATTGATTGTTGACGACGAGGAAACGCTGTGCGAGGTGTTGAAACTCAATTTAGAGAACGAGGGATTTGATGCTGACTACGCTCTGAGCGCAGAGCAGGCGCTGACTTACGACCTCTGCCGCTACGACCTCATACTGCTGGACATCATGATGGGCGAAATGAGTGGCATCAAGATGGCGAAACGCTTGAAGGCCGACGTGCGAACGGCACAGATTCCCATCATCTTCTGCACCGCGCGCGACTCGGAGGACGACATGGTCATGGGACTCAATCTTGGTGCAGACGACTACATCGCCAAACCTTATACGATTCGCAATGTCGTGGCACGTGTGAAGAGCGTGTTGCGCCGAACGTCTGCATCTCTGGGGCGCGTTGCTAAGGAGGCGGAGGGCAGTGGGCAGTTGATTGTCGAAGGACTTTGTCTGGATCTGGAATTTAAGCGCTGCACGGTTGATGGCACGGAAGTGAAGTTGGCGAAGAAGGAGTTTGAACTCCTCGCCTACCTGATTCGCCACAGAGGAAAGATTTGTTCGCGCGAGCAAATTCTGAGTCGTGTGTGGACGGACGAAGTCATCGTGCTCGACCGCACAATTGATGTCAACATTACGCGCTTGCGCTCAAAGATTGGGACGTATGGCGCTTATATCGTAACCCGCTCAGGTTTTGGTTATGGTTTCCGCGACTAAACTTTCGTTCCACAAACGCCTGTTCCTGCAACTCATTGTCTATGCTTGGGCACTGGTGGCATGCTTTGTGGGCTATCAATATCTGCGTGAGAAGCAGTACAAATCGGAATTTCTGAACGCCACGTTGCAGCAGTACAACCGCCATCTGCTGGAAGAAGTGGAGGAAGGGCGCTCTTTCGAAACCTATATTGCCACGCACGAAATGCCTTTTAGCGACCTGCGCATCACGCTCATTGCGCTGTCGGGGGCAGTGGTCTTTGACAACACAATTCCAGCCTCCTCGCTCGACAATCATCGCAACCGTCCCGAAGTGGCAGAGGCTTTGCGCCGGGGCGAGGGGCGACACATTGGGCGACTGTCGGCAAGCGATGGACGTGAGTATTTCTATGCTGCCACTCGCGGTGAGCGCGCCATTGTTCGCACCGCCATCCCTTATTCAGGCGCATTGAAGGACATGCTTGCTGCCGACTGGTCCTTCCTTGTAGTGATAATTTCGATTGCACTGGGTGTGAGCGTTGTGGCCAACTTCTCCACGCGCCAACTCGGTAAGGACATTGAGCGCGTCAATCGTTACGAAGCAGAGCAGGAGCGTGTGCGCCTGAAGCGCCAACTCACGAACAACATCAACCACGAACTCAAGACGCCGGTTGCCTCCATCGGGGTGTGCCTCGAAACGCTGCTCTCTGGCATCAGTCTTAGCGAGGAAAAACGGCAGGAATTAATCGGCAGGGGCTACATGCAAAACGAACGACTCCGCCGCTTGCTGGACGACGTGTCGCTCATCACCCGAATGGAAGACGGAAGCGCACTTATCAGTAAAGAACCGGTTGTCATCAACGACATCATCAGCGAGGTGCGCGCCGAACTCGACGTTATGCCCCGAGAAGAGCGCCTGAATCTGCACGTTGATTTTAAGGACAAAGTCACAATCGAGGGCAACCTTTCGCTCATCGCCTCCATCTTCAGCAACCTTACGGAAAATGCCATTGCTTATTCGGAGGGGCAGAACATTTACATCACGTTGCTCGAAAATACAGAGCAATCGTGTCGCATCCGATTCGAAGACGACGGCAAGGGCGTTGTGGAGAAACATCTGCCTCACCTTTTCGAACGTTTCTATCGCGTAGATAAAGGACGCTCTCGCCAGAAAGGAGGCACCGGTCTCGGACTTGCCATAGTCAAACATGCCGTGCAATTTCATGGAGGCACCATCACCGTCGGCAATCGTCCCGAAGGCGGACTCCGATTCGATTTTACGTTGCGCAAGCGTGCGTAGGACACCCAAAGAACGAGATGCGTGAAGACAAAAGATTGTAACGTTTCGTTAATAGGGGTGGCAGCAAACTTTGAAAAAGCACAATTCATGTATCTTATGTCCTGCCACGGATGCCAACCACCAGTGGTAGAACGTTTTTGGGAGGACAATATAAATGAAAGCAATAATATAGAAGTTTACCCTCTACTACAGCCCCCTCCGCCCTTTGGGCACCTCCCCTAACTTCGGGGAGGATTTTGGGATACATTCCATCGCTTGTTATTTTCAATTGGAAACTTGAACGAGGAGACTAACTCAAAATGTCCCCCGAAGTTAGGGGGACGAGCAACTTTAGTTGCGGAGGGGGTCTGTTAAAAGTTCTTGGGTCAACCAAAGGTCACGTAAGTAACTCCTATATTATTGCCTAAATGAATCTACAAACGACGCAACATCCCCCTTCATCAAGTGAGTTCTTGATAAAGGGGGATGTTTTGAGTGTTCACGGGGTGAGCGATGCTCATTTTATTGATTCGCGAGTTGCTGCAACAATCTATTGCAAAGCGCTTCATGCTTTGCGCGCATGTACCACCATAGGAAATGCATCACCGTCAACTCAAAGACGAAGTATATCCAGGGGTGGAGGGCGAGCAGGGAGAGATAGAGCACGATGGCGCGCGTGTTAAACGTCAAGATGTTGGCCCATTTCATCAGGGGCAGACTTCCCTTTCGGAATTCCTCACGCAGGGACATCGGGATTTCTTCAGCGTAGCGCGCATCGAGTTGGTGCTTCAACTGCTGGAAACGGGGTGTCATCTGTTCCTGGGCAGCCGTGTAGCGGCGGTAGAAGAAGAGGAAGGCCAACTGCACGTAGTCTGTTCGCCAACGCAGGGCATCATAAGTCTCCTTGAGTTTGCGCGAATTGTCGAGTTCGCTCCCCTGCTTACCCTTGAGGAAATAGAGGTGGATGTTGCGATAGTAATCTGCCAACTGGCATTGCTTGGCGTGGCAAACGAGCCCCGAAAGTGCTGCCATCGCCCAAATCCAGATGCCCCACTGATATTGGGGCAAGAGGGGAATGGGTTGGTGCTGCAGTCGCAAACAGATTGCGGCATAAATCGTGAAGAACCACACATCGCCCGCAAAACCGTCAAGCAAGCGCCCGATAAGCGTCTTTTTACCCGTCAGGCGCGCCATTTGTCCGTCACACGAATCGTAGCAGTTTGCCCACATGAGCAGCAGGATTCCTAGAATGGTGTAAAAATAGGAATCAAAGTAAAAACAAACGCCTGCCGCAGCACCCAGGATGATGCTGAGAATCGTCACCACATTCGGATGCACATCAAAGTGCATGAACAGGCGCGCCCAAAGGTAACCAATGGGGCGAGTGAAATGGATGTCAAGCCATTCTTCGGTGTCTTGACTTTTGAAGGAGAATTGCAGTTTTTCAGACATATAATTTGAAAGGAGAACGATGAACGATGAACGATGAACGAAGAGGCTGGCGCAGTGCTATTACTCCGCATGGTCTTTAAACGTTAAACGTTCAACGAGCGCCCGCGCCGCTTCGTGGGCACAGGGTGCAAAACTGGGAAAATCGTTGAAGTCAATCAAGGCAAAACTACCATCGGGGCGCACAATGCAGTCGCCTCCGTAAAGCGTGAATCCGCAAAGTGAGGCAGCAGCGGTGGCATATTGCTGGAGCGAGGTGCGGTCGAAAGCGTAACCTTGAGGCGCTCCGTTATGCGCTTCTAAACCAAACTTGCTGAAGTTCGTGGGGTAATATGCATAAAAGAAGGATGTTCCCGCCACACCGTAAAACTTCACGAGATCGCCTTCGACATGTGTGGCAACGACATACTCTGGAAGTTCGGGCAGTGTGGCAGCAAGCAATGCTTGTTGGCTGGCGGAGTAACGCACATCCGTTTCATGCTCGGCGTCTCCCCCACCCGACTTTACCCACAAGGGAAAGGTGAGCGTGGTTGCCTGAGGATTTGCAATTACCTCGGTCGGTGGCATGGGAATCTCTGCCATAGCAAAACGCCGCATCTGCTCAGCACGCGAATTGGCAAGCAATGCCTTGGGAGAATTCCAAACGATGCGTCCTTCCTGTTGTTCGCAAAGGGCGAGTTGCTGTAATGCCTCTTTCGAGCGCGCCATGCTGATGATGAGACGTGGCGCCGTTTGCAGGAACTCCTCGGTAATGGCGTCCTCGTCAACGTGACTGACGGAAAAACGCTGCGCTTCAAGCGCCTGCTGAATGGCCCTTAAAACTGCAGCATCGCGCTCCACGCAATTCGGGGAGAATCGGTGAGCGCGATGCACGAGTAAAATATTCATATTCATTTTTCAAACAAAAATGCCTCTGCTTTGGGGATGTCGGACGCATGGTCAACATCAAGAATTTTAGAGAAGGGGAAGGCTTTCAAACGCAGACCATCGACAAGGAGTCCACGCTGATAGTTGCGCATCCTGCTTTGTCCCTCTGCCATGCATCGCTGAAGCGTTTTTAGAGCGGGAGCAGTGAGTCCGTAAATGCCTCCAGAGATATACTTGCAAGTCGTGGCGACGTCCAAGAATGCTGTAATATCTAAGGTCTCATTCGTAGCAACGTAAAGCGGTTTTTCGTCGTCAACAAAATCGGTCACCCCCATCACACCGTCGGCATCCGACTGCGCAAAGTAATCCAGGTAGGCACGGAAGTCGGTTTCGCGGAAAATGGTATCCACCGTGGTGAGGCAGAAGGGTTCATCCGTGAGATGTTCGGAGAGCGCGTGAAACGAATGCATCGAACTAGGGGTTGTTTGCACCACCAGATGAATGCGTTCACCTCCGGGTTGTGTCATCAAAC
Source organism: uncultured Prevotella sp. (assembly GCA_937901345.1). Classification (GTDB taxonomy): domain Bacteria; phylum Bacteroidota; class Bacteroidia; order Bacteroidales; family Bacteroidaceae; genus Alloprevotella. The sequence continues at coordinate 5,350 of CALCHM010000066.1, read as the reverse complement.
TGCGCACGTGTTGTGCGGTTTGAGGGTGAAGGTCGTTAACGATAATCACAATGCGCTCTGCTCCACAAGAATGAAAGATGCGCACGAGTCGCGTCAAGAGTGGTTCGCCGTTCAGGCAAACGAGCGCTTTGGGTTGCGATACGCCCTCTTCTGAAAGTCGGCGCCCCTCGCCTGCAGCGATGATGGCAAATTGCTTAATTCTGCGCGGCATCTTCAGTGCGCTTTTCAGGACGTTGCACAAAATTACGACGCTCGTCCTCACGGCGGTCTTGGTACAACTTAGGCAACGGATCTGCCGTCACTTCAGCGTCAATAGCGCGGTTGCGGAAAATGTCGATTGCGGCATAAAGTGCCTGACGGAAGGAATTCTCTGAAGCGATACCCTTGCCAGCGATGTCGTAAGCCACACCGTGATCGGGCGAAGTGCGTACGATGTTCAAACCTGCAGTATAGTTGATGCCGTCATCCATAGAAAGCGCCTTGAAGGGGGCAAGACCTTGGTCGTGATACATGGCGAGGATGCCGTCGAACTTCGTATAATGACCTGCACCGAAGAAACCATCTGCGCTATAAGGACCAAAGACGGGAAGTCCCTCTTCCTGAAGTTTCTGAATCACGGGTACAATGATGTCCTTGTCTTCGCTGCCAATGGTACCTTCATCACCATTGTGAGGATTGAGTCCGAGCACAGCCACACGGGGCGATGCTAACAAGTAATCGTGGCGCAACACATTGTAGAGTTGACGTGCCTTCTGTTCCACACTTTCGGGAGTAATGGCAGCAGCAATATCCTTGATGGCAACGTGTGTTGTAACAAGCGCCACACGCATGTGTTCGTTCGTAAGAATCATCAACGATTCGCCACCAAAATGAGACTGCAAGTATTCCGTATGTCCAGGGAAGTGGAACTTATCGCTCTGAATGGAAGCCTTATTGATGGGTGCTGTTACGAGCACATCCACTTTACCCGCCTTCAAATCGGCAACAGCAGCCTCAAGCGAAACAAGCGCAGCCTCACCAGCATCGGCACTCGCATGACCTAACGCAACTGCAATCTCACGGTCAAAACAATTCACCACATTGAGTTCGCCCTCGGTTGCTTCGGCAGCATCATCGATAAGGTGGAAATTTGTGTTGCTCTCAATCGCCTTGCGGTGATAGGTAGCCAACTTTGCAGAACCGTAAACAACGGGAATGCAGAGTTCGAAAATCGTAGGTTCTGAAAAGGTCTTAAAAATCAATTCGTAGCCCACACCATTGGTATCGCCATGCGTGATGGCTACGCGTATTTTCTTGCGCGAAGAAGGAACATATTGTGTTTCCTCAACTTCGTATGTTGTTTGCATATCCATATATTATATGTAGTTTTTATTAGAGTACAGAGTACAGAGAACAGAGTACAACTGACAGAGTACAGAGAACAGAGTACAACTACCGACCGGAGTGTTGTTCATCGTTCAACGTTAATCGTTAAACGTTAATCGTTAAACGTTAATCGTTAAACATTTCTCCTCCTGTTGTTTCTTTGTGCTGAGAAGTCCGCACGCTGCGAAAATGTCTTGACCTCGCGATGCGCGAATCGTTGTTGTGAGTCCGTTGTTCGTAAGGTAATCTCGGAATTCCACCATCTTTTCTTCCGAAGCACCCTTGAAGGGGGTATCGGGAATAGTGTGGAAACGAATGAGATTGACGCGGCAGTCCAAATCTTTCAGTAAGTCGAGCAGGGCCTGAGCATGCTTGCGCGAATCGTTGAGTCCGCCAAACACAATATATTCAAAAGTCAAGCGGCGTTGTTTCGGCGCAGACGGGTCGCGGGGATATTTGCGACAGAAGTCGTAACCCTTGAGTATCTCAACGACAGTTTCGATGGAAAGCGCCTTTTCGGCAGGCATGATTTCAGCACGATCGGAAGGTATGGGATGGTGCAAACTTACGGCTAAACTACAGCGACTCTCATCTAAGAAACGTACCAATCCCTTTGCCAAGCCAACGGTAGAAACCGTGATGCGCTTCGGACTCCATCCGTATCCCCACGATGCTGTCAAGACTTCTGTAGCACGAAGCACGTTATCAAGATTATCGAAAGGTTCACCCTGCCCCATGAAGACGATATTGGTCAGCGTGTCGCGCTCGGGCAACGAATAGATTTGGTTCAAGATGTCGGCAGCGGTCAGGGAAGCCACATAACCTTGGCGTCCCGTCATGCAGAATTTGCACCCCATTTTACACCCCACCTGACAACTCACACAAAGCGTTGCGCGATCACCATCTGGAATATAGACCGTTTCGATATAATCTCCTTGCGCTGTACGATAAAGGTATTTCACCGTACCATCTACGGAACGTTGGGCATCTACAGGTTCAGAACACCCCACACAATAATCCTGCGCCAAACGCTCACGAGCAACCTTTGAAAGATTGGTCATCTGCGCAATGTCGCTCACCTTTTTGTCGTAGAGCCATCCTGCAATTTGTTTTCCTGTAAAGGCGGGAAGTCCAAGACTGAGGGCAACGTCCTTCAGTTCGTCTGTTGTTAAGCCGAGAAGTGCTTGCATTATAGTTTCTTGTTTAAAACGAAAATAAGATTAGGAACCAGGGAATACATCAGATGTCCTAATTCCTAATCTCATTAAGGGAGTTCCAGAATATGAATTGGGCTATAAAGTTTCAGAACTCCCCGAACCCATTGGGAATTCTTACTACTTCTTGTAAAGCAACCAAGCACCAGGATAATCACCAATCAACTGGTCGCGAAGCTGTGCTGCAGAAGCCTTGTCTGCGTATGAAGCAGCAATCACACGGTACCAACCTGTGTGACCATTGATAGTTTCGTTCGTACGGATAACACGTGAAGAATAACCCTTCTGCTGCAACAAGTTCTTCAAACCTTCAGCATTTGCCTGAGTTTGGAAACTACCAACAACAACACTGAATTCCTTGAGTTGATCACCACTTACAACAGTAATATCTCCCTGAATCTGACGTGTGCCACTAAGATCAACGGGAGTAACAGTTGTGGGTTGAGCAGGCGTAACGACTGTCTTTGTTGTTTCAGCAGGAGCTACAACTACGGTTTTGTTCTGTTCTACTGTAGTTTGCTGACTCTTGGCATCTTCATACATCTTGCGATACATGTCTTCCTTAGACTTACAAGAAGTCATTGCTACTGCGCCAACGGCAATTGCTAAAAGTGCTAATTTCTTCATTTTTATAGGTATAATTAATTAATAGATTCCATTCTTGGGAGACAAATCTCCCCTGCTTTAAGCAAATTCAACGCAAATTTACAATCTCTAACTTGAATAGCGTTCATAAATTAGCGTAAAAATTCCTCAAATAGGGTTAAAAACTTCGCCTCCACTGAAAATTCTACATTATTTAAGAGTTTGCTGAGAAAATCCCCCATACATTTGCACCGTAGCAACAACGCTACACGAGTATTCACCTTAAACAAAAACTAAACTATGAAAGGACTAGGACTCATTGCTGCATTTGTAGGTGGCGCAGCCATCGGCGCAGCAGCTGGAATCTTGTTTGCTCCCGAAAAGGGCGAACACACACGTCACAAAATTTGTCAAGCGCTCCGAAAGAGAGGCATCCAGTTGAAAGACTGCGAAATGAACAAACTTGTTGACGACATCACAGAAAGCACTGCTGGGGGTAAAACTTCTTAGCGCCACAGGAACGTGCGGTGGGTGTGTCTATGGGCACACCCACTTTCGTTAGAAAACAACCACACATCTTACATCGCCATGACACACTCCACCTCTGACACGGAACTTATCCACACGCTTTATGACAACCTCAAGGATCGTACGGCATTACACATCCGTGCGCTACGCCTTGACACCGCCAGCAAACTCTCCTCAATTTTCGCCACACTCTTGTTGAGCGTTATCTTCCTGCACCTTTTCACCGCACTTCTCATTTTCCTGACATTTCAGGGAGCCTATTATCTTGCGTCACTATTCGGAAGTCTCCCACTCGCCATTTTACTCATCATCTTGATTTATATCGTTATGCTCGTCACGCTTTACACGAACCGTAAACGTTGGTTGCTCATCCCCATCACACGTTGCATGCTTCACATGTTCGACCTTAAGAAAGAAGCCACTTCTGAAATGCCCCTTGCAACGATAACGCAAGAACGCCTGTCGCTAAACGCACAACTGGAGAACAACAAGGAAGCGCTCCAAAAACACCTCAACACGTTCATCACTCCCACCCCACCATCCTCACCCCTTGAGCGGTTCGCACACTACCTCAATTGGGGCAGTTATCTCATCAAAGGCATCAAGATGGGGTATAAATTCATCAAAAACCAACAAGAATCTGCTGCTAATCTGCACTAAAAGAGGGCGTATGCTTTGCCAATAAAAAAATAAGTAGTACTTTTGCAACACAAAAAGTAAGTCTTCTGATTACGAAATTAAACAATAATGATATGAAAAGACTATTCTTATTGTTATTTACCATTATATGTACAACTGTATGTTTGGCACAAGAAAGGTTTACCATAGGCGATTTGACCTATGAGGTAATAGATTCGAATAGAGTGGAGGTAGATAGATGTAGCATTTCTGCCACCGCAGTAGTTATCCCCGACTCAGTGCAATTAGACGGAAAGACCTACACAGTTAGTCGCATTGGAACCGAAGCTTTTAAGGATTGTAGTAGATTAGATTCGGTTATTATTCCATCAAGCGTCCAAGCGATGGCGGAAAACTTATCTTCTCTTTGATTGGATATGAGACAGTGGAAGTCAAGATTTCAAGCCATGCCAAGATGGATGTGACCATGGTGGAGGCTACAGAGAGTCTTGATGACGTGATTGTGACTGGTTTCGCTCCGATTAGAAAGGACGGATTCTCCGGAAATACCACAAAGATCAAGAAGGATGAGATCCTCAAGGCCAATCCTACAAATATGATTTCGGCTATCCAGACCTTCGACCCTTCTTTCCGTATCCAGCAGAATATTGCAGCAGGATCTAACCCGAATGCTTCTCCTGAGATTTCTCTCCGTGGACAGACAAGTATCAGCGGAACTACGCTCGAGACCCAGGATATCTCGAAACAGTCCCTTTCAGGTACTGCTAATATGCCTATCTTCATCTTGGACGGTTTCGAAGTAGATGCTACTAAGATCAATGACTTGGATATCTACCGCGTTAAGTCTATGACAATTTTGAAAGACGCTGCTGCTACAGCTCTTTACGGTTCTCGTGGTGCGAACGGTGTTGTATTGGTAACAACTAAGAAGGGTAAAAGCGGTCAGACTCGTATCAATTTTGATGCACGTTGGGGTTGGAACTCTATTGGTCAATTTAATACCTCTGGTATAAGAGATG
>CALCHM010000065.1 GCA_937901345.1 uncultured Prevotella sp. | reverse complement strand
CGATAGTTCTCAGGATGAATACCTTTTTTCATTGTTCTATTTTGTTTTTATTAGTTATTACTCTGATTTATTGCTGGTAACAATAATGTGTAATGGTTTCGGACGGCAAAGGTACGACTTTTATCTTGAATAGCAAAGTTTTTATGTTTTTTTTACATAGAAGAATGGGGCTTTTATCTTGTTTTTTTGATTTTACGGATAATATCTGTATTTTTGTCTTTCGTAATTGGAAAATTCACACAACTATGACAAAAGAGAGTTTACGAATCATATACATGGGCACTCCCGACTTTGCGGTAGAGAGTCTTCGTTGCCTTGTCGAGGGCGGATACAACATTGTAGGAGTAGTCACAGGCCCCGACAAAGCTGTAGGACGCCATGGCAGCGTACTGCAACCCACTCCAGTAAAACAATATGCCGTATCACAAGGACTGCGCGTATTGCAGCCCGAGCGTTTGAAGGACGAAGCATTCTTAGGAGAACTGCGTTCTTTGCAAGCAGATCTTCAGATTGTGGTTGCTTTCCGCATGCTACCAGAAGCAGTATGGGCTATGCCACCATTGGGAACATTCAACCTACACGCCTCGCTTCTGCCCCAATATCGTGGTGCTGCCCCCATCAACTGGGCGGTAATCAATGGCGATAAAGAGACGGGCGTAACCACATTCTTCCTCAAACATGAGATTGACACAGGTGCCGTGATTCGCCAGGTACACGTCCCCATCAACGAAACCGATTGTGTTGGCGATGTGCATGACCGCCTTATGCTACTCGGCGGACGGGTCGTGTGCGACACTGTAGATGCCATCATTGATGGTAGTGCCGAGGCCATACCACAAGAGCAGATGATGCCTAATGAAGAACTACGCCCTGCTCCAAAGATATTCAAAGAGACATGCCGCATCGCTTGGAGCAAAACAAGCAAACAAGTGTACGATTTCATTCGCGGACTTTCGCCCTATCCTGCGGCATGGACAACACTCACTGCTCCTGATGGCTCACAAACGATACTAAAAATTTACGAAGCCGGCATCGCAGACACTCCTGCTCAGCCACATCCATTTGGTACAATAGAAACCGACGGAAAAACATTCTTACGTATATATACCGCAGATGGCGCACTAAACATACACTCTCTGCAATTGGCCGGAAAAAAGCGTATGGGAATAGGAGATTTTCTACGCGGTTCACGTATTGACAAGGAGCATAAAGCAGAATGAGAGCCTCACGGCCCTCATTCTTTTTTCTATCGAGTTGCTACAATTTCGGCAATTTTCACAATTGTCATCATTGCCTTCTGCATCGAGCCTAAAGGAACGAACTCATAACGGCTATGAAAGTTAACTCCTCCTGCAAAGATATTAGGGCAGGGCAATCCTTTAAATGACAATTGTGCACCATCAGTACCTCCACGTATAGGCTTCACTTTAGGTTCTACACCCACCTCACTCATAGCCTGACAGGCGACATCAATAACGTACATCATCGGCTCTATTACCTCACGCATATTTGCGTATTGGTCTGCAAGTTCAAGAACAACTGTTCCAGCCCCATACTTCTCATTCAAATCGTTCACGCACTGTCGGAGAAACTCTTTTCGCTTACCCATAATATCTGCGCTATGATCACGAATAATATAGCTTAGTGTGGTATGCTCTACCCCACCCTTCATTCCTACTAAATGATAGAATCCCTCATACCCGTCAGTACACTCGGGCACCTCAGCCTTAGGCAACAAATCAATAAACTCCGCTGCAACACGCATTGAATTGAGCATCTTACCCTTTGCATAGCCGGGGTGTACATTACGTCCGTTAATTGTAACACGTGCAGAGGAAGCATTGAAGTTCTCGTATTCAAGTTCACCTACTTCGCCTCCATCCATCGTGTAAGCCCAATCACAGCCAAACAGACTGACGTCAAATTTATGTGCTCCCAACCCAATCTCCTCGTCAGGATTAAACCCTATACGAATTTTTCCATGCTTTATCTCGGGATGTGCTTGCAGATAGGCAATAGCAGATACAATTTCTGCCACGCCAGCCTTGTCATCAGCACCAAGAAGAGTTCGTCCATCAGTAACAATAAGGTCATCACCTACATAACGCAACAATTCTGGAAACTCGCTTGTAGAAAGTACCGTACTATCCTCTTCAGAAAGCACAATATCCGTTCCGTTATAGTTTTCCACAACACGAGGATTCACATCTTTACCCGTCACGTCAGGACTAGTATCCACATGAGCAATAAACCCTATAGTAGGCACGTCCTTGGATATATTAGCCGGCAATGTAGCAAAGAGATAACCATGTTCATCAAGTGATATTTCCTCAAGCCCCATCTCTTCCAGTTCCACACGTAACATTTTGACAAAGTCCATCTGACCTGGCGTACTGGGAGTAGTTACTGCATCCTCTGCCGACTGAGTATCAATGCGCACGTAGCGCATAAAACGATTCCTTAAATCCATTATATTATTGTTTTAGCCGCTAAGGTACAACATTTTCTGCAGACTCAAAAACTTACGATAAAAGTTTTCCAGACCCAAAAACAAAAAATCATTTGTCCGACTCAAATAAAGTGCGTACTTTTACACTTCAAATATCAAAGTCTCGACAATGACCTATCAAGAAACCATCACCTATTTATATAATAGCGCCCCTTTATTTCAAAACATTGGCCAAGGGGCTTACAAAGAAGGATTGAGCAACACCCATGCTTTAGACGAGCACTTCGAGCGCCCTCACCACAAGTACCGCACTATACATGTAGCCGGCACGAATGGAAAAGGCTCATGCTCTCATACTTTGGCTGCTGTATTACAATCAGCAGGCTATAAGGTAGGTCTATACACTTCACCTCACCTTGTTGACTTCAGGGAGCGTATCCGCGTGAATGGTGAAATGATGGAAGAAGAATACGTGGTGCAATTTGTAGAAACGCATCGCCACTTCTTCGAACCTCTCTACCCTTCTTTTTTCGAACTCACCACGGCGATGGCTTTTCGCTATTTTGCCGACCAAGGAGTAGACATTTCTGTTATTGAAGTGGGACTCGGTGGACGCCTGGATTGTACAAATATTATCCGACCCTTACTCTCTGTCATAACGAATATTAGTTTTGACCATACGCAATTCTTAGGTGCTACCCTCAAGGAGATTGCTACAGAGAAGGCCGGGATTATTAAACCAGGAATACCCATTGTTGTCGGTGAGCATGGTGCTGAAAGCGACCTCGTGTTTAAAGAGGTTGCCATCCACCAGAACGCCCCACTCTATTTTGCGGAAGATACCGATATCTGTGTAGAAAATATTTCCTTCCAACTCAAAGGCGATTGCCAAAAAAAGAATTTGCGCACTATTTGTACTGCGCTCAGCATCCTTCAAGAGCAGTTAAATATTTCTTCTGAACACATCCGTGAAGGACTTGCCCATGTCTGCGACCTCACCCACCTTATGGGGCGTTGGCAAACGCTTTCTACTGCTCCTCTAACAATATGCGACACGGGACATAATATTGGTGGTTGGCGCTACCTTGCCAAACGACTCCAGCAATTCATCGATGAAGGTAAGCAAGTGCATATCGTTTTCGGTATGGTTAATGATAAGGACATCACCCACGTCGTAGCGCTACTTCCCAAAAATGCTCGTTACTATTTCACGCAAGCCAGCGTGAATCGCGCACTTCCCGCTGAAAAATTAATGCATGTTGCAACGAATTTTAACTTAAAAGGTGCTACCTTTGCCAGCGTGACAGCAGCACATCAAGCTGCAATTAACAATGCCTCGCCCGAAGATGTCATCTTCATTGGGGGTAGCACGTTTGTCGTTGCCGACCTCTTAACATCGAAAATCTCTTAATTTCAAATTAACTATGAAAGTCAAATTCCTCTCTCTCGCGCTCTGCGCTACGACTTCATTGGCAACTTTTGCCGAAACACTCCACCCAGGAGAACAAGAAGGCATGACCTTCAACCTCGCAACAAGCAAAGCACCTGAAGCTGTTAAAAAAGCAGACCCCACTATCACAGTCGGCGGTTTTATCACCGGAAAGTATAGCATCACCGACAAGGCAAACGTTACCGACAATGGCGGTTTCGACATGCGCTACCTCCGTATTTACGGGTCGGGTTACGTTTATAAGGATTTCTTCTACCGCTTCCAAGGTGAAGTCAGCGGAGCTCCTGGCGTAGATAAAGGAGCACGTCTCCTCGATGCCTTCGTAGAATGGCAAAAGTATGATGCCTTCCGCGTAAAGGTTGGTCAGTTTAAGCGCAGTTTCGGTTTTGAAAATCCCATGTCGCCCCTAGCCATCGGTCATGGCGCTTACTCGCAAGCAACTCTCAAGTTCCTCATGAATGACCGTTGTGGCGAGCACAGTAGCGGCGGTCGCGACCTTGGTGCACAAGTCCAGGGTGACCTCTTCAAGGTAGGCGGCGAAAAGGGACATTACCTTTTCCATTATCAATTTGGAGTGTTCAACGGTCAAGGCATCAACCACAAGGATAAGGATAAGGAAAAGGACTACATTGCAGGTCTTTGGTTGCGTCCCATGAAGAAGTTGGAAGTTGGTGGTTTTCTCTGGAACGGCACTTACACCAATGAGTCTGACGTGAACGACCAGATTGACCGTAAGCGTATGGGCTTCGGTGTGAAGTACGAAGATAAGTGGACAGTGCGTGCTGAATATATGTACAGTTATGGTGGTGCAATTAAGAACCCCAGTGCTCCCAAGCACAGCGACGGTTGGTACGCAACAGTAGGTGTTCCCGTAGCAAAGAATTTCAAAGTGTATGGCAAATGGGACTGTTACCGCAACGACTCGCGTTCTTGGAATACACTCAAGACGGATTGGTGCATGTCTGCCAACTACAATCTCGGCAAAAACCTCATGATGCAACTCAACTACACTTATACCGTTGACCGCAATCCCTCACCTGCCGATAACCACTTCAACACAATTGATTTCCAAATCTCAGCTAGATTCTAAGAACCCATAAACTCACATACGCAGAAAACCGATAGATATGTACCCCATACCTATCGGTTTTTCTTTTGCACAATACTAATGAAACACTCCCTGAGCATTGGGGAACCTGTCCCAACTTTGGGAAACCCTCCCTCCAGGGCGCGGAGCCTGTCCCAACTCTGGGAAACCCTCCCTCCGGGGCGCGGAGCCTGTCCCAAACTACGGATATTGCCGCCTGTGAAGCACTGCCCTTTTACAGCATTAGCGACGGGTGAAACAACTTGTGCCACTCACCTGCTCCCGATGTGACTTAGGAGTATTTTTTGGGGAGGTCCCCCGATATTGCCTCTTCGTGCCTGTTCAACTAACTGTTTAAATAAGCCATGGGGTCTTTTATGATTTCGCCACAGAGCCAATCCTCATGATTCCGCAATATTTCATCACAGAGGCTGTTGCCCTGAAAGGCGGAGGTATTTTTCAGCCACAAGGAATTGGATGAGTTGTTCGCGGTCGTCGTCAAGGAATTGGCGTACAAATTCGTGAGCGTTATCTATGATACGTTGTGCCTCTTCGGGGTGAGAGATATAGTAATTCATGCGCTCCTCAAGGTCGGAAAGGTCGGGCTTAATTTCAACGTAATGCACGTTGGGCTGAAGGCGGCCTTCCATAAACCAAGTTTCACACGTGGGGCGAGGCATGACGGCAAGGCTGTTTGAGGACATCACCCACTTTAAGTTGGTGGCCACGTCGTTACCCTCGAGCGCCATAATGAACTTGTAATCCAAGTGTTCACGAATTGTTTTCTTCGGTGTCTTCCATTCGGGATTGACGTCCTCATTTCCTACGACGCCACAATCACACATGGGATGATTGAAGTACATTTCAAGGAATTGCGTGCGCTGACGGCTCCAACGAATTTTACCGCGGAAGATGGCCTTATCCGCCTTCTCTGTCCAGGGTGTGGAATCTTTCACCCACATAAAGTGGCGCCACTTATCGAGTTTGAGTAACACAGAATTCTGATTCGTATCGCTCAGCAGACGACTCTTCACGAAGGCGGGCGCTTTAGGGGTGAAGTAAACGTCGCCTGGAACGTAGGCGGCACGACACGATTGGCGGAACCAACGTATGGCATCGCGGAAGTCAAAATAATAGGCAGAATGGAAGGTGGAGAGTTTAAATTGGTCGATGCGGTCGAGGAAGTGATAGATACCGCCATTGCGCTCGTGCCACGTCTCAGCAGGAAGTTCAAAGGGCGCCGTGAGCGTGTTATAATAATTCACGCGATCAAGGATGTAGGTCTTGTCGGGATGGTTTTCTAACTGCTTAAGCATGCGCTTCGCCTTCATGCGATAAAGGCACGAGGGCACGAGTTTCTTCAACACATTACGAACGTAGTAACTACCCTTTGAGGGTTTACCACTTGTCAATCGGTATTTTAATGAATCTGCCATAATGTTCAAAATTATCGCTTACAAAGGTAGATTTTTCTTTCCTACCATGCAAACAGATGGGGAGAAAATGGGGATGTGGGATGCTCCGCCCCTACCCTTTCATCGTAATGCTCGTTGCGGAGCAAGAGAGGGGTGAGGAACACCGTTTATTTCAGCATCTTCCTTGTCTGTACATATCCGTTAGCATAAGTCGTGCGCTGGATGTAGCAACCTGATTGTGGTTTCGTTATGCGTTGCCCACTCAGATTGAAATAACTTACCTCTACGGGCGTGACACCCACGAGGGGCATTACGGAAGTAGCCGTAGCGTTTTGGAACACACAAGGTTGCTGATGCGTTCCTACGAGTTTCAACGGAGCAAACGCAATGCGCTCGTCGAGCAGTACCTGTTCGCCCGCGGCATTGAGCAGCACGAAGCGGATGTCATCGCCCGCCGCACCATGGATGTTGATATAGAAGCGGTCGTCAACCACCTCAGAAACACCCCGACACTCATCGCCACAATAGGCAACAATGACATGCTGAGCGGGGAGGAGCGGTTCGTCGTCCATGCGGACGGATGCAATGACGCTCATCACGTCGGGATGGGCATGCAAGTCGAGTTCGAGCGAAAGGTCTGCGGTTTCGGCCTCGGGAGCGGCATACGTTTTCGCCTTACGCGTCAATGAAGCGGATGCCAACGAGTTCCACGCAAATGTTTGTGCCGAAGTGGCATAGAACATGTATGCGCGTCCGGGAGTGAGCACGTTGAGCGTACCGCGCCAAGCATCGGCGGCATAGACGGCAAATCCTTCCTTACCTACAATGGCATCGCCCTCATGGGGGAGATAGTTTGCCAACGCAACATCGAGCGCCGTGGCGTTATAAAGCGGGAATCCCTTCCAGTTCCATCCCTCACGAAGGGCCACGTCGGTGGAAGTGTCGAAGAGTTTGCCACGCAACGTAACGTCAGCCGCTTGCTTCATTTCCACCTTGTAACCTTCGGCGGGGAGCAAGTCGGTGAGCGTTCCCGTCCACTCTTGTGCGGCGTTGCGCATTGCCGTTGTGGTTTGACTGGCAAGCATCGTGGCATAGGGCGTAAGGCGCGTGTTGGAAATGGCGTCTTGCATGTTGTGCGAAATCCAGTTCCACCCCTTCTGGAGTTGGAGTGTAATGGCCAAATGCTGGTCTATCCAAGCGTCGGAAGCGTCTTCATCAAAGGGATAGGTTCCCATTTGATTAGGAAGAGCGATGGAAGCGCGGTCGAAGAGTTGGGCATGATAACCGCCATCGGGATAACGCCCGTAAGTTTGCCAAAGGTCCTGAGCAAGATAGGTCACCTCGTCAGCCCACGAACCGTCTTCGGCCTGAAGGGAGAGGTAAGCGCCATCAGCATTGTCCAACTTGAAATTCGCATGCAATTGATGGAGCGGTGCCAACTTGTCGCACCACACGATTCGATAACCATGCGCCGGAATGATGGTGGATGCCTCGCTACCTTCGGCTGAAATGCGATACTTCTGGGGATTATCGCGGTCATCGCTCAGATACATGCCCGCGATGTCGATATCCTCGTCCGTAGCGTTGTAGAGTTCCACCCAATCGTTCTTCTTGAAATACTCATTAATAAAGATATCGTTACCCGCCCCCACTTCATTGATACGTATGGGGGTTGCTCCGGCTTCGAGTTGGGCATTTTTGCCCGCAAGGGGTTGGTAAATGGCTTGGATGTCGTAAGTTCCCACGGGCACCTTGTCGCTCAGCACAAAGGTTTCGGACGTAGCGAGCATGGTTTCGCCATCACCGCCCTCTGTAACAAGGCGCACAAGTTGCGCATCGAAGAAAATGTCCGAACTCGTACCCGAAGAGTTATGCACTTCGGCGGCAATAACATTCTCGCCCTTACGCAACACGTTGGCGGGCACCGACACGGAACCGTTGAAAGCATAATTGCTGGCATAGGACTGCGCATAAGTGGCGTACGTCGCACCACTTGCACAATTATACGCACCTACTTCCACGCCATTAACGTAGAAAATCACACCATCGTCCACCATGAAATCGATACGAAAGGCATCGTCGTAGGCAGGACGTGAGTCGAGATTAAAGGTGGTGCGGAAATAATACGTAGGGCGCTTGTTGCTCGAATCCGCGCCGTAATCGATTTGCGTATTGTAGTCGGCGGCATTCGCCGTTGTGCCCACCGTTCCGTAGCCGAAAGGCGCTTGCGAAGTTTGCCAATTGTTGGCGGCATAATCCGTTTGGTTCCATCCCGTATTGTCCAACGAACCTTGGTCGTAATACGCCCACGAAGCCTTATATGGCAAGATGGCGTCCAGGCGCGTTGTAGCATCGCTCTTCAACAACCATCCCTTAAACGCATACCCTGCAGGGGCTTTTGCCGTAAGCGTGATAGGAGCAAAGAGTGTACCGGAAAATTGGCGTGTGGGCACTTCTTGTCCGCCGATGAGCAAACGTGCGTCGGGGATATTGGTGGAGAGGCGTACGTCGTACGAACTGATTAAATCAAAGAAATTACGAAGCGTGAGCAAGCGTGCCTCACGACCGGTTTCGCTCGAAATCTTGGAATACAACTGATTGGCCGTGGACGTGGCAGATTGTCCTTCGAGTTGCAACGCAGGATTGGTGTATGCCGCCATTTCGTCGATGATGGCCTTGCAACGTTCGGGTTCGAAGATGCTTCCCGCTACGATGCAATAGGTATCAATAAATTGCTTTCTGAAGGGTTCGTAGGCCAACATGTTGAAGAGGATTTCGGCCAAATAACTCACGCCATTATTGTCGGCATAGCGTCCGTCATATCTTGATAGCATGTTATAAACCTGTTGCAACATGTTGGTATTGCCAAAGGTGGAGTCCAGGTCGAATAGCACCATGTGGTACTTACCGCCCGGATTGCGACTCTTGAAACCCTTGATGTTATTGCTATTCGTGAGCCAGTCGCCTCCGCCCATGTAGATTTCAGCCGCCATGTAGTTGCAAAATTCATCGACATCCACCACTTCACACACCGCTTGCCAAAGCGCTTCATTCGTGGGGTCGGCCGCCAAAGCCTTCGTACGGTTCAACCAATCCATAAAGGAATCTTTTGACCCTTCTTTTTGCTCATAGCCCTTCTCGCCATTGAGTTCGAATTGGTCCACATCGTCGGTGTCAATGCCATATTCCGACTCGGCAAAATGCTTGTTGTTGCTCTCGCGCAAATTGAGCATACCCAGATACGCACCGTTGATAAACACGTGGGCAGGTTGCCAGCATTGCGTGTTGATGTTGAATCCCGAACGGCGATAGATTTCGTGGAAAGCGGCATCCGTGAGGCGCACGTGCGAATCGTTGCCACCATTGCGCACCTTAAACACCTTGTACTTATTGAAATCCTTGTGACCCGCGAAGAAAGCGTAGTCAAAACTATTCAGCCCTTCGTAGAGTTTGCCCGCCTTGAGCGTGAACGATGATTTCATTTCCCAATTGGCATCGCCACCGTAGGCACGCGAGAATCCGCCCGAAATCTGAAATTCGCACTCCTGATTGAGCACCATATTGTAAGTGCCGCCCTCGGGCACCAGATATTCCACATTCACGGGACGCTCCCAATCCATGTTCCAATTGCTCGGCACGGATTGCCCATTGCCGCTCACCCCATTCGTGCCGCGGGTGTACAACCCGATTTCAGGCGAAAACATATTGTCGGGATGTGTAGAGATGCTAAGAATGGGGAGGTAATAACTACCCGATACGTCCTTGATGAACGAACGCGTCACGACCTTGCTGGGCAAATAGTCGTCGGCAACGAGCACGAAGCGATAGACGCTGGTTTCCGATGTAGAGAATTTCCCCGTTGTCGAAATCTCGCCATGTGTCATCGTAGGCGTAGAACCGTCCGTAGTGTAGCGGAGCGTCGTACCCTCGGGAATCTCTACAGAGAAGCGCGTCGTACCGCGAATCACCTTTGAATCCGTACTCACTTCAGGAGGCGCCAAACGTTGCAAGGCAAACTTGCTACCAAGGTTCACTTCCGCCGGCGTAGGAGTACTCGTAATGCCCCACTCGCCCACACCATCTTCCATGCGTGCATAGGCACAACGGGCAATTGCGGGCGGATAAGTTACGGCATCAACCACGGCGCCCTTATCGTTAAGCAATTCCAAGCGTCCACCCTCGGGGTCGAGTTTGAAGGGGATGTTCAGATATGCCGTAGGGCTGAACTTACCCTGCGATGCATGGTGGTCAAACCACAACGTCATGCAGGCGTGTGACGCAACAAAACCGTGTTCCACACTCAACGGATATTCCTCCACATTGCCATCAGCATCACTATGGCGCACGCTAACATCGTTGAGGAAAAGCGCCGCATTGCTGGTGTTGTAGAGTTCCAACCAACTACCATAGTTTAGCGAGGGGTCGATATATTGGTCCACGTTGGCCACCTGCACCTCATTTATTCGCAGGGCCGAAGCATCCGTCGTAATCTCATCGCTATCGCCAAGATAATACAATTGTAATTCCGACGCATGCCAGAACTTACGGAAATTGGGATGGCAATTGAGTGGCGCCAAGCGTAGGAATGATGCCTCCTGCTCCAACAAGAAGGGCGCAGACATCACACCATTCTTGCCCGTATAAGGAATGTCAACCGTAGCCACCACCTCCCACGTTTGTCCGTCCGTGCTGGCTGAAATCTGAAACTCAGTGGGGTGGTCGTTACTCGCTTGCACACGGCGATGGACATACAAATTCAGGAGTCCACGCTTAGGTTCGCGTAGCGCCACCTCAATCCAATGAATCGGACTCGAATCCGACTTGGAATAACAACTATGCCAATACGTTTGCGTGTCGCCATCAAGCAACGCACTCAGGTATTGACCCTCATTCGGTTCGGTAAACGGACTACTCAATTGTGCCTCCGACGTAATCAATACCGTCTGACCATTCGTAGCCTGCGCAACGCTACCCATACACACCGTAGCGCCGAGCAAACAAAGCATATAACGAAAATAGTTTTTCATAAGACAAAGGATTCAATTTCAACGCGGTAAAATTACGTAAAAAATGAGAATAATATAGAAGTCCCCCCCAAATTTACACGCTCCTCCGCCCGTTGCGGTAGCACAAAATGCGTTGTGTGCGCCTAAATCGAGGTGTGACTAAATCGAAATGCGACTAAAATCGAAGTGTGACTAAAATTGAGAAGCGACTAAAATCAACATGCGACAATCGAAACTACACATTGCGCGGCACCAATTCATCATTTTACCTAAGAATTTGGTTTCGAAACTTACCTCTCCGCCCCTAGGGAAACTCTCCCAAGTTTTGATAGTTCCGCTTACCTTAAGGGGAACTCTTCAAATGCTGAAATAATTCCGTTCTCTGTAAAAGGAACTATTTAATTATTCTAATAATTCCAATTTCTGTAATGGGGAACGATATTAAGATTAAATAATTCCATTTTATACAAGGAGGAACTATCAAAAGTTGTAGTTATATGCCGTTCGGTATTGGCGGTCTCGTGCTTGTTGATTTTGCGATGTGTGGCAAGTTGTTTCCAGTTTGCTCACGACTTTCCCATTGGTTCACACTCATGCTGAGGTATAAAAAAAAGGAAATGCGCGAGGCATCTCCTTTTAATAGCATTATAAAATTCTTGCAAGCGTCACAGGATTGCGTCATGCAAGTAAAAAGTCTTAGAGTTCGGCCTCCTTCAAGCGCTCTGCGTTTTCGGCCACGATGAGGTGGTCCAAACAATCCTGGATGTCGCCATCCATAAAGGCTGAGAGGTTGTAGATGGTGTAGTTGATGCGGTGGTCGGTGATGCGCCCCTGGGGATAGTTGTAGGGGCGAATCTTTGCCGAGCGGTCGCCCGTAGAGACGAGGGTTTTACGGCGAGAGGCGATGTCGTCAACATACTTCTGATGCTCCTTGTCGTAGATGAAGGTGCGGAGGCGTGCGAGTGCACGTTCCTTATTCTTGGGCTGGTCACGCGTTTCGGTACATTCGATAAGGATTTCTTCTACCGTGCCCGTGATGGGGTTCTTCCAATTGTAGCGGAGGCGTACACCTGATTCCACCTTGTTCACGTTCTGACCACCGGCACCACTTGAGCGGAAGGTATCCCACTTGATTTCGCCTTCGTTGATGACAACGTCGAAAGCCTCAGCCTCGGGGAGCACGGCAACGGTAGCGGCAGAAGTGTGCACACGACCCTGCGTCTCGGTAGCTGGCACACGCTGAACGCGGTGCACGCCACTCTCATACTTCATTGTGCCATATACATCCCCGCCCGTTACGCTACAAACGATTTCCTTGAAACCGCCGGCAGCACCTTCGCTACAAGAGCTGACTTCGAGTTTCCAACCCTTGGATTCGCAGTATTTTGTGTACATGCGGAAGAGGTCGCCCGCAAAGAGCGCTGCTTCGTCACCTCCCGTACCACCACGAATTTCGAGCACGACGTTCTTAGCATCTTCGGGATCCTTAGGCACGAGCATCAACTTGATTTGCTCTTCCAATTCGGGAATACGCGCTTCGCAAAGTTGGATTTCTTCGCGCGCCATTTCCTTCATCTCGGGATCTTGCTCGTTCATGAGAATGTCCTTACTTTCCGCAAGGTTGCCAAGCAGGTTGGCATATTCCTTACGAGCGTTCATAAGGTCCTCCAATTCTTTATATTCCTTGGTGAGGCGCACGTAGCGCTGCTGGTCAGCAATGACGTTGGGGTCGGTGATGAGCGTGCTAACTTCTTCAAAACGCGCCTGCAAACCTTCTAATTTTTCTAATAAACTATTGTTATCAGCCATTATTTTCTGTTGATTATTTTTGTGAGGTTAACGGGGAAATCGTTAATCGTTAATCGTTCTTATCCCCCATATTGCGAGAAACGAAGGGCAAACAAATTCGCAAAGCGGTGTGCCAATATTCCCAATTGTGGTTGCCGTCGCGAACGCGGAACTGAGCTGGGATGCGCAAGCGGCGCATGGTTTGATAGCATTCGAGCGACTGGTCAAGCAAGAAGTCGTCGTCGCCACAATCAAGGAACCATGCCACGTTGCCGATGTTCTTGCGTTCGTCGGCCGTAGCATTTGTCAGCACCCTTGTTGCCGCCAAACTATCTACCGCCGTTTGCAAATAGAAGAACTTGCTCTTGTTGTTTTGCTGGGCATGTTGCAACTGCTTGTTGCTTCCCAACCACGCACTCATGGCATAACATGCGCAGAACGTTTCAGGATGACGCAAGGCATATCCTACACTACCGCCGCCACCCATGGAGAGACCTGCGATGGCGCGCCATTCACGGGTGTTTCTTGCTCTGTACTTTTTCTCTACGGCAGGCATGAGTTCGTTGAAGAAAAAGTCTTCGTAGTTCCAACCTGGCATATTGAAATAACCGTTCCAAACTTTGTGAATGTCTTGTCCGCCGGCGCAGGGCATTACAATCACCATCTTGCGCGACTCTCCGCTACGCATCAAGTCGTCAGCCACGCGTTCCATCTGACCTTTGTCTGTCCACGCACGTTCGTTGTCCGTAAGTCCGTGAAGCAAGTAAAGCACGGGGTAAGTCTGCTCCGTATTGCGGTTAAACCCATCGGGAAGATAGACGCAGAAAGGGATGTCGCTCTGCAGCACCTCGCTCTTGAGCGTGTCGTTGACAACGACTCCCGCTACGCTCATTTGGGTGCAAGTAAGCGCCACGAGGCACGTTGCCACGAAGCGCTTTAATGTATTCAGAACCTTCATTGCTTTTATAGCAAAGAAAACTATTAATAATTGAATTCGCCAAATTCGCTCTTGATGGTAAGACTCTTCTTGCCTTCCTCAATGCGACCTACGATTTGTGCATCGATGTTGAAACTCTTAGAGATTTCAATGACACGCTCAGCATCTTCGGGAGAGACGTACACTTCAAGGCGGTGACCCATGTTGAACACCTTGTACATTTCAGCCCAATCAGTTCCGCTCTGTTCGTGAATCGCCTTAAAGAGAGGAGGTACGGGGAACATGTTGTCCTTAATCACACGGCAGTTGTCGCTCACGAAGTGGAGCACCTTTGTTTGTGCACCGCCAGTACAGTGTACCATACCGTGAATGCGGGGACGGAGTTCGTCGAGCAACTTCTTCACCACGGGAGCATAAGTACGCGTGGGAGAAAGCACGAGTTTACCAGCGTTCAAGGGAGCACCCTCAACGGCATCGGTCAACTTGTAACCGCCGCTATAAACGAGTTCTTCGGGCACAGCCTTATCGAAACTTTCGGGGTACTTTTCGGCGAGATACTTTGCGAAAACGTCGTGACGCGCAGAGGTGAGTCCGTTTGAACCCATACCGCCGTTGTATTCGGTTTCGTAAGTTGCCTGTCCGCAAGATGAAAGACCAACGATAACATCACCGGGGCGAATGTTGGCATTGTCAATCACATCGCTACGCTTCATGCGGCAAGTAACTGTTGAGTCAACGATAATGGTGCGAACGAGGTCGCCAACGTCGGCGGTTTCACCACCTGTTGCATAGATACCCACTCCCATGTCACGCATCTGCTGGAGCAATTCGTCGGTACCGTTGATGATAGCAGAAATAACTTCGCCAGGAATCAACATCTTGTTGCGACCGATAGTAGAACTTACGAGGATGTTGTCAACAGCACCTACGCAAAGGAGGTCATCCGTATTCATAATCAACGCATCCTGCGCAATACCCTTCCAAACGGAGATGTCACCAGTTTCCTTCCAGTACATGTAAGCCAACGAAGACTTTGTGCCAGCACCATCGGCATGCATGATGTTGCAGTATTCGGGGTCACCACCGAGAATATCGGGGATGATTTTACAGAAAGCTTGGGGGAAGATACCCTTGTCAATATTCTTGATGGCGTTGTGCACATCTTCTTTCATTGCGCTTACGCCGCGCATCATGTAACGCTGATTCTTGTCCATGTTGTATTTGAGGTTATGAGTTTTGAGATTATGAGGTTTTGAGATTGTAAGGTCGTCGGGTCTTAAGGCTATGCAGCGTGCAAGCAAGCGATCGAGTCTGGCCTCACTTGTCTACTCGTATCTAATAACTCGTCTACTAATTTAAGGTTATGAGCACCATGCGATCTGCATAGTTCTTAAAACCTTAAACCCTCTAAGCGGAGCGACCTTATGACCTGAGATTAGAATTCCACCGTGGGTGCTGTTTGTGCGGCTTCTGAAGCTTCGAAGGGTGCTTTCTTTTCGAAACCAAACATGCCGGCAATTATGCTCTTGGGAACGCGACGCACATTGACGTTATATTCCTTTACGACTTCATTATAACGACGGCGACTTTCAGCAATGCGGTTTTCCGTTCCCTCCAATTGCGCTTGGAGTTCAGAGAAATTTTGACTCGCTTTGAGGTCGGGATAACTTTCGGCTACAGCCATGAGTTTGCCCAAACCCTTTGAAAGTTCGCTTTGTGCCTGCTGGAACTTACGAAGGTTTTCTTCTGTCAAGTCTTCCGCATTAAGCGTAATCTGTGTGGCCTTTGCGCGAGCATCTACAACGTCTTGAAGCGTCTGACTTTCGTGTGCGGCATATCCCTTAACGGTGTTTACAAGATTAGGGATGAGGTCGGCGCGACGCTGGTATTGTGTCTGAACGTTTGCCCACTCGGCACTCACTGTTTCGTCTTGAGTCACCAAACTATTGTAAGATGTTACGCCCCAAACAAGGATTAATGCCACAATGGCAAGGATGATAAGTGTTGATTTTGAGAAGTTCATAAATTTAAGTTTTAGGTACAAGTTTATAGGTACGAGTAAACAAGAGAGGTGAGTAATCCTGTGATAAGAAAACCGAGTGAACAGTCATCGTTTATCTCTGAAACATTCTCGTTTACTTGTTTACTCGTCTACTTGTCTACTATAAAAGATTTAAAATCGGCCGCCAGAACCGCCGCCACCGAAACTACCGCCACCGAAGAAACCGCCACCGAGACCACCGAGACCGCCACCACCGCCGCTACCACGACTGCCTCCGAAGGGGAAGATGAGAGGAGGTACGCCACCGGTTCCGTTTACATGGGGATTGTTTGTAGGTTCGTCGTGCTGTTCTTCATGCCCACATTGTTTGCAGCGCCACTTGGTGCGGGTGTAATACCTGTTCTTGATGCGCAAAACTGAGGATGATGTTTTTACCAGCGTCTTCTGCTGACACTTGGGGCAAACCCGCGTATTCACCATGACCATTGTTTTGTAGATGCTATACACGAAAAGCGCCACTAAAGCGATAATAATCACAAGCACCAAGGGGTCGATATCTTCCTCTGCATACGTTCGCATCAACGTTGGATCTTGACGGATAATGCCATCCAGCGTCTTCATTGTTTCTGCAATAGCGCTATCCCAAAGTCCCTGCTTCAACAGGGGAACCATCACTTGATTTTGTACGCGCCTACAGATGGCGTCGGGAAGCGTACCTTCAAGACCGCGACCAGTTAGAATTTGATAACTGCGATCCTCGGTACAAAGGATAACGATGAGTCCAGAATTTTGTTCTTTGCTACCAATGCCGTATTTCCGCGAGAGTTGCATACCAAACTCATAGGGGTCGTCACCAGCAATGCTTTTAACAACTACGACAACGGTCTCAACGCCCTTCGCCTGTTCCAAAGCAAGCAACAAGGCATCGACTTCGAACTGCGTTGAAGCGGACAACACACCATCAGGATTGCAAACGTAACGCGTGGAATCTTTCAGGTGTACCATCGGTAATGTCTCGGGTGTCCACTTTGTTTGTGCAAAGCATTCTACCACGATGAGCGACATTACACCAATTAACCAGATGTAGATTTTTCTCATTGACTGCAAAGTTACACGAAATCGGATAGTTGACAAACATTCCCTCCCCCTTTTCCTGAGAGTTGGTCACATTTTTTTACTTGTCAGAGAAACGCCCCAAGGGTTTGTTCCGTGTTTTTACAACTTTAGAACACAAAACGAATGTCGCGGCGGTCGTTTCTGAGCGAGAAAGTCATTGTCTCGCAACACGACGGTTGTTTCCGAGCAAGAAAGTTGTAGTCGCGCAACGCGGCGACCGTTTTCTGAGCAAGAAATCATTGTCGCGTAACGCTATGACACAAAAAAAGGCGTTGTGTCATAATGAGCAAACTGCTGCGTTGCTCCTCAATTTCGGATTTGGTCATGTACTTCAGTACACTCCCTTCATCCTCCATTTCAGCGCCTTGCATTTTACTCACTCTTACACAACTTTAGAGGGTGTGCCGAAATTTTCGACACACCCTCTAAATGCTTAGATATTTTCCATCTGCTCTAATCTTACGGTGAAGTGAGCGAGGTCAGTCATTTCTGCACAGATTTGTTCTGTTTCCTGAATCACGTGGAGGAGCAATGTAAGCGTTGAGAGGTTGGCCTCTTCGGCTTGCATATTTACAAGCACCTCATGACGGAAGGTGCGGAGATCTTCACGAATATTTTCAAAGACATTGCGCATCTTGTCATTACCTTCAAAGCGCAAGGTGCGGAGATTGTCGGCAACTTGTTGCATCGCCTCTTCCGTGCGTTGGCGAAGTCCCAAGTAACGCTCGCGTTCCTTCTTGCTAATAGGCGTGAAGTTATTATCTACATGGTCGAGTGCGGGTTCTGTGAGGCGCACGAGACCGTAAAGAATCTGGCGAAGCGAATTATGCACAAGGTGGAAGTCTGTAGAGAGACGCACTGCAATTGTGGGTTCCGTACGACGCAAGCAAATCGTTTCGCGACGGCGCAAGTTCTTGATTTCTCTCTTAGTGAGTCCAAGGATATGTGACGTCTTGCGGAGCACACGCAGATTTTCCGTAAAGAGTCCTTCGGTGGTATCCTTCAAGCAATCTCTGTAGCGTTCCAAGAGTTCTGCCGAACAAATACCAATGTGGCGCTGCAACATGGGAAGCACAGCCTGCTGATCGTTGGTCTGAAGAATTTCCTGGAAGAGGATGTCGCCTTCCTGCATTTCTTTCGACTTATTTGCAAGACTCTTACTGCTACTAATCAAGCAGTAAATACATCCTGCAATTAAGAGCAACATCACAACGGGACCACCAAAATACATCAACGTTGCAACTACCGAACATGCCAAGAAAGCCGCTCCAGCGGTGATAAACCAACCACCGATAACAGTGAGCACACCCGTGATGCGGAACACGGCACTTTCGCGCGTCCAAGCACGGTCGGCAAGACTTGTACCCATTGCCACCATGAAGGTTACAAAGGTTGTAGAAAGCGGCAACTTTAATGACGTACCGAGTGCAATCAACAAAGATGCCATAACGAGATTAACCGAAGCTCGGAGCAAGTCATAAGCAACCGTATTATCCTGCGCTTCAGCGGGAACAACAAAGCGACGGTCGATGGCGCGAAGCACACTGTCGGGAATTACCTTTGTCACCGTCTGTCCCACTGAATTACCCCAACGCACCAAACTACGTGCTGCCTTTGACGAACCAAACATTTCGTCGCCTTCATTCTTGCGAGAAAGGTCGATAGAAGTCTTCAACACCGTGTGTGCCTTCTTCGAGGTTGCCAAAGCAACAACCATAATCACCCCAGCTGAGAAAAGGAAAATAAAAGGCGTGGATGCTGACTCCATAAGCGAAGTCATCATGTAAGTGTCAGGATTTGCACCTACCTGAGCTGAGAAGTCCTGATAAGCAGAAAGTCCCGCCAAAGGCACGCCCAAGAAGTTTACCAAGTCGTTACCCGCAAAGGCTGTGGCAAGAGCGAACGTGCCTACCAACACCACGATGCGGAACACGTTTACCTTCAACCAATGTAGCAATTGTGAAAGCACAGTAAACACGACAAGACATCCACCAAGAATGAGCAACACGTTGTCATTAATGAATGTTACAACATCCGCAGTCATGAACGAAAGATGCTTCAAACCCTTGAAAAGCATGAAGTAGACGATGGAGGTGACAGCAATACCACCGAAGAGTCCAATCTTTAACCCAAGTCCCTTCTTAAGGTTGAACGAGAAGATAATGCGCGAGATGTATTGCACCAACGCACCAAACACAAAGGCTATGGGAACAGAGAAGAAGATGGCCAAGATAACTTGCACCGCCTTGGCTGAGTTGATACATTCTTCGAAACTTACCCCCGTATCGCCCAACACCTTAATAAGCGTAAAGGCGAAGGCTGCGCCTAACATTTCAAACACCAACGAAACCGTGGTCGATGTAGGCATACCGAAAGAGTTAAACATGTCGAGCAACACAATGTCGGTAACCATCACCGCCATGTAAATCAGCATGACCTCGTTGAACGAGAAATGCGTTGGCGTAAAAATGCCGTGACGCGCAATGTCCATCATGCCATCGCTCAACACGCAACCGAAGAACACACCCACCGCCGCAATGGCGATAACCGTTTTAAACTTAGCCGCCTTCGCACCAACTGCTCCGTTGAGGAAGTTTACAGCATCGTTCGACACGCCCACCCAAAGGTCAAAAATGGCGAGACCGAACAGGAAGATGATCATTCCTAAGAAAATCCAATCCATAGTTGATAATGTATAAAGTTGTTTTTTGTTGTAAACGGAGTAGATAGAAAGTAAGAGACCTGAAAGTCCGTTGATCGATGTCTGTTACCTGTTGCCCAACGTCAAACGGTGCCTATACAATTCCGCATGCAAAGTTACGTGCTCCAACGTTTAACAATTTCACAAACGTGGTTAAGAAATTGTTAAATCCTACCCACTAGGAGGAGTCGGGTTGTAGATAATTACTAATTTTGCCAAGCGTATTACCCATAAAGGAAGAGCACCTGTGCCTTCAGGTGGCGCCTGTGGTTTACCCCGATATTCCAGTTTTCTTTCTCAAAAAAATCCATATTTATGCCCACAAAAATACTTGTTGTTGACGACGAACCCGATTTGCGCGATATCCTGCAGTGTAATCTTGAGGCGGCAGGTTATGACGTCATTACCGCTGCTTCAGCCGAAGAAGCACTACAGTTGATGGACAGCAACCCCGCCCTTTTGCTGCTTGACGTTATGATGGGCGGCATGTCGGGATTTACACTAGCCAGGGTGCTTCGTGGGGAACGAGGATTCAAAATGCCGATTATCTTCCTCACAGCAAAGGACACGGAAGACGACTTGCTCCATGGTTTTTCCGTAGGAGCCGACGACTATATCAGCAAGCCCTTTTCGTTACAAGAGGTGTTGGCCAGAGTTAAAGCGGTGTTGCGCAGAACGGAACTAACGGAGAGCGCCCCGCAAAAGGATGCCACAGAAATGCTCCAATTAGACAGCGAGCGCAAAGTGGTGCGCATAGGCACAACCGAGATTCCGTTATCCAAAAAGGAGTTTGGCATCCTCAACATGCTGACGTCTCACCCTGGGAAAGTTTTCTCGCGCGAACAGATTCTGGAAGAAGTGTGGCAAGGCGAGAGTTACGTGCTGGACCGCACCGTTGACGTCCACATTGCTCACGTACGCAAGAAGTTAGGCGACATGGGCAACCGCATTGTCAACCGTCAGGGACACGGTTATTGTTTCGTGTAGAAATCATTTAAGATTTTGAGGTTTTAGGGTCTTAAGGTTACGAGGGCATCTCTTTAACCTATCCCCTTTCTCATTTCCCCTTTCTCATTTCTCATTTTCCCCATGCGCCTTTCCTATAAAACCAAACTACTCACCAACTTCACTGCGCTCTTTGCACTCTTTGCCATTATCCTTGTGGCCTTTCAAAATCAGCGCGAAGAGGTGTATAAAATGAATCTGCTAGAAAGCAGGTTGCGCGGTTATGCCGACTTAATTTCTGGATTTGAATGTATAAAAAACAAGGATATAGATAATAGCGTTGCAGTGCCGCTTCTCGATGCGTTGCCCCAGGATTTGCGTATCACGGTGCTGAATCCCAACGGGGAAGTGCAATACGATTCGGGGGAAGTGAGTTTGGGAGATATGGACAACCACTTGACGCGCCCCGAAGTAGCAGCAGCCATTCAGTCGCACGAAGGTCACTTTATTCGCACGTCTTCCACAACACAACAACCCTTCTTCTATTTCGCTAAGGCCTACGATGACTGCATCGTGCGTGTAGCACTGCCCTATGATAGCGACGTTGAAAATCTGCTGAAAGCCGACAACGTGTTCCTTTGGTTCGTACTCTTGGTGTTCCCCATCGTGTTGGTCTTGCTCATCTACATTTCCGACCACTTTGGAAAGTCGATCACCATGCTACGCCGCTTTATTGAATCTGCCGAACGCGGATTGGTGGATTACCAGCACCTAAAGTTCCCCAACAGCGAACTCGGACAAATCAGTCGTACGATTCTTGAAAAATACAAACAGTTGGAAGATAGTCACAAGGCGGTTTTAAAGGAGCGCGAGAAGCGCAGAATTTATAAGCGTGACATGTCGAACAACATCACTCACGAACTCCGCACACCCGTAAGCAGTATTAGCGGTTATCTCGAAACACTGCTGCATGCCACCCATCTTTCTGAAGAGCGCCGTCAGGGATTCTTAAAGCGCGCACACTTGCAAACACAACGTTTGGCAGCAATCATTCGCGACATCTCGCTCATTACGAAGGTGGATGAAGCACCAGAAATGATGCCACGCGAAATGAATTCCATACCGCTCATTGTTGCTGAGGTATGTGAAGAACTCGCCACACAGATGGAGCAACGCAAGGCGCATCTTCACTGCTCACTTCCTGAAGAAGCCCTCATCTATGGCAACTACTCCCTACTCCACGCCATCTTCCGCAATCTGATTGAAAACTCTCTGCGGTATGGTCCCGAAGGTGTCGCTATCTACCTCTCTCTTGACGAAGAAAGTGCCACCCACTACTCCTTCACCTACTACGATAGCGGGGCGGGAGTTGAACCTCACCACCTCTCACGACTGTTTGAGCGCTTCTATCGCGCACAAGAAGGTCGCACCCGAGACGGAGCAGATATTGGCGGAACAGGACTTGGACTTTCCATCGTGCGCAACGCCGTTCTCTTCCATCGTGGCAACATCTCTGTTGACAACCACCCCAATGCAGGATTGGAATTCCGCTTCACTTTGGCGAAGAACTAGGGGGACAACAAATGGCATCGCCATCCATTTCAATAAGGTTGGTCCTAAAAAACTGCTAGGAGGAGGGTGTATCGAAATGCAAAATTTCGGCACACCCTCTAAAGTTGTGTAAGAGTGAGTAAAATGCAAGGCGCT
>CALCHM010000064.1 GCA_937901345.1 uncultured Prevotella sp. | reverse complement strand
TGGGGTAAAATCGTCACCACACGCTTGCAAAATTACGGAATTTGTTGAAACAGACAAGGTTTGGGGAGATTAAAATGAGGTTGCAGGTGGGATTCTTTGTTTACGCAGTCTTAGGTCACCCGTTACGTCCCTTGGGGTTGCGAGTTTTGGATCTGGGTGCACGTCATGGCTACGAGCATTGCATGTGCTTTCTGCGCTTCTTTGTGTGAAACCCTTGAGGTACTTTAACAAAAGTGGGTGCGCCAAAACTTTCATTTCGACACACCCACCTATTGTGTTTGTATGTTATGATATTTCTATGCGTTCGCTATTACACGAACTCTTCGCCAAGTTTCATCTGTGCTTCCGTAACGAGGCGACGCACAATGGCAGCATCGTGGTTGGGGCAAACAACGAGCACACCGTCTTTCTCAGCCACCAAATAACCTTCGAGACCAGCAATAACAGCCGCCTTAGCGTCGGGAAGGCAAACGAGGTTACCGTAAGCCTTGTCGAAGAGTACTTTTGTGGAAGAAATCACGGCATTGTCATCGCTATCTTTCTGCTCTACCTCATGCAGTTCGGGCCAAGAACCGATGTCGGCCCATCCGAAATTGCAGGCCATGACAACGACGTTGCGCGTCTTCTCGAGAAGCAGGAGGTCGATGGACTGATGGTCCATTGAGGGGTAGGTGGTGTAGAAAAGTTCCGTCATCTGTTGCTCACTAGCGCCCGAGCGTGCCGTTTCTACACAACCAGAGAATGCGGGGAGTTCGTGTGCCAACATGTCCAGCATTGTGGAAAGGTTGCACAGGAACATTCCTGAGTTCCAAAGGAATTCACCACTGTTTACGAACATCTCAGCAAACTGCAAGTCGGGCTTTTCCGTAAAGGATTTCACCTTGGGATAGGTTCCATCCTTTTCGTCGTCCATCTGGATGTAACCATACCCTGTGTTGGGAGTAGTGGGGCGCACGCCGACTGCCAGGAAGTTGTCGTGAGTAGCAACATATTCCAATCCGCACGATACCTGTTCTACAAATTGGTCTTCATTCACGATATACTGGTCGGCAGGTGTGATGATGAGGTTGCCGCCCCCGAAACGGTGGGTCAAATAGAGTGCAGTCCAAGCAGCGGCTGGAGCCGTGGAGAGTTGAACGGGCTCAACCAAAATCTGGTTGTCCTTCACCTCCGGAAGTTGTTGTTTCACGATGTCTACATATTCCTCAAAGGTAGAAATGTAGATGTTTTCTACAGGAATGAATTTGACATAGCGTTCGAAGGTCTGCTGCAAGAGCGTCTGACCTGTGCCGAAGAAGTCAACAAATTGCTTGGGCAAGCGCTTACGACTGTAAGGCCACAAACGGCGACCGATGCCGCCTGCCATAATCACGCAAAAGTTCTTATTATTCATCATGGTAATGGTTTTATATGTATCAGTAACAAGCAACTACATGCTAAGGAGTGACGCATTCACTCAAGGCATTGTTGCTTCGCGGTTGCTAAGGTAACGAATTTATTTCATTTTTAGCGTGTCAATGGGTAGAAATGAAAAGGGAAAAAGGAGAAATGATACCGTGTGCCTGTCGTTTATTCTCCGTCGCCCATTGACTTTTTATAAATTCTGAAACCAGTGGCGGCAATCAGAATCGAGAACACTGGACAGAGATAATTAAAAACCGCATAAGGCAAATACGTCCACGTGGCGACTCCCATGACCGTGGCCTGCGTCATACCACACGTGTTCCACGGAATCAGGGGCGAGGTTACGGTTACTGCATCTTCAGTAGCGCGACTCAGAAGGCGAGCTTCATAACCATTGTCGTGATAGGTCTGCTTAAACATGTTGCCCGTTAAGATGATGGAAATGTATTGGTCGGCGGTAACGATGTTGAATAAGATTCCAGAACCTACCGTTGACGCCACAAGACTAAAGGTGCGGCGCACGAAGCAAAGGAACACGCGTGAGATTCCTGCCAAGAAACCTCCGGCAGACATGACTCCGCCAAAACACATGGCGCAAAGAATTAACCATATCGTATCCATCATTCCTGCCATGCCTCCTGTACTCACAAGGTCGTTGAGTTCGGCTGACCCCATCTCCAACTGGGTTGCCCCAAAGACGGATTGCATCGTTCCTTTAAACAACGCCAATGCGTCAGTACCGCTTGACGCGATTTCTAACAACACATCAGGTTGATAAAGCAAGGCAAAAACTACAGCCATCAGGGTAGAAAGGAAAAGGGTGATGAGCGAAGGCAAGCGCTTCCATATCATTACGGCCGTAAGCAGGGGGACGAGCAACGCCCAGGGAGTTATATCGAACCTGGCCTCGAGCGCGGTGGCATAAGTTTGGATGGAGGTGGCATCGCCTGCAGGAAGGGTGAAACCTGCGATGAGGTAAACCACAAGGGCGCAAAAGAGTGCGGGAATAGTGGTGTAAATCAAGTAGCGGATGTGTGTGAATAAGCGTACGCCTACAGTGGAAGATGCCAGCACGGTGGTGTCGGAAAGTGGTGACATCTTATCGCCAAAATAGGCGCCCGAGATAATTGCGCCAGCCACCCATCCTTCGTGAAAACCTTGTGCCTGACCGATGCCGATAAGTGCAACACCAATAGTGGCAACTGTGGTCCACGAACTCCCCGTCATCAGCGACACGACGGCACAGAGCACACACGTTGTTAGTAAGAAAAACGTGGGGTGGATAATCTGAAGGCCATAATATATCATCGTGGGTACAATGCCACTGATCATCCAAATGCCCGAAAGCGCACCGATGACGAGAAGGATAAATACAGCCTCAGATACGCGCTTGACGTTCGTTTCTATGGCTTGTTCAAAATGCTTCCACGCGATGCCGTAACCCCACATGCCTATCGTGGCACATACGGCAGACGCTACCAGCAAACAGATTTGACTGCCACCCGACAGCGCACCGTCACCAAAGGCATAAATGGTGACAGAAAGAAGCGCCACAAGCACGAGGAGGGGCACAAAGGAAACGAAAGATGAAGGTGTGCGTTGTTGCATTTGGATAAAGATTTTTATAGTGCAAAAGGCAAAACAATGGAGACACCACAGATGCCTCCACCATTTTAATGCCTACAGGGCGAATGTTTACTTGCGAATTTCCATTTCGTCCAACACGTAACTGCTGCCGCCAAAGGTGTCAATTAAGAAGAGCACATAGCGGATGTCGACATTGATGCAGCGCTGCAATTCGGGATTGAAGCGGAGGTCGCTTGAAAGACTTTCAATGTTCCCATCAAAGGCGATACCGATGAGTTCACCCTTCGCGTTCATAACGGGCGAACCTGAATTACCACCAGTGATATCATTGTTAGAGAGGAAGCATGTGGGGAGTTTACCATCCTTGCGGGCATAACCGGCGTAGTTGCCTGAAAGGTAGAACTTGCGGAGGTCTTCGTTCATTACATAGTCGGGGTCCTTGGGATTTTCCTTTTCTAACATACCGTCAAGAACGGTGTTCCAATCATACTTCACGGCATCGCGAGGCGAATAGCCCATCACGTGCCCGTAAGTCATGCGGAGCGTGAAATTAGCATCGGGAGCCTTTGACCAGTTGTACATTTCGCAAAGACCGCGCGTGTAAATCTTGTCTAATTCTGCACGCTTGACATTATAATGATTAAGTGCATCTCCAAAGTTGCCCTTGGAGAATTGTGAATATTGCTTCCAGTATGTGTAAAGAGGATCGTTCTTCAACACATCAGCAGAGGGTGCCGCAAGGAATGCTTCAAGCGTTTCGGCGGATCGGAATATACTTTGGGTGTAAATATTCTCAATGAGCGTCTTATAGTTTCCGTCAGAAACGAGGGGATTCAATCCGAGGCGATTATACTTCACCCAATAGGGGATGAGAAGTTCGACTGTGGCGCGGTCGAAGTCAAGATCAACTCCTGCTACCATCTTCTGTGCTTCGCGCAATGCGTCAGCTGCTGTGGAAAGCGCTTCAGTGCTGTCTGCTTCGAGAACTTTGATGTAGTTGTCCACCAACGAAGTACGTATGTTAAACTTCATAGCCCCGAAGGTGTAGTTCAACAGGTAATAGTCGTGAAGCGTATCTTCAACGGCAGTTACCAGCGAATCGATGCGACCAACAATATGGAGATATTCCGTTTTTTCGCTACGTTTGGCAAAGTCCATGAATGCCTTTTCTTCGTTCGCCTTAATGCCCATCAACCCCGTCTTCTTCACGCTTTCGTTCATGCCACCGAAGTTCTTTACAACGTTACCAAGACTCATATACTCGTCAGCCAATTTGAGGTTGGCAACACTGTCGCGATCCATCAACGCTTTCATAAAGTTGAGTTGTGCCTCACCCGCAAGATTGATGGGGAAGTTCTGACTCTGTGTGCGGAGTTTCACTTCTGAAGCAGTAAGGTAGCGACTCGTACGTCCGGGAAATCCCATAATCATAGCAAAGTCGTTCTCTTCCACACCTTTGATGTTGATAGGTAGGTGATGTTTAGGTTTCAAAGGCACATTATCTTTGGAGTATTCGGCCGGTGAGCCATCGGGAGCAGTGTAGATACGGAACATCGAGAAGTCGGCAGTATGGCGTGGCCACATCCAGTTGTCGGTATCGCCACCAAATTTGCCTATATTTGATGGTGGTGTACCCACCATACGCACGTCGGTAAACACCTCGTTGACGTACATAAAGTATTGGTTGCCGTAGTAGAACGGTTTTATTATGGCTTTGTAGTGTGTACCTTCGGTAGCCTTTTGTGTTATGGTTTTGATGTTCTCTTCCACCTGCTTCGCACGTTCGGTTTCACCCATATTGTCAGTCACGCCATCAAGAACTTGTGCAGTTACATCTTCCATTCTTACCAAGCGGGTAACGCTAAGACCGGGACAAGGTATCTCTTCTTCAAGTGATTTGGCCCAAAAACCATTGGCAAGATAGTTGTGTTCCAAGGTACTGTTACGTGCTATGTAGGAGTAGCCGCAATGGTGGTTGGTAAACAGCAACCCCTTATCAGAAACAAACTCCCCGGTACATCCGCCTCCAAATAGTACTATGGCATCTTTGAGGCAAGCTTGATTAATACTATAAATATCTTCGGCCGAAATCTTCATACCTTTCTGTTGCATATCGGCTTCGTTGCGTTTGAGCAACATTGGAATCCACATACCTTCGTCGGCTATAGATGGAAACGAAAGCAGTGCGACAAGTAGTGTAATAAATACTTTCTTCATAATAAATGCTTGTTAATACGTTATATGTTTATTGTTTATTATTTCTTTTTAGTCTTTAATCGTAGTGCTTCTATGGCATTATAAGCCATAAATCCCATTGCATATTCTATAGATTTTTCGTCTATCATCAGATTGGGGCGATGCAGATTGGTGATGGGTGTATCCTTTATATGAGTACCTACACGGAAATAACATGCCGGTATCTTTTGAGCAAAGAATGCAAAATCTTCGGCCGTCATTCGCATATCCAACCATTCCACATGGTCTTTGCCAAAATATTCCACACCGTTGTCAAAGGTGTTTTGTGTACATTGATCATCGTTTACCACATAAGGATAGCCAAAGTCGATAAATACATCACAACTACCTCCCAT
>CALCHM010000063.1 GCA_937901345.1 uncultured Prevotella sp. | reverse complement strand
TATTATTTTCTTATAACACAAATGATAAATATTTTCTATAAGTTTGGTATTTTTACATATTTATACTTTTTGCCTTGACTTTTTGTCGTTAAAATAGTATATTCTAATAGTAAAACAGCTGTGAATACAATTATTAATTACAAAATAATTAATCAATTTTACCTACACAAATTTGTGTAGTTTACATTCTAAGATTTAGAAAAAGAAACAGCAAATATTTTAATGAGGAATTACAACAATGAAAAAAGAACTTTTTGGTGAATTACGCGTAATTGGTATGAAAGGGTGCGAAGAATTTGTTGCCCAAGTTGATGCTTATCTTAAAGATTGGAGAAAATGTAACAACGATGAAACATTCTTAGTTAGTCATAATTGTCCAAGATTTGGATCTGGTGAAGCAAAATGTGTTATTAATGAAACTCTTCGTGGAGATGATGTTTACATCATTTCTGACTGTTTTAACTATAGTGTGACTTATAATATGTATGGTATGCAAGTACCTATGAGTCCAGATGATCATTATTGCGATCTTAAAAGAACAATTGCTGCTATAGCTGGTAAAGCTAGAAGAATTACAGTTATTATGCTTATGCTTTATGAAGGACGTCAACATAAGAGAAGTGCAAGAGAATCTCTTGACTGTGCTGTTATGCTTCAAGAACTTATACAAATGGGTGTAAGTAATTTCTTAACATTTGATGCTCATGACCCTAGAATTAATAATGCAATTCCACTTCATGGATTTGATAATGTTCAACCTACATATCAAATGATTAAAACTCTTTTAAAAACAGTCCCTGACATCGTAGTAGATAAAGATCATTTAGTTATGATTTCTCCAGATGAAGGTGCTATGCAAAGATGTATTTATTATTCTTCAGTTCTTGGAATTGATATTGGTATGTTCTATAAACGCCGCAACTACTCTATTGTTGTAAATGGTAGAAACCCAATTGAAGCACATGAATATTTAGGACAAGATTTAAGAGGAAAAGATGTTATTATTGTTGACGATATGATATCATCTGGTGAATCTTTATTTGATGTTGCTAAACAACTTAAAGAAAAAGGAGCTAAGAGAATTTTCAACTTTGCTACATTCGGATTATTTACTAATGGTTTTGATAAATTTGATAAAGCTTACGAAGAAGGATATATTGATAAAATCTTTACAACAAACCTTGTTTATCATAATCCTATACTTCATGATAAACCTTGGTGGCGTGAAGTTAATATGTGTAAATATGTTGCTTTCCTTATTGAAACACTAAATCGTGATGATACTATCAGTGGTCTTCTTGATCCTGCTGACAGAATAAACAATGTTCTTATTAAATACGGTAAAAAATAAAATTTGGCTGAATATAAATTCAGCCTTTTTTATTACAAATATTTATAAATACTTTATTTTTGTTTAATTATTTAAAAAATCCTCTTTTATTTTTTTTCTAATTCTTCTATTGCCTTATCACAAGTTTCTTTAATAAGTTTTAATTCATTTATAATTAATAAATCAGGTGCACCTGCTTCAATAATCTTTGTAAGTCTATCTACATTATATTTTAATTCTTCAATTTTAAAGCTACCCAAATTCCACTTTCATAATCATCACTATTAGTGTCACCTTCTGAATAACATTCAAAATCATAATTTGTGTCTAATTCATACTCACTATTCTTAACCCAATCAAAGCAACTTTAGCATAACACAACCTTCCGTCATGGTTTATACAAACTTACCGCTTACATATTTACCTTTTGTATCCAATGGAAAGGCGCCAGAGGGGACTTTACGCATCCTCTTACTAAATATTATGCCCATGAAGCAAGTGACGGAAGAGGATTTTTGCCGTTCCTTGAATTTTCAAGATATTGATGTGGAATTGTTGCCCATGAAAATCCCTGGACAAACGTATAAAACAACTCCTCAAGAGTATGTAGATACGTATTACAAGGATTTTGAAACCTATAAACACGAATGTTATGATGGATTTATCTTAACAGGAGCGCCTTTAGAACATTTGGAGTTTGAGCAAGTACGCTATTGGCAACAACTTCAAGAAATTATGCAGTGGGCAACGACCCATGTGAAGTCTTCTCTCTACATTTGTTGGGGAGCACAAGCTGCCATGTATCATCATTATGGCATTCCAAAGTATAATTTACCTGAGAAGTGTTTTGGTATCTATATGCATCGCACATTGGTGCAACATCCGCTCTTAAATGACCTACATCCCGCATTTTTAATGCCCAATAGTCGGCACACTGAGGTACACCAATCAGATTTTCCTGAAGCATGTCAGGTGATTGCTGAAAGTGATGAAACGGGGGTGGGTATCATGATTTCTAATGATGGCAAAGAAGTGTATGTAGTGGGGCATCTTGAATATGAACCCTACACGCTGCATAATGAATATCTCAGAGACGTTGAGAAGGGAGCATGCATTGCGCAACCACAAAACTATTATCGTAGCAATGACCCTTCACAAGGCGTGGACTACGTCTGGGAACAGTCATGTATGCAATTCTTCCATAATTGGTTGGCACTCATAGCAACAACACATACCTTGTGATTCCTATTTAGTATTCAATTAAAATAATTATAAATCTAATTTCCTGTGGATAAGAAAATTTATACATACGAAGAGGCCTTTAATGCTTCTTTGGACTATTTCGGAGGCGATGAACTTGCCGCACGTGTGTGGGTAAACAAGTATGCCATGAAGGATAGTCTTGGCAATATCTATGAGCAATCTCCCGTAGCGATGCACTGGCGTTTGGCCAATGAGATTGCCCGTATTGAGCAGAAATATGCCAATCCCGTATCAGCGCAAGAGATTTTTGACTTGCTTGATCGTTTTCGTTACATCATCCCAGCAGGAAGTCCCATGACGGGTATTGGTAATCCCTACCAAGTGGCATCGTTGTCCAACTGTTTTGTAATTGGTGTTGAGGGAGATGCTGATTCCTATGGTGCTATCATGAAAGAAGACGAAGAACAGGTACAACTCATGAAGCGCCGAGGTGGAGTAGGGCATGACCTTTCAAAACTACGTCCGAAGGGATCACCTGTGCGCAATTCTGCGCTTACTTCTACGGGTATTGTTCCCTTTATGGAGCGCTATAGCAACTCTACACGCGAAGTCGCTCAGGATGGACGTCGCGGTGCTTTGATGCTTTCAGTGAGTATTAAGCACCCCGAAGCAGAGGCCTTTATCGATGCAAAGATGACGCAAGGTAAAGTGACTGGAGCAAATGTAAGCGTACGCATTGATGACGCCTTTATGAATGCTGCTATCAGTCAAACGCCTTATGAACAACAATATCCTGTAGATGCTGAAAATCCACAGTTTACAAAGCGTATTGATGCCTCGGCATTGTGGCGCAAAATTGTGCATAATGCTTGGCGTAGTGCAGAACCTGGTGTACTTTTCTGGGATACCATCATTCGTGAAAGTATTCCGGACTGCTATGCCGACTTAGGTTTCCGCACCATCTCAACAAATCCTTGTGGCGAAATTCCTCTCTGTCCCTACGATAGTTGTCGTCTCTTGGCCATTAATCTCTATGGTTATGTAGAAAATCCCTTTACATCTGAGGCAACATTTAACTTTGACCTCTTCCGCAAGCATGTGCGCATGGCGCAACGTTTGATGGACGACATTATTGACCTTGAACTCGAAATGATTGAGAAAATCTTGAATAAGGTTGCTAGTGATCCGCAAACGGAAGAAGTAAAACAAACGGAACTACAACTTTGGAAGAAGATTTATCAGAAGGCCATCGAAGGACGAAGAACTGGGGTTGGAATTACTGCTGAAGGTGACATGATAGCTGCTCTTGGTTTGCGTTATGGTACTCAGGAAGCAACGGATTTTGCTGTTAAAGTTCAGCGCACATTAGCAGTTGCCGCCTATGCGTCATCCGTTGAAATGGCGCGTGAACGCGGAGCGTTCCAAGTGTTTGATGCCGCGCGTGAAGTGAACAATCCTTTCATCTTACGCTTGAAAGATGCTGATCCAACACTATATGAGGACATGGTTAAATATGGACGTAGAAACATAGCTTGCTTAACCATTGCTCCCACAGGTACTACAAGTTTGATGACACAAACAACGAGCGGCATTGAACCTGTTTTCCTTCCTGTTTATAAGCGTCGTAGAAAGGTGAACCCCAACGATCCTGAAGTGCATGTTGACTTCGTAGATGAAACAGGTGATTCATTTGAAGAATATATCGTGTATCACCCCAAGTTCATGACTTGGATGAAGGTAAATGGTCTTGACGCCACGAAGAAATATACACAAGAAGAGATTGATGAACTTGTTGCAAAATCACCTTATTATAAAGCCACCGCAAATGATGTGGACTGGTTGATGAAGGTGAAAATGCAGGGCGCCATTCAGAAGTGGGTGGATCATAGTATCTCTGTAACCGTGAATCTTCCTTCAGATGTGGATGAAGAATTGGTTAACAAACTCTATATTGAAGCCTGGAAGAGTGGTTGTAAGGGTTGTACCATCTATCGTGATGGAAGTAGAAGTGGGGTGCTTGTAAGTACTGAAAAGAAAGATCAGAAAAAGGAAGAACCACCCACTTGTCAACCGCCGCAAGTCACAGAAATCCGTCCCGTAGAGTTGGAATGTGATGTAGTTCGCTTCCAAAATAAGAAAGAGAAATGGGTGGCATTCGTTGGACTTCTTGACGGTCATCCCTATGAAATCTTTACGGGATTAATGGATGATGAAGAAGGTATTGTGCTTCCCAAGCATGTAACTTCAGGTGTGATTATTAAGAATCAGAATCCTGATGGAACGAAGCGTTATGACTTCCAATTTAAGAATAAGCGTGGGTATAAAACAACTGTAGAAGGACTATCTGAAAAGTTTGATAAGGAGTATTGGAATTATGCAAAGTTGATTTCGGGAGTGTTGCGTTATGGAATGCCTTTGGATCAAGTGACAAAATTGGTTTCAGATTTACAATTGAACAGCGAAACAATCAACAATTGGAAAAATGGAGTGGAGCGTGCCTTGAAAAAGTATATTCCTAATGGTACTGTTGCGAAAGGTATGGTCTGTGAAAAGTGTGGTCAGAAAACAATTCGATATCAAGAGGGGTGCTTGATTTGTACCAATTGTGGATTCTCCAAATGTGGAGGTTGATTGTAAAAGTGTTTGTTTTAGGTGGATTCTATAAATTCATTTCGTGGAATTCTCCTTTGGAAGTTCTTTAAATTTTATTATTAAATTGTTTTTTATAAAAAAGTATTTTTTCATTCTTTTATTTTATAATACTTTGTTTCATAATTAATATGTTTTTTTGATTTGCAAGGAAAGCTTTCGGAGTGATCCGAGAGCTTTCGTTATTTTATGAACAATTATAGTGGGGTAGAGCAAATAGGTAGAAGTCCGGTAATGGAGAGTTTCTTGATACTATCTTTTATTGATTCCAAATGCTCCATGAGGCGATAGCCTGACCGTGTAGCATCTCTAAACCATTCAGACTAATTGCTCCATTTTCCTCACCTAATTGACAAAATAGAGTCTTGGCAGGGTTGTAGATTAAGTCGTATAGAAAATGTTCTGAAGAAATCTGTTTATAAGGAATTTCAGGTGCGATATCGCAGTTGGGGAATGTCCCTATAGGTGTGCAGTTGATTATTAATTTATTTTGATGTATAATCTCTTCGCTAAGTTCTTGGTATGTGAGTATGCCATCTTGCTTTTTGCGAGATACAAATGTGTATTCGATTCCAAGTTTTGTTAATGCAAAGGCAATCGCTTTTGAAGCCCCACCGGTTCCTAATATCAGAGCTTTTTTATGCTCTTTTTTTAAGTAAGGGGTAATTGAATTGGTGAATCCGATAATGTCTGTATTGTATCCTTTTAAGGTTGTTCGACCATTTTTGCGTATAAATTTTATGGTGTTTACTGCTCCAATTTCAGCCGC
>CALCHM010000062.1 GCA_937901345.1 uncultured Prevotella sp. | reverse complement strand
AGTTAGAGAGCAAGGGACAAGCACGACTGTCGAGGATGGTGATGCGCAACTGCTTAGCGTTGTAACCATCGCCGAAACTGCTTGATGTGCTGCCGTTGAGGGGGATGATGCGCTTGTAGCC
Source organism: uncultured Prevotella sp. (assembly GCA_937901345.1). Taxonomy (GTDB): domain Bacteria; phylum Bacteroidota; class Bacteroidia; order Bacteroidales; family Bacteroidaceae; genus Alloprevotella. The sequence goes on along the minus strand of CALCHM010000062.1, from coordinate 3,114 downwards.
CACAGTCGTAGTCTGCATATCGGGGCAGAGTTCTGTCCATGTAGCGCCGTCTTCGGTGTATTCAATCTTGAAGTCCTTGATGCGCTGACCCAACTTCACGGGTTCCTGCATTACGAGGTAACGAATCACCTGAGGAGTTTCCCAAGTGAGGGTGATGGTTGCATCGAGGTCGCCATCGTTGGTTCCCCAATATGTATTCTTATCACCATCGGTGAGGTTCGTTGCTGCGTACTTACCGCCGGTGCGTGTTTCGCTTACTTCAATAGTCGCTGCCTTTGCGAGGTCAGTAGCTTCTGTTGTTTCGTCAAGACCGTAAACGGGTACAGCGAGGCGTCCGTGGAGCATCTGACCCAACTTTACCAATTCGTTCACCGTATTATCGGGGAGCACACCGTGTTGGTTGGGCGGACAGTTGAGGATAAGCGTAGCATTGCGACCTACCGTTTCGAGGTACATTTGGAACAAGCGTTCAGCGCTCTTCATCGATTCACCATTGTGCCAGAACCAACCGGCGCTGGTTGCCTTGGCGTCACTTTCGCCGGGATTCCAGAACCAACCGTTGATGTCGCCTTCTTCGCGCACCACGGTTTCAGACAAGTAGTCGGTCATGGCCCAGTTGGTTTCGCCGGCATACCCCGACTCGTTACCAATCCAGCGCGCTTCGCCACCTACGCCCCACATCACGCAGTTGGGAGCAATGCGGTGTACACGCGCACGGAGGTTGGGAATGTCGTAGTAGATTTCGGGGTCGATGTCGCGGTTGCCACCTTCGCCACCGTAGTAACCATCGCCACCGCGAGCACCGTCGAACCACATTTCGAACTGGTCAGTGCCATACTCCGCCAATTCTTCACACTGCTTGAGGAAAACCTCCGTAACGTAAGTGTCCTTACCGTAGTGCGCTGAGTTGCGGTCCCAGGGAGAGATGTAGAAGCCATACTTCATGTTGTGCTTCTGGCTGGCTTCAGCAAAGAGTTTGGGGATGTTTGCCGTACGGCCGATTTCATTTCCTGCATTTGCAATGCTGTGCGTTGTTGTTGCTGTAGGCCAGAGGCAGAAACCATCGTGGTGCTTCACCACAGCGATACCGCCATTCATACCTGCAGCCTTCACCGCAGTGACCCACTGCTCGGGGTTGGGCATTGACAAGGGAGCATAGGTAGATTCCGCTTCGTCACCGAAGCCCCACTCCTTACCCGTAAAGGTGTTCATACCATAGTGGAAGAAGGCATAAAATTCAGTTTCGTTCCACAAAAGTTGGCGTTTGCTGGGAACGGGATGACAAGGCGCAGGCGCATTGTCGGGATAGGGATAGTCAGGACTCTGAGCAAACCCCAATGCCGGAATTGCAAGACCGATAAAGAATGATTTAATTCTCATAAAGTGATTATAAAAAAATAGTGAATAATTGATTGCGATATTATACGGGGAGCGCGCTTATGCCTCCCCAGGAACGTAAGGTTATGAATTCCAGGGACAAATTTAAAAAAAAAACGACTGCAGACAATATTGTTAAGAAGTTTAAAGACTTTGAGGCTGCGTAGTCGGTTCGCACGTTGGTTTATGGGGTAAAAACAGGGCAGATTGGCAATGATTATGGGCGGGTTGCCCGTTGGGGGGTGGCGGTAATTACGGAGCGGAAGAAGTATCTAAAATGTTCTCCGAAGGGATACCCGCTCCCCGCTTTTGGTGGTACTTCCATCGCGTGTTTTTTTTAATTGGAAACTTAAACGAGGTAGACTAACTCAAAATGTCCCCCGAAGTTAGGGGGACGAGCAACTTTGTTGCGGAGGGGATATGTATTGTATTAATGGGGATAACAGCTATGTTATTACAACAAAAAACAACATATTCAGCATTCTTGTGGTAATCTCACAGATGTTTAACGAATTTAAAGGTATTGAAACAAGCTAATATAAACGTACATTATAATAAAATAATTAATAAAACAAGTCAATGTAAGCATACATTTGAATAAAAAGACATCAAAATAAGTAAATATATGCAAATATTATGATAAAACGGCATTATGACAAACAAATGTATTCCTACATTCTAATAAAAATATGCTCAGATATAAAAATATCTGCCTACATTTGCATAAATTAATATAGCGAAGGATTTTCAAGAACCTTGAGAGGACTTTGCTACACGGAAAAAGGTATGAGAGACATTGTAAAACTGAATGACGCCATGCTCAGCAGATATAATCTGGCGGAATATGTTAATTTCATGGGGCGCATGCATGCGCTCACGTTGAGCGAAGGCTGCGAGGCGCTCGGCATTGAGGCTGACTCCGTGGAGCGCCTGGCAGCGTATGTGGAAATGCTGACGGATGCCATTGCGCGCAATTTTGCGGCGCCCGAAACAGCAGAAATGAAAGCGGCGCACCGGCAACGCGTAAAGGCGGCGCAGTTCATCATTAACACTGTGCGCAATGCGCAAAATCTGCCCTACGCCGATATTGCGCAGGCTGCACAGGAGTTGATGCCCGTGATGATGCCCGTGGTGCGCTTCTACGAGCGTCCGCGGTCGCAGGTTACGGCGCTGCTCGATGCGCTGCTGTTCGACTTGCATAAGGAGGGGGTGATGGCGCATATTGTCACACTTAACCTGAGTGATACCGTGGCGGAACTCACCGCCGCGAATGCTCGCTATCGCGCATTGGAGGATAAACGCACGCAGACGCGCCTGGCTACGGAGCAACCTACTGCTCACGAGTTGCGCACAGAGGTCGATGCCCTCTACGACTACATCACCACGCTTGCCTTCTGCCACAGTGTGTGTCACCCCTCAACCGCAACAGCCCGCTACATTTCACGCCTCAATGCCATCATCGAGGAAGCAAAGACGGCACATCGCAAGCGACGCGCAAAGAACGTGCGCGAAAAAGCGACTACGGATGGGGTGCAGAACGTTTAAACTGTATTGCTAAAAGATTGGTGCTCCGCATTTGGGGAACCATTGGAATTATGGAGCGGAGGACGTATCTTAAAATCTCCATCTTTACAGAGTCAAACTGTTTTACAGACCCCTCCGGTTTTACAGAGTCAAACGAATTTACAGACCCCTCCGCCCTTTGGGCACCTCCCCTAACTTCGGGGAGGATTTTGG
>CALCHM010000061.1 GCA_937901345.1 uncultured Prevotella sp. | reverse complement strand
CTGTGTGTCACAACACCGACCTGCATCATTTCTGGATAGCAGTTGTACTCTGTACTCTGAACTCTGTACTCTAATTCAACGCTTTGTCCATCTCTTCAGCAGCATGCTTACCGTCGCCCATTGCGAGGATTACGGTTGCACCACCGCGAACGATGTCGCCGCCGGCATAGAGCATGGGGATTGAAGACTGCATGTCGTCACCTACAACGATGACACCCTTGCGACCCGTTTCGAGGCCTTCAACCGAAGCAGGAACAATGGGGTTGGGCGATACGCCGATGGCTACTACCACGAGGTCAACGTCGAGCGTTTCGATGCCACCTTCAACGGGCACAGGCGAACGACGACCTGATGCATCGGGTTCGCCGAGTTCCATGCGCTGCAACACTACCTGCTTCACTGCACCCTGTTCGTCGGCAATGTACTCGATAGGATTGTGGAGCGTGAGGAATTCTACGCCTTCCTGCTTTGCGTGGTGTACTTCTTCAAGACGTGCGGGCATTTCTTCTTCCGAACGACGGTAGATAATCATCGCACGTTCGGCACCCAAGCGGAGCGCTGTGCGCACTGAGTCCATCGCTGTGTTACCACCACCAACGACTGCTACACGCTTGCCGAAGAGGATGGGCGTATCTGCCTTCTTGTTGGAAGCGTCCATGAGGTTGACGCGTGTGAGGTATTCGTTGCTCGACATCACACCGGTGCTGTTTTCACCCTTGATGCCCATGAAGTTAGGCAGACCTGCACCCGAAGCAACGAAGATTCCTGCGTAACCTTCGGCCTGGAGTTCGGCAATAGAAATCGTCTTGCCCACTACGCAGTCCTTCACGAACTTCACGCCGCTCTTTTCGAGGTTCTTGATTTCGAACTCAACAATGGCGTTGGGCAAACGGAATTCGGGGATACCATACTTCAACACGCCACCAATTTCGTGGAGCGCTTCGAAGACAGTCACGTCGTAACCGCGCGCAATCATGCTACCGGCAAACGACAGACCTGCAGGACCCGAACCTACAACGGCAATCTTCTTGCCCTTCTTTTCGGCAGGAACGATGGGTTGTGCCAAATTGTGTTCGCGTTCGTAGTCGGCAGCAAAGCGTTCAAGATAACCAATGGCAACGGGTTTGCCACCTGTCTTGACGTGGATACACTTGCTTTCGCACTGCTTTTCCTGAGGACATACGCGTCCGCAAACGGCGGGCAATGCACTTGTCTTCTTGATGACACGTGCTGCACCGGCAAAGTCGCCCACTTCGATGTGCTTCACAAAGCCGGGGATGTTAATGCTTACGGGGCAACCTGCCACACAACCTGGATTCGGACAGTCGAGACAGCGCTTAGCTTCCTGCTGAGCCTGAGCGATGCTCAAACCTTGGTTAACTTCCTCCTTCAACTGACGCGCACGGTATTCGGGATCCAACTCGGGCATCACGCAACGCTCAATCTGCATGCGTTCCTTGGGCTTCATCTGCGAACGGAGTTCTGCGCGCCAAGCGTCATTGCGACCTTCTACGTCGGCATAGGCTTCGTTGCAATCCACGCCTTCGGGACAACCGCAACCCTTCTTTTCTGCTACGACTTCTTCAGTTGCAGCTTCGGCAGCAGGCTGCATCGCTTCGATTTCTTCGCGCTTAAAGGCAGCCATACGCTTCAACATTTCGTCGAAGTCCACCTGATGACCGTCGAATTCAGGACCGTCTACACATACGAACTTCGTCTGTCCGCCCACAGTGATGCGGCATGCGCCACACATACCTGTGCCGTCCACCATGATGGGGTTCAAAGACACGTCGGTAGGAATTTCATACTTCTTCGTGAGCAAGCAAACGAACTTCATCATGATGGCAGGACCAATGGCGAAACACTTGTCCACCTTCTCGCGCTGAATAACGCTTTCGATGCCTTGTGTCACCAATCCCTGCTGACCATACGAACCGTCGTCGGTCATGATAATCACTTCGTCGCTATGCTTGCGCACTTCTTCTTCAAGGATAATCAATTCCTTAGAGCGACCTGCCAACACCGAAATCACACGGTTGCCAGCCTTCTTGAGCGCAACGATGATGGGCAACATAGGCGCAACGCCCACACCACCACCGGCACAAACAACAGTACCGAAGTTGTCAATGTGAGTAGCCTTACCCAACGGACCCACAACGTCCAAAATTTCATCGCCGACATTCAACTTACAGAGTTCCGTAGAAGTCTTCCCTACAGTCTGAATGACCAACGTAATCGTGCCCTTCGCGGGGTCAGAATCTGCTATAGTCAAAGGGATACGCTCACCCTTTTCGCTCAAACGAATAATCACAAAATGTCCCGCACGGCGAGAACGAGCAATCAAAGGCGCTTCTACTTCAAGCTTGAAAACCTTTTCAGAGAATTGCTCCTTACTTACAATCTTACTCATTATATTATATAGTTAAAATTTTTTCCACGCAAAAGTACATTAATATTCCGAACCAACAAACCGAGTGTTTGGAAAAGTAAAAAAATGTCGCCAATACTGCCATTTAAGTAGAAAAATGTTAATTTAATGAAGCAGAAACTTAAATAATGTTTACAAAATGGAAATAATCGAAAGAAAACTTTGCACCGTGGTGAAAGTTTTCTTCCTTTGCAAACGTAAGCACAATATGCCGCCATAACCAGCAGTAAAAGTGCTACTTCGATGCGTACACCGACACCAATTATTTTACAAACCACATAAACACTCAGAACTATGAAACGCCTGAAATTAATACTTCTGTTCAGTGTGCTCGCCACATGCAATCTCATGGCGCTCCCCTACTCCACAGCGCGCCGCGAAGCCCTCTTCCTTACGGACAAAATGGCCTACGAACTCAACCTCACGCACGACCAATACGATTATGTGTATCAAGTCAACTTAGACTACTTCCTGCACGTCAACTCATCGCACGATTGCACGGGCATCTATTGGAACTACCGAAACATCAACCTGGGCTACATCCTCAACGATTGGCAGTACACCATTTTCAAAGTCACCGCTTACTTTTTCACCCCCATTAAGTGGGTACATTCCGCTTGGCACCACGGCATCTACGACCATTACCGCCACGGTTTCCACTATTTCAAGAAGCCCAAGTGCTACCATTCCTACCGCGGAGGCAACTGGCACCACCGCAATCCGCATGCACACAGTCGCTTCCATAACCACAAGGCGAAACCCGGTGTAGGCATGCGCGACCACTATGACAAAAGAAAGAACAAAGCAGATCGTCTGCGTCCATCAACACATCGCCCTGCAAACAGAAATGACAAAGACCGTCCGAACGTAGGCAATAGAAACGAACGCCCCAAGCATGAACGTCCTGCGAACGACAGACCAAAAAACGAACGTCCATCCTACAATAATCCTCAAAATAAGCGCCCACAAGTAACGCCCCATAATGGAGGTTCGCAAAGAAACAACTCCAAAGCCGAACGTCCACAGCGTCGAACAACCTCACACCCCGTATCACGCGGCAACACTGATCGCAACAGCAGTGAACGTACTTTTGGAAGATAAATTTGAACAATTAGAACAGCATTCATAACTTAAAGGGTGTGTCGAATTTGACGTTTCGGCACACCCACTTTGTTTATGTCTGCATGTATGAAATGCAAATCAGTGATAAAATAGCGACGCTCAGCACAACTGCCGGACATCGCTATTTGCAATGATTGACAAAGCATTTTTCAAATTTTCCCTACACATCCTTTGAGATTTTAAATCCCAACTTGCTTATCAACTTCAACGTGCCCAGGGCTGTGTCACGGTCGTAAGCCTTTTCTAGTTCAGGCAATTCTTCGTAGGGCACCAAACATGGATGTTGTTTCAAAGCATCACTACGCTCCTCACCGTAGGTCCATCCTTGCTCCATACGACTCTGCGCCCAAACTTCGTGCACATTCTTCGCCATCTGCTCTACCAACACACTCAATTCTTCAGGCAACTGGATATCACTCGTATCCACGGGTTGCTGTACATAATTCTTTTTCATCTTTCTTTTGGAGTTAAAGTTTTATTTATTGTATAGAGGAGAAAGAAGGACGATATCTATCATTTATCAATGTTTATTTTACACAATTCTTCTATAGATAACAACTCGTACTTATAAACAGTGTTAAGACCTCTAAAATATATGTACCCATCTTCGCCAATTATTCCAAAACCTAAATCTCCATCACCTGTTTGGAAGGGGAATGTTTGCACTCTGTCCCCTGTCGAGATATCATACAAACTTGTAGGTATAGCCAAAGAACTTATTAGTAAGTATTTTTCATCTGAAGAAATACTTAAGTGATATATATCTCCATTTATACCTTTAATTTCCCCCATCAAATGCCCACTCTTTGTTTTAACTGTTATATCCCCTTGATACGAAACATTTATATCATACTTATTTCTAGTCTGATCATCTTGTCTTAATTTTTTAAAATCAATATTTACAGCATCAAACATTGGTTTGCCATTCCTTGTATAAACAATTATTTCGTTATCCCAATTTACTTGAATAACTTTTCTTGCATTTGGAAATATTTTCAATCCCACAGCTTTTTCTGATGAATCTAATTTTTTATATAGGGAGTTATCTGCCATATCATAAATTTCCCCACCGATAGCAAGAAATCTATTGTCATCTGAAATGATATATTTATTAGCATACATATGAGAATCAAAACAAAAACTATTCCACCATTTATCTTGCAAATCCGCAATATCAACAGAATAGCTTTGTTCTGTTTCTAAGTTAAGTATATTCACTACATCATATTTCTCTAGATTTAATAATAGCCATTTACCTGATTGGTCAAATTGCAAATCTGATGCATATAATGAATTATGAATATCTATAGATTCACCTGTATCAACATTGTAAAGCCTTAATCGTTCATTATCTGTATAAGCTAATATTCTTCCATTGTAATTAAGTGAGGACTTACCATCCACTTGAAAAAAATTTACCAAACAGCCTGAATTCGTGTCATATATATTGCATATCCCATTACAATCTAGAGCACAAAATCGTCTTCCATCAACACTACTATTGAGATAATATTGATGATCTTCCGAACTAGTTGATAGATCATGCTCTTGTATCAAGTTCAAAGTTTCCCTATCATAAATCGCATACTTAAAATTATCAAAACAATAAATTTTATCATTTGAAACTCTAAAATCTGATGGCCAAAAATCTTTCTGAACGATATTTTTACCCGTCTTGGAATCTAAAATTGAAAAACCACTACATCCAACATATATTGAATCACCATTTTCACTAAAATATACAGGCATATCTCCCCAATCCATTGCAGGGAAATTTGCTGTATATTTATTTGAAACTTTTAATGTATCTGATTGCAAAGCGGCATAACTCATTCTTAGAATATACTCAAATTTTGGTGCTAATGTATTATCTACGGGAAGGGAATCATTCAAAATATCTTTACTCTTATTAAATGCTTCTAAAAATTTTTGATCATCCAATAATTTATTACAAGTCAGATATTCTGAATATAACTTTTGCAGATTTTTTTCTTTCTTTTCAAGCGCGACGCTTCTCCTCAAGTCACAAACATAGGTATAAATACATAACCCAACCAAGAGGAACAAAACAAATATGATCATTCCAACAAATGTCTGAATTCTTTTCGTACGTTCATAACGCCTCCAAAGTTCATCAAATCTCAATTCAAACATTCTAGCTATAACTTTTATTACTGCAGCCTCACGCCCCATGTCATGGATACTGATACCTAAAAGTTCGCGTTCTCCACTAAGCTCTCTTAAACCATTAGGAAAACACTCTTTAGATTTATCCTTGCTATGAGGAACTCCGTCTATAATAAACGGTATAATAAATTCCTCCCGTCCCGACTCTATAAACTCCTGCACTTCTTTACACACCCAAGGAGATTGGGCTGCACGAGGAGAACAAATAACAATTAAGTACTTTGATAATGACAACGCATCTTTAATAGCCTTTTCAAGTACCCCTCCAGAAAGATCAGTAGTATCTTTAAATACAGGTCTGATTTTATTAGGCAAAGATGAATTAAGTTTCTTTACAGAAGTTGGCAATTTATAATGTTCTAATTTCTTTTGGAGCCATTTCGCCCATTTCTCATCCTCACGTTTATAACTTATAAACGCAAAATATTTATAACCTTCTATCATACTACTCTATATAATATAACAATTTCTTATAAATTTTTACTTCCTCTTCACCAAATCCCACCCCAACTTCTTCAACAACTTAATGGAATTCATCGCCATGTCGCGGTCGAAAGTCTTTTCGCTATCGGGGAGTTTGGAGTAAGGCACCATGCAGGGCGTTTGTTTCAGGTCATCGTTGCGCTCTGGGCCATAGGTCCAACCTTGTGCTTGGCGTTCGGCTGCCCATACGTTGTGGGCATGCTCGGCAATGGCTTCGCGGAGTTCGATGAGTTCGTCTCCTAATTCTACGTCCGAAAGATCAATCAGATGGGGAACATAAATGGCTTGGTCTTCGGTGATGGCTGTGATCGTATAATTCTTAGAATCAGCCCATGCTTCCATAAAATGCTCTATCGGGTAGACATCGTACGGATGCATTGAATTGGGGTCGTAAACAGTAATGGTGTTATCCTCAAGGTCGCACGATAATACGACTACACTATGGTCGGGATTTTCATCTTTGTATGCCACCTCCAATTTTACAGACTCACTATGGTTCAACAATTTTTCACCATTTACGGCAACGATAACATGCTGGTTGGAAGTAAGAGCCTCAGCTATATCTGTGATGTTGCACTTGTATCGACGTTCTACAACTAATCCCATGCTCTCAAGGTGGCGACCAATGTTGTGCAGAGCCGTGCCTTGTTCCTTCTGCCAACCATTTTGGATAGCATTTTGAAGAAGTTGTTGCTCATCAAAATCTATTTCTAACTTAGCAAGAACATATTTTTCGCACTCCAAGCTACAATAGTTCTCTTCTTGACATGTCGCCGCCATTGCGGTCATTGGGATGAAATCGCACTCTTGGGGCATCACGCCTAATTCGGCATCTACTGCCTGAGAAATATGCAGGAGTTCTCTTAACTCAGCATCTTCATGGAGTTTGCAGATTATTTCACGACTCTCTTGTTCAGTAGCATTGCCATCGAGGAATGCAGCCAAAACTTCTGCTGAAATATTATTTACGGATTCTTTTTTCATATTTCTCAACTTCTTTGAGTGCAATCTCGGTCAAGGCCGCGATGGCGCGTTTTTTAATGTTATACAAATTGTCTACGTTGGTGCCAAGTTCTTGCGCTACAAGTTGGGGTTCTGCCTCTTGTAGAACTAGGCGTTGAATGACATACACATATCGCTTATTGGGCATGAGCAGGAAAAGTCGCTCTATATCCATTTGTGCTGTCGTTTGTCGCTCTTCTTTAAAGTCATCTCCCCTGTCGGGCGTTTCAAAAAGAGCATCTTTGGGCGCCATATCTATCATGTTATCTCGCTTGGCAATGAAGTAACGTGTGGCGGTTACTTTAATCCATTGATAAATTGTGCTGCGTCCTTGAAACTGGCGCAAGCGGTAGGCATCGTTCTCCATCAAGTGCAGATAGAATTCATTGACGAACTCGTCATAATCCACTTCGTAGGAGAACACGTAACGCATGATGCTCATGAAGAGCGGACGGCAACTCATAAAAAAGAATTGCTGCGTCACCCGCTCATCACGGGCAATTAATGACTGTATTATTTGTTGGTCGGTCATGAGTTTTTTTTTATTGAATTTTACTCAGTAAACAGGATGTTACTTTATAAGCAACACATCGTCATCGCCATTGGGCATTACGATAGTGTCTGTCTGCAAAGGAACTGAAGCTGTTATCACATATTTCATGCGTTGCTTATCTAAGGGAATAAATGTGGAAATGTAACCATTAGCATCTGACACAAGCGTATCACCTTCAATATAGATTGTCACTCCCGACACTCCCCTTTCATCTTCCAAAGAATAGATTTGCGTACGAACATTTCCATAAGGTTCGGGATTGCGCTTGATGTCTAAAGTCATTTTGGGGGATAAAATTAGGGTGGTGTCTATAGGCAAGAAATCTTCACACGCAAACGAAACAGCTACCGATTTATTTATAAATCTACGAGGAATATTGGTAAAGATGGCACAACTATTTAATGCTGGTATTGTATCAGTCTTTACTTCATTCTCAAACGTGATCTTTATTACAGCACTTTGTAAGGGAGGTAAATTGGTATTATTGGCAGTAGTTTGATGGAGTAAAATTTGGACGTCTGTAGGTTGATTGATAAACCAAACACTTACCAAAGAAACCAACACGATCAACACTCCCAAAGTCCAACCTACAACTTGTTGGAGCATCAGTCGCTTGTGACGTTGCCAAATAGTGTCAAACTCTACACCGAGCAACTTTGAAATGAGTTGCACGTAAGCTCGCTCTTTGTTCAACCATGCCCAACGATGAACCTTTTCATGAATGTTGGCACCAAGGATTTCGGGGAGGTCCAGTTCTTTAATTATGGGATTAAAACATTCTGTCTCTGGATTTCCACTATGCGGAACGCCTTCCACAATAAAGAAATGGATATTTTTGGTTCTTCCTAAACTATGAAAATATGCAATCTCCTTCCCCACCCATTTTGACTGTGCTGAATTGGGCGAACAGATCACAATAAGGTGTTGTGCATTGCGGAGTCGACTCTTAATCTCTTCCGTTAAGTCGCCAGGCTGAATATCTGTTGGAGCAAAGAAAATAGGTTTTAGCGGCGTGCGCCCCCACCCTCTTTCGCTACAAAGCGTAGATGGAAGTCGGTAATGTTCCAACTTCCGTTGCAACCGCTTTCCCCACGCTATATCCTTGGAGTTATAGCTGATGAAGGCAAAGTATTTGAAACGTGACACCATATTATTCTTTTTTCATCTTTGTTAACACTTCCTTTACTAGAAGCATATCTTGAGTAATTGACTGTGTAATAGAGTGTCCCTTTCCGAGTTTTGATTCCAATATTTGAATAGCCTTATTGAAGGAGTCTAAAGATTGTGAATATTCACCCATTGCAAATAATATGTTCCCTAGATTACCATAACATATCCCTAAAGAAGGTGTTGCTAGATTTGCTTTTGACATAATTAGAATTGCTTTCTGACAATAAAGCGTAGCCTGAGGGTAATCTTTGACCTGTTGGTAACCTCTTGCTATATTACCATATATTACTCCCAAATCGGGGTGTTCTTCACCAAAACAATCAATATAAATATCTTTTGCCATATTAAAAAATTCAAGAGCCTTGATATAATCCTTTTGTTCAATATAAAGACTTCCTATATTATTATAACCAATTCCTATCTTCTCACTCTTGTCTCCAGAGATAGACCTCACAACACTTAAAGATTTTTGATAATATTCGATTGCCTTATCATAATGTTTGTCTCTTTTATGAATTAACGCAATGTTATTATATGTAGTTGATAATTGAGGATAGAGTTCCCCAAAAAGTCTTATACGAATATCGAGAGTTTTTTGGTAGTATTCAAGTGCTTTATCATTTACTCTCATATTACTATAAGTATATCCTAAATTATTGTATAAATAAGCTAAGTGTGGATGATTCTCACCAAGAAATAGTGTATTTATACTGATAGCTTTCTCAAAATACTCTATAGCCTTAGAATATTCTCCTAGTTTGCTCATCAACGAACCTAGATTATGATAACTACTAGCAATATTCTCTGTATCTACCCCAAACTTCAGTCTAATATTTAGGGCCTTTTGAAAATAGGACAAAGCGTCTTGATAATTACCGAGTGATGAATAAATGGAACCGATATTATTATAACTAAGAGCAGAATTCAGACTTTGATCACCTTCTATAGATACTCTTAATTCCAATGCTTTTTTTAAATATTTTAATGCTTCATCATAATTTCCAACATGAGATAGAGAACTTCCTAAACAATTATAGCAAGTAGCTACATCAAGACTATACTCATTAATAGTCTGATATATTGACAATGCCTTATTGAAATACTGTTGAGCCTGTTGATAGTCACCTCTTGCTTCATACACTCCACCAATATTAAGATAAGCTTTACCTAACTTGTAGTATGCGTCTTGACCTATTTCTAGTGCTAAAGTTAGTGCTTTTTGAAAATATCTCAAAGCAACTGAATAATCAGCTAAATAATCTGCAATGAAACTGCCAGCTTCACTTATCCACTCATAATTAGTACTATCTAAACTGGCTCTTAATTTGATATAATAGGCAGCAGAATCATTAAGATGTTGCATTTTAATTTTCTCAAAGTAACTATAGCAACGACGTGCTAACTCTTCTCTATCAAATTGATGCACAGATTCCGCATGATTCAGTTCTGTCTTTTTTTGTTGTATCAACGCACCCTGTTGCAGATGTTTGTCAATTTGGCTATTCAAGTCACCACGAGTTTTGAGTAGTGACTCAGCCTTCAGCAATTCTCCTTCTTCAATATAGTTGGAAACTTGGCGATAGAAGTCGTCCATTTGGTCATAATCCAACTTGGCATAACGCTCAGCCATTTCACTAATAAGTTTTTCATTGTTCTCTTGTGCAGCATAGAGTTCTTGTAGAAGTTGTTGGTACCTCTGTTGAGAAATTTTATTTTCAGCTTTGAGCGCCTCAATTTCATCCTCCCTCTTTTGCAATTGCTTATTGAGCGTTCTGCGTATTTTTCGTTCCTTGTCCAATTTTTCTTGCAACAATTGTTCGGGAACTTCCATTACGAGGTACTGAATATTAGAGGAATGTTGATAAGTCTTGGGGGCTGCATCAGCATCAACTAAGACATAGTCCTTCTTAGTGACAGATTGCACCACATATTGAGCACCTTTGGTTGGAAACGAGAAGGAACCATTATTCCTAGCGGCGATATCATTTCTGTCTTTGATTGAAACTATAGCACCAGGAAGTCCAACTCCAGGAATGTGTTTACCATTAACCATACGTCCACGCGTCTTCACACAACCTTGTTGGACTTGAGTTTGTGCAAGTAAGGTCATGCAAGAAAATAATAGGTTTAGGATAATCTGTATTGTTTTCATCGTAAACTTTGCTTTATAAGGATAAAACTAGAAGTACTATGAAGTTTCATCTGTATTTTAACAAAACGAACCGAAGAGGTAGATTTCCCTATTTCTTTCCCTTCACCAAGTTCATTTCAATCAACGTGTCCATGGTCTCCTTTAAATCCTTCACATTGGGGTCATCTTCGCCCAAAAGTTGCTTGATGATGTTATAGGCTACTTCAAAACAGTCATAGGCTTCAGTGAAGCGCTTCAGATTCATATAGACAGCACCAATCGAGAGATGCAAGGGCATTACGTCGACTGTATCAGAACCTTTCAAATTTGTTTGCACTTTTAGCGCTTGTTTGTAATAACTTAAAGCCTCTAAGAAGTTGCCCTGAGCCTGATAAGTAGTAGCCAAATTATTGTAAGTTTCTACTATTGTGGGATGATTTTCGCCCAATGAAGTTAAGAATCCTTTGAGTGCCTTGCTGTGCAAATCCAATGCCTGATTATGATTGCCCAGGGCATTATAAACACGTCCGATGTTACTGCAAGTAGTAGCGACATCGAGATGCTCCTCGCCAAACTGGGGAATTTGAATCTTTAGCGCTTTCTGAAAGAGTTCAAGTGCCTTCGTATGTTCGCCTTGAGCATAATATATACTGCCTATGTTGTTGTAAGAAATCGCTACATCTGGATGATTTTCACCCAACAATTTAAGACGTAGGTTGAGGGTTTTCTCATAATACTCAAGTGCTTTCGAGTTGTTACCCAAATTAGAATGTACCCCACCTATATTGTTATAGATGGTCGCTACGACGGGATGATCCGCGCCATACACCGTTAGGTAGATAGACAACGTCTTTTCAAAATATTCCAACGACAAGTCATTTTTACCCTGTTTTTCGTAAAGTGCCCCCAAATTATTATAGGTAATGGCCGTATGCGGATGGGTATCGCCTAACACTTGCTTCTGGATATTCAGGGCCTTCTCATAATATTCCATGGCCTGAGTATAATTACCTTGCGTGTCATAAACCCCACCAATATTGTTGTAAACCGTACCCACAATGGGGTGAAGTTCACCATATACGTTCAAGAAGCATGCCAATGATTGTGTATAGTATGAGATGGCCTCAGCATTCTTACCCTGCTTTTCATAGAGTTGCCCAATATTTATATAGCATTTCGCCACTTCAGGGTGATTCACTCCGAATAACTTAATCATAATTGGCAATGATTTCTCCATCAAACTCAATGCTTGAATATAATCACCTTTTAAACTATAAGCCAACCCCATATTATTGTAAGTAGTGGCCAAAGTGTGATGTTCATCACCAAATAAAAGTTTTCGGATGCGAAGAGCCTTTTCAAAATATTCAAATGCCTTTTCAAATTCACCTCGTTGCGAATAAAGACCTGCAATATTATTGTATGCTGCAGCAACCTCTGCTTCGTTTTCGCCTTTACCTTTTACTTGAATTTCAACTCCTTTTTCTAAATACTCTAAGGCTTGTTTATGCTTCCCTTGAAGTCTTAAAATCGCTCCTACATTCGTGTAACAAGGTCCAACGTCAGGATGAGTTTTTCCCAAACGTTGTTCTTGAATGCTTAATGCTTTTTTAAATAGGTCAAGGGCTGTTGAATAATCACCCTGGATTCCACGAATAATTGCAATATGCGAGATGTAAAGAGCTACTTGCTCTGAATTTTCGCCATATTGCTGAAGGGCATGACGCAAACTACGATTGTAATAAACCAAAGCGGCGGGATAATTCGCCAAATAGGTATCAAGAAACTTTGCCACATCATATTGCCACTCCACGTTCGTTGTATCCAAACGCGCACGTAATTCAATATACTTTGCAGCAGAATCGTTGGCATGTTGCATGGAAAAACTTTCAAAGAAACTATAGCAACGACGCGCCAACTCTTCACGCTCAAGCTTAACCAAATCTTGCTGAATCAAGTTGGTTTCAACCTGAGAAACAACATCTCCTCGACTTCTCAACAAAGAATCTGCCTTTACGAAATCACATTCCTCCATGTAGAAGCACACCTTGCGATAAAAGTCATCCATCGCGTCATAGTCAAGCGCAGCATAACGCGTGGCCATATCTTTAATGAGTTTTTCGTTTTGTTCACGCTGCGCGTCAAGTTCTTGAAGGAGTTTGTAATATTCCTGTTGACTAATTTTTTGTGCTGACTTGAGGTTTTCAATCTCTGACTCTAAAGTTCTACATTTCTGCTCTAATGCCATACGAAATTTCTTTTGAGCATTTCTTTGATCTTCGAAATTTTGCTCTGGAGTTTCCATTACAAAATTCACCACATTTGCGGAATAAGTGTAAGTCTTAGGTGCGGCATCAGCATCAACCAAAACGTAATCCTTCTTTGTAACGGATTCTACGACATAGGTATTTCCTTTTGTCGTGAAGGAGAACGACCCATTATCGTTTTTCACACCGACGGTATTTCCTCCCTTAATAGCAACTACCGCTCCGGGAAGTCCCTTACCAGGCACGTGTGCGCCATTCACCATGCGTCCACGAGTTTTCACACAACCTTGCTGTATACGAGTTTGTGACTGAACTTGCAGGAAAGCAACTAATATAAGGAAGAGGATTGTTAGTTTTTTCATCTTTTTGTGTGTTAGTTGTTCAACATTCTTAAAATTTCAGGTAGTTTGCGAATTATATTTCTGTCCAATTGCTTTTCTGCATCTGTTAGAGCGGCATAGGGCTTTATAAGATGGTGGACATACATCATGTTCTTCAATTGCTTCACGTCAACCTGTTTACAGCGTTCGTTTTCGCTCAATGCTCGATACCCCATCAGGAGTTTTTCCATATTCCATCGGCAATGTTCGGTATAGGCCATACGCTCAATTTGTTCGTCAGAGAGTGTTGCCGTTTGCGCCGTCTTTTCATCCAAACCGATAGAACGCAGTTTAAACTCTATGGAATCCGCCAAATAGAGGTTGGACCACTTGAGCGATGTTGCTAGAGATTTCCATTTCTCTAACAGCGCATCAGCTGAGGGAAGGCTGGAGGGCAAGGTATTGTCATATGTAAAGTAGAAGTCATAGACGTAGTTGAACGCCATTGCCAAATGATTGGAATAATAATCTACAGCGAAACTATCGTCAACCATACCGAACGGATAGATGTTGGCATACTTCTTGTTCTGCGCAAGCGCTGACTTTGCGGTATCTCCAAATGCTTTAATCAGTGAACCCGTCTTTTCTTGTCTTACAAAGATATTGACAACTTGGTCCTTATCGACTACGTTCCATGGATTGTTTCTGTCGTCCCTTCCGCGGGTATAAACGTCTTCGGGGAGGTACATTGCCATACCAAAACTTTGAGAGGGATTATGCACGCAAAGGGCTATGGTTACAATTGCATCCGTGTCGGCCAACTGCTTGGTTATCCAATCTCTGACGTACTTTGACTCCAAGCGACCTTTGATAAACTCAAACTGAATGTCAAGGAAGTTTTCATACTTATCGTCCTTCTTCCAATCTCTGAAATAACATTCAGAAAGATCGGCATAACGCGTCGGCGCAATATCAAAATAACCAGCATGGCGACCGATAAAGAAGTTCATTTCTCTGTCTGCGTGGTCGTCAATGAACGTAATGCGCGTACGATTCTCACCCGTCAGTTCATTAAAGTTGGGGAAATGCATCATGTGGGCAGCCTCTTTTGCAAGTGCAATCCCCATACGATTCATGCCAACGATGATTAAATGAACATGCTTGCTACTCTTTTCGGTGATTCCCTCATGGTCTAATTCGGGATAAACAATCTGATTTTTACCCGTACCATAATCGCTATTCGTCAAGAGGCGATTCGCCCAACGTTTGTAGAAGTTATAAGGTTTGAATTCAAAATATCTTCTCCATTCCTCACTTATATCATTGAGTTGCAGGGCTGCATACGATGCCTCGTTTTCAAACCAAATGGTCAACGACTTAGGTTCTGAAACATGCTTCTTTTCATGAATAGCTACAAGCGTTTCAAACGTATGCATGTTTTCTGCATCGTGGTCATTCTGATCGCGCTCACCAACGATGAAAATCTCGCGAGCATGGTGGGTGTACAATAGTTCCAATTCCTCAACAGACAGACGCGGAGCATGCACCAAAATGATGCGCTTCAGTTCCTTTTGTGGCAACTTTGTGAGCAAGTCGTTTCTAACTTCATCTACCGACCCAGAGGTCTGCAACACGAACTTTAACTTCGCATACTCTCGATGCGCCAACAATTCAGAGAGTATGGAAGGTACAATCGTATCGTATCCAATGATAACTACATGATTCTTGATGTTGTAGTGAACATGACCTTCCTTGATTAAATTAACCTTCTGACTGATGACGTTCGTAATGATAGAAACGATTAAACCTGAGAACAAGATGGTTCCCAAACACTCCGTCACCAACAACAAAAGGTTGTTCCAACTATACCCTTTGGGTTCACCTATTATACTATTGGAATCTAGGAATAAACGGAGTGCTTCCCATGTCCCCAATGCTGAATCCGACGTTTTCAAAATGAAATATAAACCAACACACAAGAGGAACACCAAAATGTTGATTATGGTGAAAAACAAAATCTGCCACCATAATCCGCAACCTAACCACTTATTTATACAATATTTAAAGTTCATAGATTCTACTTTATTAATATATTACAACATTGAGCAATATGATTATTGCAAATAATAACAAATAGGAAACAGTTATCCATTTGCTTTGGACTTCTTGATAAGATTTCCATGAAGTCCATTTTTTGTTCTTCCATGCCAATCTAGTTCCATACCACCCAAAATACAAATTAACTATAGGAATAAACATCACATTAACACTAAGAAGCAGCGCAATTAAAGATTCTTTAATTATCCCATTAGAAAATCCCCAAATCCAACTAAAGCAAAAAGCTCCCCAATTCCATTTCTTCAAATCAGATTCTGAAGGTATATAATCACCACTATTACCAACTGTACTTTGCTGTTCGCGTACCTTCTCTAATTTAACAAGTTCTTCAAGTAAGTGTTTATTCTCAACTTTCAAACACTTAATTTCTTCTTGTAGTTTGGTTACTATTTCATAGGTCTCATTTTTTTCATGTTTTCCATTCTTTTCCCACCTTGATTGAGCAAGTATCAAAGCCGACTTATCATACTCGATGTTAACCCCTTCAACTTCAGATAATGAAGGAAAGAACCAACCACATGATTGGCAATAATCAACTTCTATATCAACCTTACTTTCACAGACTGGACATTGTTTCTTGGTTTGGTCTATTGAACGAAGTTTCTTGTAAATACTTTCTAACAAAGCATTGCGAGTCTCCTTGAGTTTTAGCAATTCGTTCGCCTGCTCTTGAATTTCAAGTTTAACTGACTTACGCCATTCACGTTTCTTTAGTTCTTCACGACGCAAAGCCTCATCCTGTTCTATTTTTGCTATCCTAGTCTTTTCTACATCAATCGCTTTGAGTAAATCTGAAAAAGCATCTGCTTTGGTAATATCTATATAATCTAAAGGATTAAGTAAAATCTTAAACTTCTTGTTATATTTACTTCCATCAATTTTAATGGGAATTATCAACTGATTGTTTTCTATAGCTTCAAAGATTTCCCCAGCTGTATAGATAGACTCATTAGAATGCTCTGACGACACGAAGAGCATCATCTTTGAGTCAGCAATAGCATTAACTATTACCTCCACAAATTCTGAACCACTATAGATGCCATCCTTATCAAACCAATAACTAATTTGATGCGCATCAAGAAAGTCCAAAATTGCTTTCACGGGACTGTCTATTTTAACAACCTCGTGCTCATCCACATAATCCTTACGTGAATAACTTATGAAAACGTCGTATTTCATTGATGTAATTGTATATTAATTTCTAATCCTATTATCTCTTTGTCTCGCCCATTTTCTTACTCCTTCGCTTCTGCGCCGTACGGCGATTGTAGGAGGTATTGGTGTCGGCAATGAGGGTGTTGATGCGGGAGATGAAGGTGGTGAGTTCGGGCGAGGGATGCACGATGCTGTAGGCCCAGATGTAGGTGGTGTGGCGGTCGAAAAGGCGGATTAACTCTGTGCGCACCTTTGCGGAGCGACCTTGCTGAATGAGGGCGCGCTTTTGTGTACGTTGCAATTCGAGTTCCTTTATGAGGCGATTGTTGGACGCCAGCAAATCGACCTCAGAGCGCAATGAGAGTTGGTCAACATACTGCGAATTGGGCGTCTTCTCAAGGTCCATCAGCACGGCATCAATCAGTGCCACCAACTGACGTTGCGGCATACGATGGATTTTAACGTGAGGCACCAATTGCAGAGAGAGTTTCCGAGCCGCCTCACCCTTTTCGCCCGAAGGCAACCGACTCATATTCTGCACCATTTCGCGCAAGTATACTAACAAACGGCGCTGCTCTGCAAGGAGAGTCTTAATCTGCGACGTCTCAATGCAAGCCTTACCTTCCGTCATAACGTCAACAAACTCCTGTGACAACGCATCAAACTCCGCCAACGCTTCAGTCGACACGTGCAACACTTCGCTACCAACGGCCTGCATGTACTCCGACGTCTTGCTCATCAGGTAACTCAACTCCGCATGGTTTAATTTTGAAAACTTAATGTAATTCAACTTTACAAATTCCTCCATAATCTCCGAAAATTCTGTTTATCAGTTCACAAAAGTATTAAAAAATGTGTAAAAACAGGAAAACTGTATCATTTTTTCCGTTTTAAGACTCGAAAACGCTTTACCAGCAACCGAAAGGTGGTATTTCCAGACCGAAATCACGTTCTCGAGTGAGACAATGCCATTTTTCCCGTCGGAAATTGTACCATGTCTCAAGACAATGCCATTTTTCCGCTCGGAAATTGCACCATGTCTCACCAAAACAATCGTATTTTTACTTGAAATGCGCCTCGCAAACAATCTCCACAACGTTTTTACTCACAAATAAGGGTATCTACCGCTGTCACGAATCCTCACGCTCAAATATTTCACTACTTTTATCTAAAATAGAAGGTTTACCCATCAAAAGATAATAGTGCTATCCGATATCCCTCAAATAGATTGGTGAAATTCGGATAACTCGCTCACAAGGGGGATTTAGTCTGATTTTCGGACTGCAATTTGTAATGATTCACCAAAAACTTTGGAGATAATATAGCAGTTGCCCCACGTTGTGTTTCATGATGCTAAAAGCGTCTAAATACGCTCGAGTCTAAGACTATGTTATTCCCAAAATTTTGCTGTCTGGTAAAGTTTTGAGAAGTAACGGCTGTACCGAAGGTCGCTGAACAACGGGAGGCAAAGTACAAAAATATTGTATTTCAAGTTCTTATAATTGCTTTTGCCCTTTGCCTCCCGTTGTTCAGCGACCGTTGGTTCATCCCTTTGCCCTCCCTCTGAAACCTCCTGATGACGCCATATATTCCCCTGAAAGGGGATAAATCCATTAGCCCAGGGCAACGCCCTGGGTGTTGTTTGCAGTCGAGACTTGCGCCCTGTAAGGGCAAAAGCAATAAT
>CALCHM010000060.1 GCA_937901345.1 uncultured Prevotella sp. | reverse complement strand
AAATCAAAACAAATGGAAAATAAAATGCAAACTCTCGACCTTTTCACAGCTACTGTTACAAATGCTAATCTCTTCAACGAAGAAAACAAAGCTCAAAAAGCTCACACCCGCTCAACTCTTGGTGCCACAATAAAAAATGCAGTGCAAAATGCGCTCACATACATAGAAATCAACTACGGGGGCAAAGCGCTTGAAATCTCAGTAGATGAAAAGGGTATCGATATTATTTTCAGCGACTATCAAAACAAAATCAAAGAACTTTTTAGCGCCAATTTTCAAACATACGCAATTTATAATCTCTAAAAATTACAATCATGAAAGCAACAAAAACAACCACACCCAAGACTAAGGCACCTAAAACAATTTCAATCAAGGCAGTAACTGAAAGCATGAAGAAAAGAAAGCAAACACAACCGACCGCAGACGTAGCGCCCGAAATAGTGACAACTCCGGAACCGGTAAAGAAGGAGCAAAACGCCATCCAAGCGAAGCGCAACGAACTAAAGGAACTCAGCAGACAACTGCAAAAGCAAGCGCAAGACCACGGACTAAAAACGAGCACTAATTTTTTGCTCCGTGAGTGGTATGCGGCAGACGGGCACAAGGAACTAAAGACTTTTGAGCAGTGGAAAGAACAAGGTTATTTTGTCCGCAAGGGAGAAAAGGCGCTTTTATTGTGGGGGCATCCCAAACCAAGCAAACAAGCGCTAACAACGGCAACCGAGAACGGCAAGACCGAAGAGGACGCAGAAAATGACTTTTACCCCATTGCGTACGTTTTTAGTAACATGCAAGTAAAGCAAATCAGCAAATAAACATTTCAACAAATCAAGGTAACGGGCGGACTAACCAACCGTCCACACTAAAAATTTAAGTAATTATGAACAAGCAAATTGAAACAAAGGAAAACGCGAAAAAGTGGATTGAAGAAGGTAAACCATGCGCCTATCAATACGGATGGGGATGGAAAGGCGCAAGCATGAGACCAATCACCCAAGAGAAAGCGCTTGAACTATTGCCACGTTATCGCTTTGGAATAGGTTTTTATGAACTCAGTTTTACAACCCACAAAGGCGAAGAAATTTTACTTTTTAACGAATTGTCTGAAAATGACATGTACTAAAACAGAACCCACTGCAACACGTTTGCAGTGGGATTTTCTTTGCCCTATCGGCGGCACTCCCGCGCCGTTTGCTTGGTCGTGCCGCCGATAATGATTAAAAATACCCACACGATTTCGTTTCTACGGCGCAAAATCGTGTGGGACCCAGGAAAAAGGATATGAGGGATTTATTAAAACTCAAAATAATTGATAGAATATTTTGAGGTGTTAGAAATAATACCTATCTTTGTATTGAAATCAAATATATATATTAGTTATGCCTACGCTATTTTTTTATTTAGGACTTCGATTTTTCTTCTATTCTAATGACCATGAACCTATTCATGTACATGTCTCATCTGGAGATGCAGAAGCTAAATTTCGTATTGAACCAGAAATCGTTTTAATTGAGAATAATGGTTTGAAATCACGGGAAATTAGACAAGCCATTATGGCTATTGAAGAAAATAAGGAAGTCATTATTGAACGCTGGAAAGAATTCTTTGAACAATAATCTCATTAAAAGGTTGTAACAATGAAAGCACAAAAAGTTTGGTTTGAAAATGGTCACATCTACATTATTGCAGCTGATGGCCGTGAGGGCAACCTTCCTGTGCGGTTGTTTCCTCGACTTTATAATGCCTCTGAAGAACAACTTCAAAAGTTTACACTCTCGCATCATGGCATCCATTGGATGGAACTTGACGAAGATTTATCTTATGAAGGGTTCTTCTCAGAAGAAAACGCTTCTAAGGAAAAGAATCCTTTGAAGAATATTTTCTTTAAGTTTCCTGAACTCAATCGTCGTCAAGTAGCGCGAATTGCTGGCATCAATACCTCGCTTTTTCAACAATACATAGATGGAATTAAAACTCCTTCTTCAGAACGAATGAAAGATATTGAAAATGCAATAAAAAGATTGGGAACAGAATTAACTAATAATTTTTCCTCTTCCCAGTTTTTTTCGTGCTTAAATGAACGCATACTCAGAAAAAAATCTATCATAATATCTACAAACCTATCATTACAGGAATTAAGGGATCGTTATTCTGACAGGATTTTTTCCAGAATAACCAGTAATTTTAAATTATGCAAAATTACCGGTCCTGACATAAGAATGTATAAAAAACGACTGACTACCAGAAAGTGAGGAACTCATGTTTAAATTTAAACGAGATGAAAAAAGAAACTTAGAATCCATTCCTGTTGGCTCTTTATGAATGATTCCTTTACAGAGCTGTACAGAACTGGGAAAAAAAGTAGATTACTACTTGGTAAAATGGGGAACCGAAAGGGAACATGAACACAGAAACAGTCTTGCATTTGCAGGCTATCAGCGTGATTCCTACATCATTGCTTCCAAAGCACCACGTTTTGGTTCCGGTGAAGCCGCTATGACTTCCCGTCAGACCATTGAAATCCAGGCAGTTCCCTATGATAACA
>CALCHM010000059.1 GCA_937901345.1 uncultured Prevotella sp. | reverse complement strand
CTACGTTGACGACCTCGCCAACCTCTGCGTCTTCCTCATGGAAAACTACAGCGGCAACGAAACCGTGAACGCCGGAAGCGGGAAGGAAATCACGATTAAGGGACTCACCGAACTCGTGGCAAAGGTCGTTGGTTACGAAGGCGCCATCCTTTGGGATACTTCAAAACCCAACGGAACACCTCGCAAACTCCTTGACGTTTCAAAGAGTGCCGCCATGGGATGGACAGCACAAACGTCACTTGAAGAAGGCATCCGCCTCGCCTATGCCGACTTCCTCAACAACCCCATGCGTGCGGAGCGCTAAACATTGGCAACCGCATTACAGATTCACAACAATAACAAAGGAGAAGATAATCTCAGCGGGTTACCTTCTCCTTTCTTCATAAGGATTAAGTTGATTCTGTTTTATCACTGTCTGGCAAACTCGCAATTTATGCTATTCGGACTATTACAGAACTACTATTTGATACATTTTCATAACAAATCATCACATGAACAGACGCGTATTTGTAACAGGTGGCGCACATGGTATTGGTCGCAGCATCGTAGAGGCGTTTCTACGGGCGGGTGATTACGTGGCTTATTGCGACCTTAAGGATGGATCCATTGCTGGCGCTACGTTTTATCAAGTGGATGTTACTGACAAGGTGTCGCTGCAAAATTGCCTGCAGCGTGTTGCCATGGATTGGGGCGACATTGACGTGATTGTGAACAACGTGGGGATTGGTGGTTTCAAATCGCTAACGGAAGTGAGCATTGAGGAGTTTGACCACGTTATCCACACCAACCTGCGTTCGGCATTCATCACCGCTCGCTTCCTAGCGCGCCTCAGAAATGAGAACCGTAATCATACGTATGGGCGCATTATTAACCTGTGTTCTTCTCGCTACTTGATGAGCGAAGCGGGCACAGAAGCCTATAGCGCCTCGAAGGGTGGCATCTCTTCGATGACTCACGCACTTGCCATTTCTCTTGCCCCGATGCACATTACGGTCAACGCCATTGCTCCCGGTTGGATTCACGTAAACGAGAGCGAAGTGTTGCGACCCGTTGACCACGAATTTCACCCCAGTGGGCGTGTGGGGCAACCTGAGGACATTGCTCGCGCCGTCATCTTCCTATGTGAAGCGGAAAACAACTTCATCAACGGTCAAACCATCACTATTGACGGTGGGGTAACGAAGAAGATGATTTATCCTGAAGCGTAACACTGGGCACCATCGTACCTGAAAAGTCCCCCCCAAAAAACTTGAAATCGGACAAACGGTATCAATGGGAAGGGTTTTCAACTTAGAACCGAAAAAAGCTGCATAGCGCCATTTTATTTTCGGCAATAATATAGAAGTTTACCCAAGATTTTTAACAGACCCCCTCCGCAACTAAAGTTGCTCGTCCCCCTAACT
>CALCHM010000058.1 GCA_937901345.1 uncultured Prevotella sp. | reverse complement strand
AGGTGCCCAAAGGGCGGAGGGGTCTGTAGTAGAGGGTAAACTTCTATATTATTGCGCTCATTTTTTTGCGATAAAATGGATCCGCGCTAGTCTTGCATACATTTTCTGAACTATCCTTGTGCAATCATGTTGTTCAACTGCTCAATGTAGTTGAGAAATTCTTCGCGTCCAATGCGCTTTTCCGAACTGGTGATGAAATGTGGGGGCAGTTCCTCCCATTGTTCTTTCAGCGTGTTGAGGAAGAGGGGGACGTTTTTCTTCAAATCCCCCGCCTTGTTTTTGTCGGCTTTCGTAAAAATGATGCCGAAAGGAACACCGTTTTCGCCCAACCATTCGATAAACTCCAGGTCAATCTTTTGTGGTGTTAAGCGGGAGTCGATCAATACAAAGAGACACGTGAGTTGTTCGCGCTCAAGGATGTAGTGCTCAATAATGTTTTGCAATTTCTCCGTAGCCTTCTTTCCACGCTTGGCATAACCATATCCAGGAAGGTCCACCAAGTGCCATTCTTTATTTACAATGAAATGGTTAATCAGCATGGTTTTCCCTGGTGTTGCTGAAGTCATGGCGAGTCCCTTTCTGCCCGTAAGCATGTTGATAAGGCTGCTCTTCCCCACATTACTTCTTCCGATGAATGCATATTCAGGAATGGAGGTCTGGGGACACATATCAGCGCGACTGTTGCTGATGAGGAATTCTGCAGAGGTAATCTTCATAAGGGACTGATTTCTATAAATCGTTTTACTTCAATAAAAGGGTGGAGTGGACAATGTGTGTGGAAAAATCCAGCACAAAATTACGCCTTTTTCCCCATAGATTTTTTATTTTTGCCAAAATTCTTGGAAGGAACTCATTTTGAACGTTATGTCTGACCGTATCAAACAGATTAAAATACTACTCGTCGTCGTTGCCGTCATCATTGCAGTGGCGAGTTTGGTGGTCTCGCATGTGTTGGTGCGCGACCTTTCGCGTCAGGAGCGTAACAATATGGAGGTCTGGGCAGAAGCCATGCGCACTTTGAGTCATGCCGATGAACATACCGACTTGAATCTTGTGCTCAAGGTGATGAATAGCAACAACCACATTCCCGTGGTGGTTTTAGATGAGTTTGACAACGTTATCGAGTTTCGCAACGTGGAGGTTGATGCTCCAACGGCTACCGACAGCACTGCTTATTTGATGCGCATGGCACAACGCATGGTGCGCAGGGGCAATGTCATTGCGGTTGACGTAATCACGCCCGACATAGAACTGCCGTTGCAACTACGCGTTTGTTACGACGAGTCTATTCTGCTCCAGCGTCTTACGCATTATCCCTACGTGCAGTTGGGGGTGATAAGTCTGTTTGTTGTCGTCGCTATCTTTGCATTGTTGGCATCGAAAAAAGCCGAGCAAAACAAGGTGTGGGTGGGACTTTCTAGAGAAACCGCCCATCAACTCGGAACCCCCATTTCTTCGCTCATGGCATGGAGCGAGGTGTTGCGCGAAACCTATCCTGACGATGCCATGCTTGACGAAATGTCGAAAGACGTAGCACGCCTGCAAGTCATTGCCGACCGCTTCTCCAAGATTGGTAGTCATCCTGAGTTGCGCGATGAAGATTTGTGCGCAATGATTGCGCGTGTGGTTGAATATATTGCTCCGCGTGCGTCTAATAAGGTGGCGCTTTCATGCAGTTATCCCGACAAGGTGGTGACGGCGCGCATCTGTGCCCCCCTGTTTGAATGGGTTATCGAGAACTTGTGTAAGAATGCCATCGACGCCATGCAGGGCGAGGGGCATATCGGTATTTATATGTATCGCGTGTCCGACTCCATCCACATCGAAGTGAGCGATACGGGTAAGGGCATTCCGAAGGATAAGTTTAAAACCGTGTTCCGCCCGGGTTACACCACGAAGAAGCGCGGTTGGGGACTCGGATTGTCGCTCGCCAAACGCATCGTTGAAGAATATCACGGCGGACGTATCTATGTGAAAGATAGCAGTCCGAAGGGCACCACCTTCTGTGTGGAACTAAAGAAATAATCGTCTTATCCCAAAAATGAACATCTAATCATTCAATGCAACACATAACCCACAATTCACACTCCCCAGCGAGTAGTCCCGTTGCTGAAGAAAAGCACTGGTACGTGCTGCTCGTGGCCTACAAAAAGGAGTTAAAACTGAAAGAACAACTCCGCGAACTGGGGCAGATGGAAGCCTTCGTGCCCATCAGGCGCATTCGCAAAAGAGATCAGAAGGGGCGCTTCTGTTATGAAGAGAAGGTAGCGCTTAATAATTACGTCTTTGTGCACACCAGTTACAAGCGCTTGTTACAACTCAAGGCGGCACATCCCTTCGAGTTAGATTTCAACTTTATGCTTCGCGATGTTTACGAGGGAATGAAGCGCGTAAAGCGCACACCCGTCATTGTGCCACGAAATCAAATGCTGAATTTCATTGCCGTAGCGGGCAATCACGAAGCGCGCGTGCAGTTTCTTGATGCCCAAAAGATTGACTGGCAGACCGGTCAGCGCGTGCGCGTTATTGCAGGTCCCTTTGAGGGAGTGGAAGGCATCTACCTCAGCACGTCGCGCAAACATGAGCGTCGCGTAGTGGTACAACTCGAGGGAATTGCTGCCGTCGCAACAACGGCATTGCCTGCCGTTTTGGTCGAAAAGATTGATGATGAAAAGCAGGAGTAAGTGTCATTAGGTTAAAATATTTTAGACGAAAGGGGACAGCGTGTCCCCTTTTTTCTTTACATTTGCATCGTGTTACGACTCCCAGGAGTGCGTATCACCTTATTATTAGTTTTCCCTTCTTTACCAAGCGCTTCGCAACCTGCGTAGCGACTTTACTAACCCAGTTTCATATTATGAATACGGAACTTATCATGCAGCAATTGGCTGCTAAGCATCCTGGCGAACCCGAATTCTTGCAGGCGGTTCGCGAAGTTCTTCACTCCATTGAAGATGTGTATAACCAGCACCCCGAATTTGAACGTGCTAAAATCATCGAACGCCTTGTTGAACCCGACAGAATCCTCACCTTCCGCGTGCCTTGGACCGACGATAAGGGCGAGATTCATGTCAACATTGGCTACCGTGTGCAGTTTAACAATGCCATCGGTCCCTACAAGGGCGGCATTCGTTTCCATCCCTCGGTAAACCTCAGCATCTTGAAGTTCCTCGGTTTTGAACAGACGTTTAAGAATGCCTTGACCACACTCCCCATGGGCGGAGCAAAGGGCGGTTCTGACTTCGCACCCCGCGGCAAGAGCGATGCCGAAATCATGCGCTTCTGTCAGTCGTTCATGTTGGAATTGTGGCGTAACCTTGGTCCCGACCAAGACGTACCTGCTGGCGATATCGGCGTAGGAGGTCGCGAAGTGGGTTATCTTTACGGCATGTACAAGAAGTTGGCACGCGAACATACGGGTACCTTCACCGGTAAGGGCATGGAGTTTGGCGGTTCTAACCTCCGTCCCGAGGCTACCGGATTCGGAGCACTTTACTTTGTAGAACAGATGTGTGCCGACTACGGTTTGGATATCAAGGGCAAGACCGTTGCCATCTCAGGTTTTGGAAACGTCGCTTGGGGAGCCGCCAAGAAGGCTACTGAGTTGGGCGCAAAGGTGGTGACACTCTCTGGTCCCGACGGTTACGTTTATGACCCCACTGGAGTGAGTGGCGAAAAGATTGACTACTTGCTCGAACTCCGCCTCTCGGGTAACGACATCGTGGCACCCTATGCCGAAGAATTCCCCGAAGCAACCTTCTATCCTGGCAAGAAACCCTGGGAACAACCTGTGGACATCGCGCTCCCCTGTGCTACGCAGAACGAACTCAACGAAGAAGACGCCAAGCAACTCGTGGCTAACGGCGTAAAGATCGTTGCAGAAGTCAGCAACATGGGATGTACCGCCGAGGCCGTAGATTATTTCGTGGCAACCAAGACTCCCTTCGCTCCAGGTAAGGCTGTGAATGCTGGAGGTGTAGCCACCTCAGGACTCGAAATGTCTCAAAACGCTATGCACCTCAGTTGGTCAAACGAAGAAGTGGACATCCGTCTCCACCAAATCATGAAGGACATCCACGACCAATGCGTGCGCTACGGCAAGACCGACGACTACCTCAACTTCGTGAAAGGCGCCAACATCGCCGGTTTCATGAAAGTGGCACGCGCCATGATGCAACAAGGATTGGTGTAAAAATCAAAAAATGATAAACAAGTAGGAGGGTGTGTCGAAATGCAAAATTTCGGCACACCCTCTAAAGTTGTGTAAGAG
>CALCHM010000057.1 GCA_937901345.1 uncultured Prevotella sp. | reverse complement strand
AGGGCAGAGGATAAACTTGTTTATACTATGCCTTACGAGGAGGAGGAAGACCGAGTCTGCGAGGTCAAATGCCCAAAGGGCGGAGGGGTCTGTAGTAGAGGGTGAACTTCCTATATTATTGCACAAAAAAAGAAGCGGCCACACCTCGCGAGGAGGCATGACCGTTTCACAACATATTTATTAACCTTAACAATATCTCAATGCGAATTATGCAAACTTGCCGTAATGGCGGCGAGATGCTTCGCGTTGACGATCGAGAGAGAAATTACTTACGCGCTTCAGATATCCGATGATGCGTGTCAGATAGTCCACATTTTCAGATCCGCAATGGGGACATGCCTTCAGGTAGCGCTTGTCAATCTTACCACAATCCTTACAGAGGGTGTTGGGAATGTTAAAGGTGAAGTAGTTACATCCTTCCTTCGAAGCAATGCGGAGCAACTGGCGGTATTGCGCTTCGCTGAGGTGCTCTTCCAAGTTCATGTGGAGTGCAGAACCGCCCGTGAGATGCTCAATATACTTACGTCCGTGGAGGCGGAACTTTTCGATAACATCCGTGTTGGAATCTTCAACCACGTAGAAGTACGAGTTGTAACACTCACGAGGTACGTAGTAACCATCCTCACGGTCCCAACGCGCATGCTTCACACCTACGTTTTCGGCAGGAATCATTTCGCAATTGAAGAGCACATCCTTCGAGCGGTATTGCTTGTTGTACTTCTCGATAAGGCTGAGGATGTTTTCAACAAACGTTGCATATTCCTCATTATCCGAAATGGTGAGTCCTAAACTTTCGGCTGCTTCTACCATACCGTTCACACCGATGGTGAGATACTGACGCTTGATGTTGATATAACCTGCATCGAAGAGGGGGAGCATACCCTTGTTGAGAAGGTGCTTGAGGTTTTCATTGTAAGCCATCTGCACCTTATGCACCAAGTCAACCACTTCGTTCAAGAAGTCACAATAGGGACGACCTTCTCGCGTAGCCTGTTGCACACAACGATTGAGGTTAATCGTAAGCACCGACTTTGAACCCGTGCTCACACCTCCAGCACCGAGAGTGTAAGAGAAACCGTTGTCCTGGATTTCATTGCGCAAACGACAACATGAAGCGAGCGAGTCGGCATTGTCACTCATATAAGTAAAGAAGGAGTGTCCCTTGGCATACATGCGTGCGGTGAGGTCGCCATACTCTTGGTCCTTCACATCACCATTCTCGGTGAGCAACGCCATGGTTTCAACGGGGAATGTCAAAACAGTCTTCGTGCGTTCTTGGTTGAACCATTCCATGAAGCGCTGTTGCAACCAACTCACACCCTCCCAGTTGGGTTGTGTACCATCGGGGAAATAGAAGTTACCAAAGATGCTTTCAAAATAGTACTTGTCGTAATAGGAAATATTCCAGAATACGCTCTGGAAATTGCGCGCACCCGTAGGTTGGTTAATAGAGTAAACGATTTGCTCGAAACAATCGGTAATCACCTTATCAATCGTGCGCTTGCGCAAGGAATTGTCCGCCTGTTCGCCAGCACGCTGGAAGTAGTCTTGACCATATTCCTTTTCGAGGAAGTAGTTCATATACATGATAAACTCAGGCGTAGCGCAGGCTCCAGAAAGCATACTTGAAACGATGAACACCATGTTTACAAAACCACCACAGAAACTTTTCAAATTCGTGGGCGCCACGGAGTTTCCACCAATGCTCTTCGTACCTCCGAGCAACCAAGGATACATGGTGATGGATGCGCAATAGTTTGCAAGACTGGTTTCGTCGTTCTTATAGATATAGTGGTTCTTAAGGAGGTAGATGTAGCGATCTGCCACTTCCTTACCATACATTTCCTTAATGCGGTCGCAAAGCAAACGACGGTTCAAGCGAATAAAACCTTGTTTGGGAAGTTCGCTGATGAGCGTAGCGATGTTCTTATTTTCAACATTCGCATTGGCGTCAAACTTCGAACCCGTTGCCGCATTTGCTGAGTCGCAATAATCCATGAGGAAACGGAGTTTGTCGGCAGTTTCGCGATCTTCCATGTGGCGCTGGCGGTAAAGCATAAATGCCTTAGCAGCCTTAAAATGACGCTCTGCCATGAGAGCCACTTCAACCTGATTCTGGATGTCTTCAACGCTCATTCCGTTACAGAACATCAAGTGGTCAACGATCTTCTTAAGTTGTTCCGCAGAAATGTGCTCACTTACGTTAGCGAACGCCTTCAGAATAGCGCTCTTGATTTTTTCAAGCGAAAACGACTCTTGTGAACCATCTCGCTTGGTGATGATGAAATTTTCGGTAGACATGGGCGCAGTGTGTGTTTATTCAAAATGTGGTTGTTAAACTTTTTGGGAAACTTACTGCATCACCCAGCGTTTAAAAATCCACCTTTTGTAAGTGTATAATAGAATTTAAATTAGCGTAATAACACTTCCTTAATAAAGTAATTGGTAAGAGCGGAAATCACCTCAAACAATGTGCATGCAGCTACCTTATCTAAGAAAGTTCGAATCAAGTTAGAAAAACATCATCAACATCTTATCCCTTTGGATTTCAAAGACTTTCAAACAAGCCTTACGTTTCACCCTACTTTAAAACGCCACAAACTGGCATTCCGTTTTTCTATTAACGGGTGCAAAAATACACGTTTGTTTCAGAAGAAAAAAAGAAAACAGACACATAATTCTATGGGTGAAACAACTTTTTAATCAACCAAACTTTTACATATAAATTTTCACCATTTCTGAAAAGTTTTTACTTAATGATTCTTATTCGTTTTGGCAATAATATCACGTTGCTCTCAAAGCGCAAATTAGCACATAATACTAACAATAAGCAAGAAAATGATGCACATAACCTTACAAATTGTAAAGATTCAAGAAAATTACAAGAACAACTCATTTGAAAGCACCACTGGCGAAAAAGTTAGAAATTGCACCATCTTTCGCTACAATTCTGCCATTAACGCCAAAAATAACTTTCATTATGACAAAAAAACCTTGCAAAAATGTTACGTCTGTCAAATTATTAACTAAATTTGCCCACCGAATTAATAATTGCTAATAACTTACATTTTGTTACTTTTTTAAATCCATGGAAAAGATAGACGCTCTCGATAAGAAGATTCTCGAGATTATTTCTTCAAACGCACGTATTCCTTTTAAAGACGTAGCCGTGGAATGTGGTGTTTCACGCGCTGCCATTCACCAACGCGTTCAGCGACTCATTGAAACTGGTGTTATTATCGGATCGGGATATCATGTTTGCCCAAAGAGTTTGGGGTATAGCACGTGCACCTATGTAGGAATTAAGTTGGAACGCGGATCTATGTATAAAGAGGTTTCCTCACAATTGAAGAACATTCCTGAAATTGTGGAATGTCACTTCACAACAGGACCTTACACTCTCCTCGTTAAGCTCTATTCCTCAGACAACGAGCACTTGATGACCCTCTTGAACAATAAGATTCAGGAAATTCCAGGGGTAATATCTACCGAAACGCTGATTTCGCTTGAACAAAGCATTTCACGAGAGGTGCCCATTTCTATTCCCACAAACGAGGAATAGCACAACAATGTTTAAGGTTCGCCTTGACAAACAGAAGGAATTAGACTTGACACAACATTTTCAGAAAACACAATGAAACTTTGGGAAAAATCCACTCAGGTGGCCGATGAAATAGACCGCTTCACGGTGGGACACGATCGCGAATTAGACCTATACCTCGCCAAGTACGACGTGATGGGTTCAATGGCACACATCCGCATGCTCAACTCCATTGGTCTTTTAGGCGACGACGAACTTCCACCCTTGCTTCAAGAACTCCGCACCATCTATGACTTGGCGGAGCGTGGTGAATTCGTAATTGAAGACGGCATCGAAGACGTTCACTCTCAAGTAGAATTGATGCTCACCCGCCGTTTGGGCGACATGGGCAAGAAAATTCATGCCGGACGTTCACGTAATGACCAAGTGTTAGTGGACCTAAAACTCTTCACTCGCGACAAGTTGCGACAAGTGGCAGAAGCAGTGCGTGCGCTATTCGACAAACTACAACTCCAAAGCGAGCGCTACAAGGGCATTCTCATGCCGGGATACACCCACCTTCAAGTGGCAATGCCCAGCAGTTTTGGGTTATGGTTTGGCGCTTATGCCGAAAGTCTCACCGACGACATGTTACTTCTCGAGGCCGCTTACCGCATGACCAATCGCAATCCCCTCGGTTCTGCCGCTGGTTATGGTTCGTCCTTCCCCTTAAACCGCACGATGACCACCGAACTACTCGGTTTCGACAGTATGGATTACAACGTAGTTTATGCACAAATGGGTCGCGGGAAAAACGAACGCAACGTTGCTTTTGCCTTAGCGGGAATTGCGGGAACGGTAGCGAAATTGGCATTTGATGCATGTCTTTATAATTCTCAGAATTTCGGTTTCGTAAAACTTCCCGATGAATGCACAACAGGTTCGAGCATCATGCCTCATAAGAAGAACCCCGATGTATTTGAACTCATCCGTGCACGTTGTAACCGCCTACAAGCATTGCCTCAACAAATCGTGATGATGCAAAACAACTTGCCCAGCGGATACTTCCGCGACCTTCAAGAAATCAAGGAAGTGTTCCTTCCGGCCTTCGACCAACTGCTTGATTGCCTTGAAATGACGACCTACATTGTTGACCGCATGAAGGTGAACGAAAGTATCATCAACGATCCACGTTATGACGCTATGTTCTCCGTTGAAGAAGTCAACCGATTGGCAACAAACGGCATGCCCTTCCGAGACGCCTATAAAAAGGTGGGATTGGACATCGAGGCTGGACGCTTCTCGCCCGACAAGAATATATCTCACACACACGAAGGTTCTATCGGCAACCTCTGCAACACGGAGATTACCGCTTTGATGGACCAAATTTGCGAGCGTTTCGGTTTCGACCGCGTGGCAATAGCAGAACGTAACTTGCTTAACGTATAAGCTGATTAGAAATAGACTAGATAGACGATAGCGGGATTTACACCACCATGTAAGTCCCGCTATATTATATATGGTGGAAGCGGCAATGGTTTTAAGGGAATCTCATGCCCACCAATTGTATTTGAAAAAATATGTACTAACTTTGCAATCCCGTCGGAACACGGATAATTCCCCATATCTTAGACGATTGACGCATTGCTATGAACTTATCCCCCTTACTTCGCTTTTTCGGTTTTATCGCCATCTTAGGAATCGTTGCATGCACGGATGATGCAAACACAGAGTATGCACAGGTTCCCGCCTTTCTGCGTGTGCAACCCGTCAGCACCGTGCAACCGCTCCATGCGGCACTCAACAGTCCTGGGGTGTTTTGCAAAGTGACATTCTCCACAAATTATTACCACTTTGAGAACAACCACGGTCAGAGTACACAAACCAATCGCACGGCACTCGATGTGTATGGTAAACCAAAGTGCCTAAATGGTTTTATCATCGGAACGCCCAACATACCCGACTTATCGGGCATGATGCAACCCGTAGCCTTCGACTTGGCATGCCCCACATGTTTCAACGAAATGCTCATCCAGCGCTCGCTCACCATAAACGAACGTGGCGAAGCACATTGCTCGCGCTGCTCCACCACTTATAATCTCAATAACATGGGGTTCCCCAAAGACGGCCCCGGCACACACGTCATGTTGCGCTACCATCTGCAATACGGCAACGACGCTTTAGTTGTTAGAAACTAAGGAACAGAGTACAGAGTACAACTAACAGAGTACAGAGTACAACGACCATCCGGATGGTCACTACTCACTACTCACTCCTCACCCCCCTCCCCATGCATCTTCAACATCTCTCCATAGGTTACCCCAAAAAGGTGATTGCCCAGCAAATCTCAGCGCAATTATCGGAAGCATCGCTCACCGCGCTAGTCGGAGTGAACGGTGCGGGAAAAAGCACCCTGTTGCGCACACTCACTGGCGAACAAAAAGCATTGGAGGGCACCTTAACGTTGTATGGTAAAACGCTAGAAACCTATTCCCGAAGCGATCGTGCGCGGTTGATTGCCGTTGTGTTGACACAAAAAGTAGAGGCACCACAAATGCTTGCCGAAGAAGTGGTGGCACTCGGTAGGTTGCCCTACACCAACTTGATGGGAAGTTTGAAATCCACCGACCTCGATGTGGTAAACCATGCGCTACACGTAACTGGTATCACCCATTTGCGCCAACGCAGGATAGGTTCGCTCTCTGATGGCGAACGCCAACGCGTTATGTTGGCAAAGGCGCTCGCACAACAGACACCCTTTATCCTCATGGACGAACCCACTGCCTTCTTGGACTATCCTTCGCGCACCGAAACCTTCATGCTCTTGCGCAAGTTGGCATACGAGGAACGGAAATCCATCCTGATCTCTACGCACGACCTCGACCTTGCACTCCAATGTTGCGACCATATTTGGTTGTTAGATAAAGGGCAGTTCACAACAGGAACGCCCCAAGATTTCTCCCACAATAAGGCACTCGACCGTGCCTTCTCCACCTCCACCTTTCAATTTGACACCACTAAAATCCTTTCCTTATGACCGTTTGTATTGCTGAAAAACCCTCCGTGGCGAAAGACATCGCCCGCATCCTTGGTGCCACCGCACAGCGCGACGGTTACTACGAAGGGAATGGGTATCAAGTGACTTGGACTTTCGGACATCTCTGCGAACTCAAGAATCCTGAAGACTACACACCAATGTGGAAAAACTGGACACTCGGTGCGCTCCCCATGGTGCCCGAACGCTTCGGCATCCGCTTGAAAAACGACAAGGGTATTGAGCGCCAATTTGCCACCATAGCCAACCTCTTCGCCAACGCCGATTGTATCATCAACTGCGGTGACGCCGGTCAAGAAGGGGAACTCATTCAGCGCTGGGTGATGCAGAAAGCCAGCGTCAAATGTCCCGTAAAGCGCCTATGGATTTCATCAATGACAGACGAGGCTATTCGCGAAGGGTTTGCCAATCTCAAGGCGGCAGAAGAGTATAAGTCGCTCTACGAAGCAGGCCTCTGTCGCGCCATCGGTGATTGGCTCCTGGGAATGAACGCCACACGCTTGTACACGATGAAGTACCTCTCCAACCGTGCAAAAGGTCAACCCGTGCTTTCCATTGGACGCGTACAAACGCCCACTTTAGCGCTCATCGTTAAGCGACAGGAAGAGATTGAGAACTTTAAACCCGAACCTTACTGGGTGCTGACAACGAATTACCGCGACACGACTTTCACCGCCGTGTTGCAAACCGAGGAGGAGGAAGCCGCAGAAGCAGTCAAGCAGGGACAGGCAAATACCAATGCCAACGCCTCCGTACGTCGTGGGTTCACTTCGGAGGAGGAAGGGCGCGAGGCGCTTGAGAAGATTCGCAACGCAGAGTTCTTCGTGACCGCCGTAACCAAGAAGAATGGCACAGAAGCACCTCCCCACCTTTACGACCTTACGTCACTCCAGGTGGATTGCAATAAGAAGTTCGGTTATTCCTCCGACCTCACTCTCCAACTCATTCAGAGTCTCTACGAAAAGAAACTCACCACCTATCCTCGTGTAGATACACGCTTCCTTCCGGACGACGTATACCCCAAATGCGGACAAATCATGAACGGCATCTACGCCTATTATAAGGAACAGATTGACCCCTTGCGCGGAGCGCCACTCCGTAAGTCGAAGAAGGTGTTTGACAATAGCAAAATCACCGACCACCACGCCATTATCCCTACAGGCGAAGCGCCACGCACCATGACCGACACCGAGCGCAATGTTTATAATCTCATTGCCCTACGCTTTATCAGCGTCTTCCATCCCGATTGTAAATTCCAAACCACCACCGTCCTCGGAGAGGCTGCAGAAGTGCCCTTTAAGGTGACGGGCAAGGTGATTGTCGAACCTGGTTGGCGCACGGTCTATGCCACAGATAAGGATAAGGACAGCGAGAAGGCGCAAGAGGAAAATGCGGATGAAGAACGCACACTCCCCGTTTTCACAAAGGGAGAACACGGTCCGCACATCCCTGATTTAGCGCAGAAACAAACACAACCGCCCAAACCTTACACCGAAGCCACCCTACTTCGTGCGATGGAAACGGCTGGTAAGTTGGTGGATGACGTAGAACTCCGCGAAGCCATGAAGGAAAACGGCATTGGCAGACCCTCCACCCGAGCAGCGATAATCAAAACCCTCTTCTCACGCGAATACATCCGCCTCCAACGCAAGTCTATCTTTGCCACCGAACGCGGTGTGCAACTCATCGGACTCATCAAGGAGGAACTCCTCAAGAGTGCTGAACTCACGGGGCGCTGGGAGAAGAAGTTGCGCGAAATTGAGCGACAGGAATACGACGCCAAGCAGTTTATTGACGAACTCAAGGCGATGGTGACAGAAATTGTGCGTCAGGTGCTCGCCGACAATACCAACCGCCTCACCGCAGTGGTTGCTCCCGCTCCCGATGCTTTAGCGCATCTCAAGGCTAAGGCTGACAAGAAAGAACAACAAGAACGCGCAGCCCAACAACCCACAGAGAAGAAGCGCAAAATCATTCGTGAAGGTTCCACCTGCCCCGTTTGTGGCGAAGGCAAGGTGATTAAGGGTAAAACCGCCTACGGGTGTTCGCGCTGGAAGGAAGGTTGCGACTTCCGAAAACCGTTTAAATAAGTGAGAGGTTTAAAAAAGTGAGGCGTTGCCCTGCGGTGTAGTCATTCGCTTGGCATGCCGTGCATTCTTGCCCCGCAAGGCAAATACTCTCCACTCACTTTTTAAAATTCCTCTCAACTCTCAACCCTCAACTCCAATTCAATGCAAACAGCTATCATTGGCGGAGGCGCAGCAGGATTTTTTGCCGCCATTGCCTTAAAAGAAAAATGCCCTTCGGCGCACGTTGTTATTTATGAACGTGCCAAGAAATGCCTGGCCAAAGTTGAAATCAGCGGTGGCGGGCGCTGCAATTGCACCAACTCTTTTGCTGAGGTGGGAGACTTGAAGAGCGTTTACCCGCGCGGTCATAAGTTAATGAAGCGACTGTTCAACGTGTTCAACCACGAGGATGCCTATGCCTGGTTTGAGCGTCACGGGGTGGCACTCACCACCCAAGACGACCAGTGCGTATTTCCCGTTTCGCAAGACAGTCATAGCATTACGCTCTGCCTGCAAAACGAAGCCAAAAGGTTGGGTGTAGTGGTAAAAACACTGTACGAACTCACATCGCTCAATCCTCCCTCCGAAAGCAACCCATGCTACACCTTGGAGTTTCGCGACCGCCCCACGGCAACGGCCGATGCCGTCATTCTCACCGCTGGCGGACAACCTCGAGCAGACGGTTTGCTCCAGCAACTCGCCAACCTCGGCATTGCCATTCAACCGCCCCACCCCTCTTTATTCACCTTCACCATTGCCCACAAACCACTCACGGAACTCATGGGACTCGTTGTTGAAGGAGCATCGGTGGCATTGGCTGGCACGAAGTTTCGCGCTCAAGGTCCGTTACTCATCACGCATTGGGGACTTAGTGGACCTGCCATCTTGAAACTCTCTTCACACGCAGCCCTACACCTTGCAGACGCGGACTACCGCAGCGACTTGCTCATCAACTGGACGGGCAACGGCACACCCGAAGCTGTACTTGCCGACCTGCAAACCCTTGCAGGAACTTATCCGCAACGCC
This sequence comes from uncultured Prevotella sp., assembly GCA_937901345.1. Taxonomy (GTDB): domain Bacteria; phylum Bacteroidota; class Bacteroidia; order Bacteroidales; family Bacteroidaceae; genus Alloprevotella. The sequence goes on along the minus strand of CALCHM010000057.1, from coordinate 1,352 downwards.
AAGTAACAAGTGTGCGCCTCCAGGGACTGCAAAGTCGCCTTTGGGATTATCTCATTGCGCGTAGCGGCATTGCTCCCGAACGCCGTTGGGCAGAAGTGGGAAAGAAGGGGATGAACAAACTCGTAAACACACTTACGGCAGATGCTTACGCCATAGCCGGACGCTATCCCCACCGCGAAGAGTTTGTAACCGCCGGAGGCGTGGCGCTCGCAGCCGTTCATCCCAACACGCTGGAATGTAAAACCCTCCCCAACCTCTATTTCGCAGGCGAACTGCTTGACATCGATGCCGTCACGGGCGGATTCAACCTACAAGCAGCATGGACCACGGGATACGTCGTGGGACAAACCCTCGCTGAGAAAATCGAAAATTTTAAATAAGTAACCTGAATGAAACTACTACACACCCTCTGTGTTGCCCTCCTCGCCCTCGTGCTCTGCAACACGCCCCTCTTTGCCGAAGACTTCGCGGTCGATGGCATTTATTACAACATTACGTCTGATAAGACGGTAGCGGTGACTTATCGTGGACTCTACGAACACACTTATTCAAACGAATATTCCGGTACAGTCTCCATTCCCGAATCTGTAACCTATGGTGGTAACACCTACAATGTGACCAGCATTGGGACTGCTGCTTTCTTTTATTGCTCCAATTTGACGTCCATCACTATCCCGAACAGTGTCACAAGCATTGAAGCTTTTGCTTTTAAAGAATGCTCCCGTTTGACGTCCGTGGAGATTCCCAACAGTGTGACCAGCATTGGGGATGGTGCTTTCGTAGCTTGCTCCCGTTTGACGTCCATGGAGATTCCCAACAGTGTGACCAGCATTGGGGGTTGGGCTTTTCTTGAATGCTCCAGTTTGACTTCCGTGGTGATTCCTAACAGTATGACTAGCATTGGGAATGAGGTTTTCTCAGGTTGCTCCAGTTTGACGTCCGTGGAGATTCCTAACAGTGTGACCAGCATTGGGAATTATGCTTTCTATCGTTGCTCCAGTTTGACTTCCGTGGAGATTCCTAACAGGGTGACCAGCATTGGGAGAGCAACTTTCTTTGGATGCTCCCGTTTGACTTCCGTGGTGATTCCTAACAGTGTGACCAGCATTGGGGATGGTGCTTTCTATGAATGCTCCAGTTTGACGTCCGTGGAGATTCCTAACAGTGTGACCAGAATTGGGGATGATGCTTTCTCTAGTTGCTCTGCTTTGACAACAGCCACAGTAGGATGTTCATGGAAAAAGAACCCGCTGTATGACTTTGGTTCAGGTGTAACAGTAAACGCAACGCTCCATAATTATGAAAACGGAATTTGCACGGTATGTGGCGATAAAGAATTTCCTACCATCACT
>CALCHM010000056.1 GCA_937901345.1 uncultured Prevotella sp. | reverse complement strand
GCGTCCTTCATTCACACGTTTGCCAATGGAATATGCCGCGTGAGGAGGACGCACGAACCGTGCGTCCGTACCGGTCAATTGGGACCTCGCGTGTTCAGTTGCTGGGAAATTTTTAAAAATTTTTTAGGGATTGTAATTGGTTGAGATTCCGTTGGTTAGGCGCTAAAAATTGCTCGTTTTTGAAATGCTAAATGACAATAAATGCCAATAAATGACACCTCGGTTTCCGCGTGTTGTATCTTTGCATTGTAAACGTTGAACGTTGAACGAAGAACGTTGAACGACCTTGCGGAGTGCGCGCACCGCATGGATAGACCGGACGGAGAGGCGCCCTCCGCTCGTTTTGATGACTCGAAAGGACTCTGAGGACTCTGAGGACTCCGAGAACTCCGAGGATTCTGAGGACTCTGAGAACTCCGACCTCTCTCAACTCTCAACTCTAACCCTAAACTCTTAGAAAACTATGGAAAACAAGAAATCGCTTTGGAGCAAGGTGCTCCAAATTCTCATTACTGTGCTCACTGCTATTGCTACTACCTTTGGCGTTCAGTCTTGCCTTTAGGGGACTCCGAGAACTCCGAGAACTCCCAACCTTAATCGTTAAACCCTAATCGTTATTCGTTAAACCCTAATCGTTAAACTTTAATCGTTAAACCTTAAACGTTAAACCCTAATCGTTAAACCTTAATCGTTAAACCTTAATCGTTAAACCTTAATCGTTAAAAAACCATGACCTACAAAATCAAGATCTCGCTCCCCGCAATGTCTAAGTACAACAATGCGGAATTCAGCAACGTTGCAAATCGCCTTTATAGCAACCTCTCTGCCGTTCAGGGTGATGAAAATTTCCCCATCACGGAGGCGAAAATGCAGGAACTCAAGACCCTCTGTGACACCATGGCTTATGCCCTCACATACTCCCGCTCGATGCCCGAAACGGCACTCGTGGAGGCGGCTGATAAGAAACTCGACAAGGCCATTGTATACTTCCACCGCGCCGTGCGCAACGAGTGTGACGCCCCCAACACCGCCAAGGCAAAGGCCGCACAAGCGCTCTACGAGAAGACACGCCCCTACATCGGCATTCAGAGCCTCCCCTATGGTCAGCAGGTGGCAACCACCAAGGCCTATCTCGACATGCTCAAGAGCGAGACGGCAAACATTGAGGCCACAGGGCTCACACCTGCCGTGGAAGAGATAACCGTGGCGCTTGCCGAACTCAACATTGCCCTCGACACGCGTACGGTGGCAGAGTCTAACACCGTGGTGTCAAAGGCCGCCGAAAACCGCCCTGTCTATTGCACCCTCATTGCCGACATCATCGCCCTCTATTACGCCCACACGCTCATCAACCCCTCTGAGAGCAACGAGGCATTCCTCAAAAACCTGGAGCAAATCATCACCGACCAGGAAAATGCCTACCGCACACGCCGCGCTAAGGCACCCGCTACGGACGTGGAGGACGGTCAGGACAACGGTCAAGAAACGCCCGAAAATGAGCCCCAAGAGACTCCCGAGCAGGTGGAGGAGGGGAACTAACTCCTGCAAGTGGGCAAGCCTTACGCAATTTTGTGACATGTGACAATGTGACAATAAAAAA
>CALCHM010000055.1 GCA_937901345.1 uncultured Prevotella sp. | reverse complement strand
CAACACATCTACATTCACTTACCAGCGTGGCGCAAGTGAAACGCGGCAGAATTTGGTGCCTTGTTTGGAAATTTGGCTGCGCTCGCAACCGCCATTAGAATACCATTCGAACGCAATACCACCCAACCATTAAACAAAACAAGAACGGCATCAGACCCCACGTCCTGATGCCGTTCATTTACAAACACCCCAATCCCCCCCAAAAAAAAGCGAATTTCCCCAACATACGCTTCGTTTTACGGATTATACTTATATCGAACTCACGTTTACTAATTCGCGAATTATTAATTCGTGATGGGATTTTTTCACGAAAACGCCTGCGGACAAGGCAAAAAATGTGTCACGCAAGTCACCTAACTCGGCAACGCCTCATTACAAAGATGGTTCATCGCTTCCCCAACGCACTCGGTTGCCTCTATTTATTGAACACATGTCTAACGTTTTACTCCTTTGGGACGTACCGAAAAGAGGCTGCGCCGTAAATGGATTACGACACAGCCTCTTTTCTTTGTTTATTACACAGGATTAACATCCTTTTCCGTCTAAACTACACGCTGCTCCTTGAGGAACATCAGCCTCAGCGTCTGACTGGGGAGGATTCGTAAGGCGATCAAGCGAGAATACGATAGCACCATTCTCCTGCACAAAACAAGGAATACCAATAGTGCCACGCTCCTTTACGCGATCAAAAGCGGGATGGGAATCACGAAGACGCAGGAATTCCTTCAGGTTGAGCGGACTTTCACCAATGTCCACTAAGGTGAAGCGTGCGTCGGTCTTTGCTAACTCTTTTATCTGAGTGCAGTCGGGACAACCCGACATTACGTAAACTTTCATAGAGATTTGGGGGTTAAGGTTTTTAGATTCTAAGGGGTTAAAGTTCCGAAGTTATGAGATTTCAAGGTCTATAAAGGTTCGACCTTCACACGGCAGGAGGGGGACTTTCGGCCTTCTCCTTTCTGCTTTAATTCCGCTTCCCCTTCTTTCCCTTGCCCTGCTTCTTTCCCTTCTTGCTATTCTTCGGAGCAAACACCTGGGGCGCGGGGGTTGAGAAGATGTCTGTATCCTCTCCAACGAGTGAGAAGTCGAGAATCTTACGTTCAAGATTGGCACGCTCTACGCGGATGCGCACTTTATCGCCAAGAGCATAGACACGGCGTGTGCGGCGTCCGACAAGGCAGTAATTGCGCTCGTCAAACTCGTAATAATCGCCCGTCAAGTCGCGCAAGGGCACCATTCCTTCACAGTTGTTTTCGTCTAGTTCCACATAAATACCAAATTCCGTAACGCCTGAAATCTTACCTTCAAATTCCTGACCGATGCGGGCACTCATGAATTCCACCTGCTTGTACTTAATGGAAGCACGTTCGGCAGCAGCAGCCACTTGCTCCATTTCCGAACAGTGTTCGCAGAGGCCTTCATATTTCGTTTGACTCACACTGCGTCCTCCCTCTTCATAACGCGTCAAGAGACGGTGAACAAGCGTATCGGGGTAACGACGGATGGGCGAGGTGAAGTGTGTATAATGCTGGAACATCAACCCGTAGTGACCAATGTTGTGCGTAGAATACTTTGCCTTCATCATGGCTCGGAGCGCTACGAGTTCCACCACGCCTTCTTCCTTCTTGCCTTTCACATCATCAAGCAACTTGTTGATACTCATCGATACGTCCTTCTTCGAACCCTCCGTGCGCAAGCGGTAACCAAATTTGGCAATGAAACTCTGGAGTTTCTCCAACTTTTCAGGGTCGGGGACGTCATGAATGCGGTAAGGCAGCACCTTGGGCGTCTTACCCTTTGGCACTAGAGCTATGCTTTCTGCCACAGAGCGGTTGGCCAGCAACATAAACTCTTCCACTAGTTTGTTGGCATCCTTCGCAATCTTAATATATGTGCTAATGGGTGTGCCCTTCTCGTCAATTTCAAAGCGCACCTCTGGACGGTCAAATCCGATTGCGCCATTCTTAAAACGCTTGGCGCGCAACTGCTTGGCAAGGCGGTTCAAGACTAAGAGTTCGCGAGCATACTCTCCCACTGGATTTTCAAACGACCCCGTAATTTCGGGATGTTCTCCGGGAAGGTTGTAATCCTGCTCGGAAGCTTCGCCATTTTGTTCAAAGATGTGCTGCACTTCTTCGTATGCAAAGCGTCGGTCCGAACGAATCACGGTATGCGCTAGGCGCCAATTCAACACATCGCCCTTTTCGTTCATGCGGAAAATGGCAGAATAGGTGAGTTTATCTTCATCAGGGCGAAGCGAACAAATGAAATTACAAAGTCTTTCGGGAAGCATGGGAATGGTGCGGTCAACAAGATAGACGCTTGTAGCACGTCGCTCAGCCTCACGGTCAATGATATCGCCTTCCTTTACATAATGAGACACGTCGGCAATATGTACGCCCACTTCCCACTCGCCCTTCTCAAGCGAACGAATAGAGATGGCGTCGTCAAAGTCCTTGGCATCCTTAGGGTCGATGGTTACGGTCAACACATCGCGCATGTCTAGGCGACGCGCCACTTCTTCGGGGGTGATGCCTGGTTCAATCTTTTCGGCAGCACGTTCCACGTTGGCAGGATACTTGTAGGGCAATCCGTATTCCGCAAGGATGGCATGCATTTCGGCATTATTTTCGCCCTGTTTGCCAAGAATGTCAATAACTTTCCCTATCGGACTCTTCGAATCGTCGGGCCATTCCACGATTTGCACCAATGCCTTGTCGCCAGTCTTTCCTCCCTTCAATGCCGTCTTGGGGATGAAAATGTCAGTGGCCAAAGAGCGACTTTCGGTAATCAGAAAGGCATAATTCTTTTCCACCTGAAGTTGACCGACAAACGTATCCTTCACGCGCTCCACAATCTCCGTGACCTGCGCCTCTCGAGTATGACCATGGCGGCGAGCAAGCATGGTGACTCTCACTCTGTCGCCATCGAGTGCATGCATGGCATTGCGTTCGCAAACCAAGATATCTTTTCCACCATCATCAGGCACGAATATATTGTGTCCGTTGCGTTTGCGGCGGAAGGTCCCAATCATGTCGTTACTACGATGCACGCGACGATAAACGCCCTCAGCAGCGCGCGCAAGATAATCGTCAAACACGAGGTCGTCAATAACGTCCATCACGAGCATCTTGGCGCCATGCGTCTTCGCTTGCAAGTGGCGGAAGATGTGCTTTATATCCAAATCCTTCGTAGGATTCATTTCAAACAGTGTGAGCAATCCTTCGTGGATTTCCTTTTTCGAAAGGCGCGGCGCCTTTTCCTTGTTCTTGTTCTTTGCCATGGTATCTCTAATCGTTGGTGTGCCCCCTCGGACGAATGCTCAAGGACACGGGTATGAATATTTGCGAATTATGAAGGCAAAAGTAAAGATATTTTTCCCAAGTCGGGACGGGTTTACTCTTTTTATGGCGAAATAAACCACATTTTCTTCCTAAATTTGCCCCGCATGCTTAGAGTTACATACATAATTGCCGTCATCTTCCTGTGTTGTGGTTTCCTTGAAGCCTCAGCCCAGGTCACTGTGCGTGTTGACACCGTGGAGTATAACGGTAGTTTGATTCCGCACGTCACCTTCCCTACACTCCATAAGTTTCCGCCAAAGGTGTTTAAGAACAACAAGGAGAAGAAGAAATACGACCGCCTTGTGCATAACATCAAGCGTGTTTACCCCTTGGCTAAACTGGTGCGCCAAACGATACTTGAGACGTATGAAGTGTTGCAATATTTTCCCGAGTCTGAACGTGAAGCCCACTTAAAGCGGGTGGAGAAGGGGATTATCGAGCAGTATGGTAAGCAGGTCAAGAGACTTAGTCGTACGCAAGGACGCTTGCTTGTTAAACTCGTTGACCGTGAGTGCAACAATACAGGGTACGCCATCACCAAAGCGTTCTTAGGTCACGTGCGCGCCAATTTCTACCAAGGCATAGCCCTTGTCTTTGGCAACAGTTTGACAAAGCGCTACGACCCCGAAGGTGAGGACAAAGAAGTGGAGCGCATCGTGTTGCTCATTGAAAGCGGACAATTGTAGAAACTGATTTTCCTCAAATCTCTAGACTATCTAGAACACCTAGAATGTCTAGAACCTCTAGAACATCCAGACTTTCTGGCCCATCCCCACCACAACATGCTACAAAAACTCATTCAAACACTCACCCCCCTACACGGTGCCTCTGAAGCGCGCGCCATTGTCTATGCCCTCATGGAGGATGTCTTTGGGATGAGCAAAACGGACGTGCTCTTGGGGCGTTTTGAACTCCTTTCGGAAGCAGAGAAAGCGCTATTTTCGGAATGTGCAAGACGCTTGACCTGCGGCGAACCACTACAATATGTGGTAGGAACTGCGCCTTTTGGCAATCTGACCTTTGAGGTGACGCCCGCCACACTCATACCGCGCCCCGAGACGCTTGAACTCGTGGAATGGATTGTTGCCGAAGCGCAAGCAGCGCCTTCGCTCCGCTTGCTGGATATCGGAACGGGCAGCGGTTGTATCGCCATTTCACTGGGCACACGTCTTCCACAGGCTAAGATTTCGGCATGGGACATTTCGGAAGAAGCCCTCAATGTGGCAAAGCGCAATGCCGAGCGCAACGAAGTGGCGGTGGATTTCAGACAGGTCGATGTGTTGCAGGTGTCCCATACGGAGACCTTTGATTGCATCGTGAGCAACCCTCCTTATATCTGTGAAGCTGAGAAAGGGGACATGACCGACTCCGTTTTGCTTCACGAACCCCACACGGCGCTCTTCGTGCCCAATGAAGACCCGCTGCTTTTCTATCGAGCAATAGCCGAACTCGGACAAAGATGTCTGGCCCCCGGAGGCACGCTCTACTTCGAGATTAACCGCGCCTATGGTGCCCCAACCTGCGACCTGCTCCGCACGTTAGGTTATACGGACGTGGAACTTCGAAAGGACTTTTACGGAAACGACAGGATGGTACGCGCGAGAAGGGAGAAATAAAAAGGAGGAAGGAGAAAAACCTTGTGTGACTTCTCTCGTTAATCCAGTCTGCCACCTCGTTTACCCGTACCTATTCTACTAGTCAACTTAATATCAAATTTATGGAACAATACATGCTTCGCTGCATCCAATTAGCCCGTCAGGGCGAACAAACTGCACCTCCCAACCCCATGGTAGGCGCAGTTATTGTGCATAACAACCGCATTATTGGCGAAGGTTACCACGTACGTTGTGGCGAAGCTCATGCCGAGGTGAATGCCGTGCGCTCCGTGCGTCCCGAAGACCGCCCGCTTCTGAAGGAAAGTACGATATACGTAAGTCTCGAACCTTGTGCGCATTATGGGAAAACGCCTCCGTGTGCCGAGTTGATCATTCGCGAGGGGATTCCTCGTGTCGTCGTGGGGTGTGTTGATCCTTTCGCTAAGGTGAAGGGGAAGGGCATCCAAATGCTGCGCGAAGCAGGATGTGAGGTAATTGTAGGAGTCTGTGAAGCAGCATGCCAAGCGCTCAACAAGCACTTCTTCACGTTCCACACACACAAACGCCCATTCATCACCCTCAAATGGGCTCGCACTGCCGACGGATTTATCGACGCTTGCCGGACAGATTCCACACAACCTCCCCTCCGGATTTCAACTCCCGAAACACAACTCCGCGCACACCGTTTGCGCACCACGCATCAAGCCATCCTCGTGGGACATACCACCTTGCTCCTCGATCGCCCTTCCTTAACGCCCCGTGCTTGGGACGGTCCCGCACCACTTCGCATCGTGCTCGGTGAAATTTCCTCCTCCGAACTTCCCGAGGGATTTGAGGCATTCACGGATATAGACACGCTTCTCACAACGCTCCACCAGCGCAACATTCAAGCTCTACTCGTTGAGGGCGGAAGGCTGGTGTTGCAAAGTTTTATAGACCGCGGTTTGTGGGACGAAGCATGGGAAGAAATCGGGACTGACAGTCTCAGCGCTGAAGGCATTCATGCACCCACCATCACTCACGCAACGGTAACAACAGAAGACTTTGGCGGACACGCGTTTATCCATTACATCAACAACATAAACACACCTCTCCCTTGAACCTCTATTTTCGTCCCCTCCGCTGGATATGCCGTTTCCGCAAGCGTTGTGGCTACGGCATTCATTCACCCTTTGCCTTCAACTTCGTGACTGGTGTGATTTACGAAACAGGCCGTTTTTACGCCTACTCCGCATTGGAAAGTCAAGGGGTTAACATTCCCCATCGAGCGAGATTAAAGGATGACCGCCTCGTGTTTCGCATCGTGAATTTTGCAGAACCTCAATGCATTGTGGCGCTAGGAGAACCCTCACCCGCATTCCGCCACACCTGCGACTATATCCGCGCAGCACGCAACTGCCCCTTACACATCAACCCCACGACAGCAGAAATGAATACGCTTGCGCCCGACTTTCTCTACACAGACTCCGAAGATTGGGCAGCATACATCGACACCTTTTTACGCCACGTAACCGACCGTTCTGCACTGCTCGTCAAGGGAATCTATCGTTCGAAGACTTCGCGTCAAGCCTGGAAAGAGTTGATCGCCCAACCCGAAGTGCGCGTCAGTTTTGACCTCTACGACTTCGGCATCTGCTTCTTCGAGAAGCGCCTCAACAAGGAAAATTTCGTCATCAACTACTATTAATGAGGCAACCACACACGTGTTTGCGTAATCCGATCTCTCGAAAATGTTCTACCACCGGTGGTTGGAGCAATCCGACCCCTCGGAAACGTTCTACCACCGGTGGTTGGCATTGAGGTTTAACATAAGAGAGGTTAATTGTGTTTTCTTCAAAGTTTGCAGGATAGCAAAAAGATAGCAAACTATTGGCATGAAATAAGCCTATACCAGATTTTCTCCGGTATAGGCTTATGACATGTATTTATGAGAGATGCGGGAGGTAAATTCTTATCGTCCTTCCCACGGTTGTTTTTTAATTTTCTAAAATTTCATAATTGCTTCGCGGCAAGCTTCCATCAACCATTTGGGAGTGCTTGTTGCTCCGCAAATGCCTACGCTTTGTGCATTCTTAAACCAAGAAGGGTTGATATTCCCAGGTTCGTCAACGAGGTAACTCTGCGGGTTAACCTTCTTACACTCCTCGTAGAGCACTTTTCCGTTAGAACTCTTTAAACCGCAAACAAAGATGATTACATCATGGCGCGAGGCGAAGTTACGGATGTTAGGCAAGCGGTTGGCCACCTGTCGGCAAATCGTATCAAAGAATTCAAAGACAGCAGGCGCCTGGATATGTTCCGTTATGTAACTCACGATGCTCTGGAATCCTTCAAGCGACTTTGTTGTTTGTGAAAACAAGCAGATGTCTCTGGTAAAATCCAACTTTTCAGTTTCTTCAAGATTTTCAATTACGATAGCCTCGCCATTCGTTTGTCCGACAAGTCCAAGCACTTCTGCGTGTCCTCGCTTTCCATAGATAACGATTTGCGGGCGGTTAGGAGTATCGTATTTACGTTTAATTCTGCGTTGCAACTGAAGCACTACAGGACAGGTCGCATCTATGATTTCTATACCGTTCTTCACCGCCTGTGCATACGTTGTAGGTGGTTCTCCGTGTGCTCGAAGCAACACCTTTGCATCGTGTAACTGTGCAAAAGACTCGTGGTCGATTGTTTGCAATCCTAATTCGCGCAAGCGTTCGCACTCACGCTCATTATGCACAATATCTCCAAGGCAGTAAAGCGAATCACTATGCGTGAGTTCTTCTTCGGCCTTGCCAATAGCCGTGGTTACTCCAAAACAAAAACCAGAGGCGGCATCAATTTCTATTTGTAACATTGAAACTTGTGAGAAGTGAGGGGTGAGGAGTTACGAGTTAGTAGTTACTTGTTCCATGCATCTTCACGCATTACTCATTAACGGCGTTAAGATAGGCATTCATCAACCATCCGTTTTGCTCTTCTCGAGTCATATTGCTATTGTCAAGCACGAGGGCATCTTCAGCCTGTTTTAGGGGTGCGACTTCTCGGTGAGAGTCAATATAGTCGCGCTCCTGCACGTTCTTCAATATCTCTTCATACGTCACTTGTTCGCCCTTCGCCTTCAACTCATCGTAACGGCGCTGCGCACGCACTTCAGCTGAAGCCGTAACGAAGATTTTGAGTTCTGCCTGTGGGAACACCGCCGTACCGATATCTCGTCCGTCCATCACGATACCCTTAGCCTCGCCCATCTGCTGTTGCATCTTGGTGAGCAACGCGCGCACAAAAGGCAACGCCGCAATCGGACTCACGCGAGAAGACACCTCCATGGTGCGAATTTCACGCTCAACAACTTCTCCGTTCAGGCAAGCCTGCGGCAAGTTTGTTTCGGGATCAAGCACAAAACTCACGTGAATTTCAGAGAGCAAAGATTCCAACCGAGCAGCATCGAGTTCATTGCCGTTAAACACATTATTGCGGAGCGCAAATAAGGTAACTGTGCGGTACATGGCACCCGTATCTACGTAAATATATCCAATTTGCTTGGCTAAGGCTTTTGCCATCGTGCTCTTGCCACATGAAGAGTGACCATCAAGAGCGATAATAATTTTCTTCATTAGGAACTATAATATTATGTGCAACCTCCCCAAGATTACATGGCGTAACTAACGTTGAACAACAGGGAGGAAGTTGATTTGTGATACTTTGCATAAGCGCCCGAAATCATGAAGCGCTTGAGGCGTAAGGAAGCGCCAGCGGTGAATCCTGCTCCCTTAGCACTTCCAGCGGTTTTAAGTTCATAGGAACGGCGAAAGTTGTAACCGGCAGACAAACTGATATTGTCCGTAATGAAATAGTCCGCCCCTACAACCACGTGGTTGAGTAGTTTTTTGGAGAACGAGAGTTTCTTGTCCTCTGCATCTTCCACAAAGTAGTAACGCGAACTCCAACGCGTGAGGTCTGTCAAGGTTAAAGAGAGACGCAAAGGCATGTGTGCCAATCCCTTTGAAATGCCCAACTGCGCCACGAAAGGCAAGTGTTGTTCGCGGTCGTGGAAAGATGACAGTTCGGCACCAATGTTCTTCAACGTGGCAGAAACGGAGAGGTCGGTCTCTTCATCGTAGTAATTCAATCCCAAATCGACCCCTACGGCCATCGCAGAATAGTTGGCATAACTAGAGAATGCCATTTTCAGCATGGCGCCACCACTCCATTTATCGCTAAACAAGTAACTATAAGCAGGCGCCACGTAAATATCTTTTGCCGAATACGTTCCGAGTACATTACCTTGGGCGTCTGTTTCGTTTGCCGAACCATAATTCATCAACTGTGCCGTAATGCTTCCCGTATGACGGTCGCCAAATGCGCGCACATACTGTGCTCCCATCCACTTACTATCTGCAAAATAGGTCATAAAATTTAAGCCCAACACATTGCTAGACACGTTGGACAAGAGTGAAGGATTGTGCCAAGCGATTGCGGCATCGTCCTCTACAACGGAGATATTCTCACCACCCAATGCCGCAACACGTGCCGAGGTGGGGAGTTTCAGAGTGTTATATCCCGACGAACTTTCCTGTCCCCAAATCGAGATAACCGAAAGTAGACAAAGGATATAGAGAATACTTTTTTTCATTTCAACTTAAAATAGTGGGTCAAAGTTAGTAAGTTTTTTACTTTTGGAAGTAACTTTGTAGCAAAATAGATGTAGAATAAATTCCGCACATCATTTTCTCTAAAGACAATAAACGTGCGTTCTGTCGATTTAGTATCCCGAGAATGGTGTGACCTTGTATTTGAAGGCCGCAACCATCTATATGGCGCCTATCGACTTCGCCAAGAAGCTGGTAGGCGATATGCTCGTGCACTTTGGGGAATCTGTCTGTGCTTATTCTTATGCATTGGAGGTGGTGTCGGAATCAATGTTTACCTTTCCCTCAGCACGAAGCGCAACCTTGCACAACTCTTAGACGAATTGAAACGTATGGAGGATGCGCACAAACATGACTCTCACCTACTGAAATTTGTAGATTTGCGCCCCAAGACGGAAACGGCAACAAAAGAACTTGTTGAAACAGTACCTGAGATTGTGACGGAACCCCAAATAGAGGAACTCCCTCAACTTATTCCAGAAGAAGATGTCTTGACCGAAGAAGTCACAGATACGGTGACGTCAATCACCACAAGCACAGACTCGACAACGGTATCCCCCACTCCACCACCTCCACCTTTGGTTCCACTCACACCCACCGATGTTGTAGAGGAAATGCCAGAATTTCCTGGAGGCATTGGCGCACTTATGCTTTGGTTAGACAAGAATGTCATCTATCCCCCGCTTGTCATTCAACAGAAGGTTTCGGGAACAACATATCTTACTTTTTTGGTGAACAAGGATGGAACGGTTTTAGAACCAAAGATAGAGGAGGCCCTCCATCCCATGATTTCTGCATCCATTTTGCGTGCGGCACGCAAAATGCCAAAGTGGGAACCAGGGAAATCTAACGGACAGGTGACTATCGTTCGCGTAACAATTCCCATCGAATACCATTTATAAGTTCTCTACCTCGAAACAAAAGCAAGGCTGACAATTCTGTGGTTTTCGACTACCCAACCCAATAAAATTGATTAGAAACAAGACTCACTATATGTTAAACAAAATTGAACAATTCTTAAGCGCCATTGCTTTTCCGCAAACGCCCGAAGGTCTCTACGACCCCATCTCCTATTCTTTAGAAATGGGTGGCAAGCGCATTCGACCCGTACTCACACTCTTAGCGCACAGTCTTTATCGTCCTTGCGATGAGAATACACTTCGTGCAGCTTGCGCTATCGAAATGTATCATAACCACACGTTGCTTCACGATGACTTAATGGATGGTGCAGAGATGCGTCGCGGTAAACCTTCGGTGCATCGCCATTGGAATGCCAACACTGCGATTCTCTCTGGTGACACGATGCTGATTGAATCGTTCAAACTCATCAATGCGTGCACTTGTGAACGTGCAAATGAAGCGCGCAAGTTGTTTATTGACACGACCATTGAGGTGTGTGAAGGTCAACAATACGACATGAATTTCGAACAGCGTACAGATGTCACTGAGGCAGAATATTTAGAGATGATTCGCCTGAAAACTTCCGTACTCTTGGCTTGTGCAGCAAAGATGGGGGGAGTTGTAGCGGGCGCACCTGAATCGGACTGCAATGCCCTCTATGCCTTTGCTGAAAAGGTGGGATTAGCCTTCCAACTTCAAGATGACTACCTTGATGTTTACGGAGATCCCTCTATTTTTGGGAAGAAAATTGGAGGCGACATTCTCTGTGGGAAGAAGACCTTCCTGCTCATCAACGCCCTTGAACATGCTTCGGAGGAACAGCACGAAGAATTGCTCTCGCTTTTAGGCAATGCAGTTATTTCAGCAGAAGAAAAGATTTCACGCGTGACGGAAATTTATAATGCATTAAACATCCCTGCTATCACACAAGAGCGTATTGCAACGATGTACAATGAAGCACATCAACATTTTGAAGCAATCGCCCTTCCCGAAGCAATAAAACTTCCTCTATGGCAATTTGCCGAAACGTTATTGGGTAGAAAAAGTTGATTATGATTGACACACACACCCATATTTACGGAGAAGAATTCGACGAAGACCGAACAGCCGTTATCACTCATGCTCTCGAAGCGGGAGTCCGTTATTTATTGCTCCCAAATATTGACGCAGCATCGTGGAAACCCATGTTGCAACTTTGCGAGTCGCATCCTGGAGTTTGTTTTCCCATGTTGGGACTGCATCCTACCGACCTTCCCGAAAATCCTCAATGCTTACTGGATCGTATGGAGCAAGAGTTAGAAAATGCAGCACATCCATACGTAGCGATTGGAGAAGTGGGCATCGACCTTTATTGGGACAATACGCGAGCAACAGAACAGGTCGCAGCACTACAACGCCAAGCAGAATGGGCAATACGCTTTAACCTACCAATAGTTATTCATTCGCGTGCAGCTCACCGTTTATTGGTGGACACATTGCTTCCCTTTGCTGACAAATTACCAGGAGGTATCTTCCACTGCTTTGGTGGTACGACAGAAGAAGCCAAAGAATTGCTCAGTGTATTTCCCCGTTTTGTTTTAGGTATTGGTGGAGTGGTGACATTTAAGAAGTCTTCCCTCCCCGAAGTACTCAAAACGCAAGTTCCCTTATCTCGCATCGTTCTGGAAACTGACGCCCCCTATTTAGCTCCAACTCCCTATCGTGGTAAGCGTAACGAACCCGCATACCTGACGTTGGTGAAGCAGAAATTAGCAGAGATTTATGACGTAAGTCCTACAGAAGTTGAGCGCGTGACAACAGAAACAACGCTAAGAACTTTTCCTAAACTTAAAGAAACAATAAATCAGAATTATAACTTTCAACCCTAATCTATGAAACTTAAACAAACTCTAGTTATGGGCCTGTTCTCGGGCTTATGCCTGCATTCAGCGGCACAACAAGTAACTATTTCTCCACTACCCCAAAAGATTACGTGGGGAGAGAAGGCTTTTGATCACCAAACAGCATTTCATGTTGTAGGTGCAGAAACAGCTGATGTGGATGCCGTGAATGCACTCTCAGCAAAGTATGCAACAACAGGTGGCAGCATCGAACTTGTCATTGGTGAACGCGGTGATGAAGTTATTGCGCCTTATGAAGCATCTATTCCCTCAAAGTCGGAAGGTTACTTTCTTCAGGTGACTCCTGAGCGCATAGTGATTGCTGGGAATGACGCTCATGGCACATTCTATGGTGTACAATCGTTCCTTCAAGTGGCTGCACAACCCGAAGTTATGACAGTTTCGATTTCGGACTATCCAGACGTACTCGAGCGTGGCGTTGTTGAAGGTTTTTATGGCAACAACTGGAGTCAAACCGACCGTATTCGCCAGTTCCAATTCTATGGCGCAAACAAGATGAATACGTATATCTATGGTCCCAAGGACGACCCTTACCACCTTGCTAGATGGCGTGAAGCGTATCCTACAGAAACCGCAAAAAAGATGGAAGCCCTCGTAGAAGAAGCGAAACGAAACAAAGTGAAATTCGTTTGGGCAATTCACCCTGGGAATGACATTCAGTGGAACAAGACAGACTCAACCAACGTAGTGAAGAAGTTGGAGATGATGTATAAACTTGGTGTGCGCGCATTTGCTGTATTCTTCGATGACGTTTGGGGAGGAGAAGGCACACGAGGCATCAAGCAGGCAGAGTTGCTCAATTACGTGACCGACAATTTCGTGCGCAAGTACGACGATGTAGAACCCTTGATTCTCTGTCCCACACAGTACAACCGCGGTTGGGCTGGCGGATCATATCTTTCCGAATTGCGTGACAATCTGTACAAGGAAGTGCGCATCATGTGGACAGGTAATTCCGTAGTTGACTTTATCAACAAGGGCGACATGGAATGGATTAACAATCAAATTGGACGCAAGGCCTTCATTTGGTTGAACTATCCTGTAAACGACTATTGCATTAGTCGCATGCTTATGGGACCAACGTTTGGCGATGACCTTAATATTGCCAATGACCTGAGCGGTTATACGTCTAACCCAATGGAATATGCCGAAGCCTCAATGCTTTCACTTTATAGCATTGCGGACTACACGTGGAACATGGCGGATTATGACAGCAATGCCTCTTGGGAACGTGCCATTAAATATTTGATGCCCCAAAACGCAGAGGCCTTCAAGGTATTCTGTGAAAACAACGTTGACCTCGGGGTGAACACTCACGGACTCCGACGCACGAATGAATCTCCTCGATTTGTTGCTGCCTCAAAGGACTTTGACGCAAAGATGTCAGATGGTTACAATGCTGAAGCAATTAATAAGGTGCGTGCCGAGTTTGACTTGCTCGTTAGCGCTTCCGACCAATTGCTCGCTACGTCTGAAAGTCCTGAACTAATGGCAGAAATAACTCCCTGGGTGCAGGTGATGCGCCACGTTGGACAACGCGGACAATTACTTTGTAACCTTTTTGATCACCTGAACAATGAAAATGCCGAAGCATTCATTGAGGATTATCTCAAGATTCTGGAGTTGACGGAAGCACAACGCGCAATCCTTTCACGCGACTTCCCTGGGTCAATCAAAAGCCCCAATCCCGTTGTGGCAGACGTTTACGTAGGTCCATTTATTAAGAAGCAATTGGAGAATGCCGTACAGATGTACAAGCAGAAGTTTAACTATCGCTTGGACGTATTCCCCGCTGAAGTTATTGAGTATGGCACTTACTACATTATGTACAACGGCAAGTACTTAGGCAATCCCAAAGCGGGCACTATCGGTGGTAATCCTGTATTCCAAGACGAACTGGACCTCATCAACCCTACTCGTCAGGAATGGTTGATTGCGAAGGACACAGAAACGGGTCGTTACAAGATTATCAATGTGAAGGACGACCGTTATATCAACGAATACGGTAACTTCAGTGCTGGTAGCGAAAATCCCTACGAAGCGGTTTGGCATACGTATGAAATCTACTGCATGAATGGTAAGTATGCCATCCAAAATGCGGGCAGATCTGGCGATGAATTCTGGACTACCGATGGCACACGTATCAGCAAGAGTGGTAGCAACGCTTTCACTTACGACCACTTCATTTTTGATATTGTACCTCTTGACGGTGCTAAGGATTTTGTAGAAATCAAGGCGGGAAAGAATTATGCTATCCTCAACGAGGCGGGCGAATTCTTAACTAACACCAATCCTAATGGTTCTGGTGGTGCACCTAAGTTCCAGGCGAAGAAGGGTACTACAAACAAGGCTCAATATTGGAATTTCGCATTGGATAAGTCGCAAGGGCGCTACAAACTTACCAGTGCACGCGATGGTCGCTATGTTAACGAATGGGGTGAGTTCGGAACGAATCAATACTATGCAGATTGGAATACATATTTCTTGCTCAACCGTAGTGGTTTCTTCTCCTTCCAGAATGGTGGTTCTGCGAAACCTTACTTCTGGTTTATTGACGGAGACAGAATCAATGCAAAGGAAATGAGTCGTAACGACAGTTACCAGTTCCGCATTATGGAATACAACGTGGCTACTGGTATTGACAATCCCTTGAAATCTACCTCAAGCATTCAGGTTGTTGTTGCGTCTGGTGTTATCCATGTAAATGCCTCCATGCCTGTTACATCCATAACGCTTTACGATGCTAACGGCAAGTGCGTTGCAAAGGTACAAGGTGGCACAGCCTTGGCACTCCCTGCGCTTGTTTCGCAAACCTACCTCTTGAATGTTATGACGGAATGTGGACAACAGACTTTCAAACTTCAGTTGCAATAACTATTTATAAAACCTAAAAACGCAGAAAGGAGAAAGTTCCCCTCATGGTCTTTCTCCTTTCTCTTTTTCCTTACTGTTATCACTAAGATGAATTACACAGCATCACCTAATCGTTACGAAGGTTTCCCTTCCCATTTCAGACGTTGCGGTAAGAGTGGCATTCTCTTGCCTAAGGTTTCTTTGGGGTTATGGAAGAACTTTGGCGATCGCCGTCCCTTGGATGAAGCGAAAGCGCTGCTTCATCATGCCTTTGACAACGGCATTACACACTTCGACCTAGCAAACAACTACGGACCTCCCTACGGTAGTGCTGAAACAAACTTCGGTCACGTAATGCACGACTCCTTCCACCCTTATCGCGATGAACTCTTTATTGCTACAAAGGCGGGTTATGACATGTGGGAGGGTCCTTATGGGAATTGGGGCTCGCGGAAGTATCTCTTCTCGAGTCTTGACCAAAGTTTGAAGCGCATGCAGTTAGATTACGTAGACCTCTTTTACAGTCATCGTTACGATCCCGTGACTCCGCTTGAGGAAACCTTGCAAGCACTTGTTGACATCGTTCGCAGCGGCAGAGCGCTTTACGTAGGCATTTCGCGCTGGCCACTTGAGGCTACGCGCTTTGCTTTCGATTACTTACGCCAACGCGATGTTCCCTGCCTTTGTTATCAGGGAAGGTTAAACTTGCTTGATCGCGTTGTTATAGATGATGGCATTCTTGACGCCGTACGCGAAGAGGGTTGCGGTTTCGTTTCGTTTTCGCCTCTGGCTCAAGGACTCCTTACCGACCGTTATTTGAACGGAATCCCCACAGACAGTCGCATGCGTACAGACGTAACGCTAAAGGAGGAGGTGCTCACACCAGACTTACTCCAACAGTTACAAGAGTTCCGCAAAGAGGCTGCGACCTGTGGCGAATCGCTCGCTAACTTTGCGCTACGAAAGGTGTTGGAGGAACCCGGGGTTACGTCGGTTATCATTGGCGCAAGCAGCAAGGCACAACTCGACGAAAACCTAAAGGTGATGAGCAGCGTGAAATAATCCAAAGGTTGGAATCACGAAGGCATCAAGTTTAAACTTTTGTCATGATTCACTTTTAGGAACCAACGGATTGCCTTAACTTTGCATAGGCAATGAAACCACAAACAGGTCTTGCCTAAATATTATTTGTAAGCAGACGTTAAACTATCAACTATTAACATATTAAAAAGGCCTTGCGGGACTCCCCGCTTGGAAATGAATGTTATGAAACTTATAGAACAACTTGTTGCACGTGCGAAGGCTGATAAGCAGCGCATTGTGTTGCCCGAAGGTACGGAAGAACGCACACTTAAGGCAGCTAACCAACTTCTTACTGATGGAGTTGCAGATCTCATCCTTATTGGTAACCCCGAAGAAATTGCGGCAAAGTCTGCAGAATGGGGATTGGGCAATATCAATAAGGCAACAATCATTGACCCACTTAATCACCCCAAGCAGGAGGAATACGCACAACTTTTGGCAAAACTCCGCGAAAAGAAAGGCATGACCATCGAGCAAGCGCGCGAATTGGTAAAGAATCCTCT
>CALCHM010000054.1 GCA_937901345.1 uncultured Prevotella sp. | reverse complement strand
TAAGCCAGCAGATTTACAGTCTGCCCCATTTGGCCACTCTGGTATTTGCCCATTCAAAGAGAGGTCATTCCTCTAATCGGGTGCAAAGTTAGGCATATTTTTTTATTCACAAAACATTTTCCATGTTTTTTCAAAAAAAATATATCAGCACCCACAAATTCGAAACATCGCCATCCCCTCACATCTTAACAGAATCCCTTTGAAGCGCCGCAATCAAAGAGAAAAATATCTGGGAGAAAATTCACCTTCTCCCAGATATTTTAATTTTTTATTGCATTAGAACTCTTCAACCCATATTACAAACGTCTTCACTTTCGAAGAAGTCAACCTACTCGATTGAAGCTCCAATCATCCTCATTATTATATATAATGTGTAAACTATCGTTATTTAGCGTTCTTTTCTTTATGCTTTTGAAGTTGACGCGCCAATGAATCACAACAAAGATCCACACCTTCTTCAAATGTATCGCAAACTTTTTCCGCACGAAGTTCGGCACCAGAGACATGCACATTAATACCAACTTCCTTATTCATTGCCGTTTCTGGTTTCACCACTTTGAGGATAACATCTACACGTACAATATCGTTTGCTTTTTCCAACTTAGAGACTTTCTTGTCAATGTACTCCTGCAACTTCTCTGTAGCAGTAAAGTGGATGGATTGAATCTTAATTTCCATAGTAATCCTCCTTATTTTATATTGGTTAGTACTATGCCCGTGGATGGGCTTTTTCATAAGCTTTTTTCAATTCAGCAAAAGTGGTATGCGTATACACCTCCGTCGTAGCAATACTTTCATGCCCAAGCAATTCTTTTACAGCCTCTAAATCAGCTCCATTATTAAGCATGACCGTCGCATAAGTATGCCGCAATACATGAGGAGAACGCTTTTGTTGTTGCGTCACACACGATAAATACTTTTTCACCACACGCCTCACATCAACTGGTGTCATAACCTTCCCATTGGATCGCAAAAACACTTCACCAAAATCCTGCTGCACTTGAGCACTCCGTCTTTTAAAGAACGTTTCAAACGCATCCGACAATTCTTCACCAAAAGGAACAACCCGATGCTTATTACGTTTTCCTAAAACCTTCAGTTCTCGCGCCACTAAATCCACATCACTCACTTTCAAACCCAACAACTCAGAGAGTCTCAACCCCGTGCTATAAAATGTAAGCAAGATTAATCTATCACGCTCATCCTCAAATTCATCACCAAATTTCACCTCATCAAAAAGTCGATCCATCTCTTGCTCTTTCACGAATGTAGGCAACCTGCGCTCCACTTTGGGGTTCTTTAATTGTGCCGTAGGATCTACATTTATATATTCCATACGGAGCAAGTAACGATAAAAACTTCTTACCGCACTCATTTTCTTATTAACGGTGCGTGCCGCATTCCCTTTTTCCATATCCTTCGCCATCCACAAACGCAAAACATCCTTATCTAAAGTATTCCACGTTATCAGAGCATCATTTCGTTGACAAAACTCATACAAATCTACCAAGGCTATGCGATATGCCAATGCTGTTGCTTGAGAATACCCCTTTTCTGCCAATAAGTAGTTTATGAATTGTTGAATCGTCTGCATCTTAATGGTTCAGGTTTCGTTAATGGCAAAATTAAGGAAGAATTTAAAAACAAACAAATTTTGATCCTACATTTTTCATCCACCATCCAACAATCACACTCTTGCTGACAATATTGCTACCTTGTTCTACATCACGGAAATTCCCCTGCATCTATTTTACGCATTGCATCATGTTTCACAAATATAAGTTTTTACCCGACTTCATAAAAAAACTACACCAAACTGCTTATTTTTTGAAACATATATGTGTCATTTTCAAAATTATTCATGTAAATTTGCGGAGAAAATGCACACTCAACATTATGGAAACCTTCTTTCAAACCCATGCTTACCTTATTGAGCGCACCAATCTTCCTGTTCGTCGCGCTTTAATGGACTCTATTGACTGGACTTATCGTCTTATTGGCATCCGCGGTCCTCGCGGTGTTGGTCGCACATCGTTCCTTTTGCAATACGCAAAAGAGCACTACGATGTACGCATGCGCAATTGCCTCTACATCAATTGTAATAGTTTCTACTTTCAAGGTTGTGGAATCGTAGACTTTGCTGGCAAGTTCGTCATGCAAGGTGGTATGGTTTTACTCTTAGACCAAGCGTTTAAATTAACAGATTGGCGTAAGCAGGTACTTGAATGTTACCATAAGTATCCACGTTTGCGCATTGTTTACACCACAACATCCGTACCTGACACAGATTGCGACGACGAACTTTCAAACGTTGCACGTACGTATGTACTCCACGGGTTCTCATTCCGCGAATACATCAATCTGCAAACTGGAAACGATTTCCGTCCTTACTCTATTGAAGAATTACTTTCTAACCACGAGCAGATTCTGAAAACCATCCTTCCCAAGGTGCGCCCTTGGCAGTATTTCCAGGAGTACTTACACCATGGTTACTTCCCCTTCTTCCTTGAAAACCGAAATTTCACGGAAGCGCTACTTAAGGCGATGAATAACATGATTGAAGTCGACGTGCTTTTCAACAAGCAAATCGAATTGAAGTATCTCTCTCGCCTCAAGAAGTTACTCTACTTGTTAGCGGTTTCAGAAGATTCTGCACCCAATGTTAGTAAGTTAGCAGATGAAATTGGCACGAGTCGCGCAACGGTTATGAATTACCTCAAGTGCCTTGAAGAGGCGCGCCTCATCAATATGGTATTCCGCGAAGGCGACACGCAAGCAAAGAAACCTGCGGCGGTGATGATTCACAACACCAACATGTTGTATTCGCTCTATACGCCAAGTATGAACGATCAACTCATTATGGAGACATTCTTTGTTAATACACTTTGGCGCCATCATCAAGTGCGCAAGAAGCGTCGCCCAGGTTGTTACCAAATCAACGGAAAAACAGACATCTGCGTATGCGACCGTTCAAAACGTTTACGCACTTCACCTGATACTGTTTATGCTCGTTACAACACCGAAGTGGGACGTGGAAATGAAATTCCACTCTGGCTCTTCGGATTCCTCTACTAAAACCTCAAAAGGTGTGTCAAGATGCAGTTTTGACACACCTTTTTCTTGTATTAATGCCATATCTCTTGGAAGGCGGTCCCCTCTCAATTTGCTGTAATAATATGCGCGTAAAATGATCATCTCAATGCAAAATAGTCATTTTGCGCACGTAAAACGACCATCCACAATGTGCAATAATAATTATATGCGCGTGAAATGACCACCTACAATGTAAAACCGTCATTTTGCGCGCGTAAAACAATCATCTACTACAATCATAGTGATTGTACGCGCGTTAAGAGATTATCGACAACACATACCCCCCTAGTCCTTTATACCTCTCCTATCAAACCAAATATTTACCGAAATAGCGACCTATTGCAAATAACAAATTTCTTTCCACTAATTTGCACCCAAAAGACGTATTACTATCTATGATAAGCAATAACTCATAGAAAAATCCGACAAACATTTTCTATGAGTTATTGGTGTATCTCAAAAAAAAGGTGTTACTTTGTAAGGTCTATAAATCATTTTTCATAAAAACCAATTTAATACTTATGAGCAAATTACCAAAGATAGGAATTCGCCCTACTATTGACGGCCGTCAAGGCGGCGTTCGCGAAAGTCTTGAAGAAAAAACAATGAATTTGGCAAAAGCGGTTGCCGAATTAATTTCTGCTAATGTAAAACATGCCGACGGAACTCCCGTTGAATGTGTCATTGCCGACGGAACAATCGGTCGTGTCGCAGAAACGGCTGCTTGTCAAGCAAAGTTTGAACGTGAAGGCGTTGGAGCTACGATTTCAGTAACTTCTTGCTGGTGTTATGGTTCGGAAACAATGGATATGCACCCCCATTGGCCCAAAGCTGTTTGGGGATTTAATGGTACAGAACGACCTGGTGCTGTTTACCTCGCTGCTGTTTTAGCAGGACATGCCCAAAAGGGACTTCCAGCATTCGGCATTTATGGACATGACGTACAAGATATTACAGACAATACCATTCCTGCTGATGTTGCCGAAAAGATTCT
Source organism: uncultured Prevotella sp. (assembly GCA_937901345.1). GTDB lineage: Bacteria > Bacteroidota > Bacteroidia > Bacteroidales > Bacteroidaceae > Alloprevotella. The sequence continues at coordinate 316 of CALCHM010000054.1, read as the reverse complement.
TCGCTGGGCACGTGCCGCCCTTGCTGTTGCTACCATGCGTGGAGAAAGTTATCTCTCTGTAGGTAGTCAGTGCATGGGTATTGCGGGTAGTATCGTTGATCAGAATTTCTTCCAAGAATATTTAGGTATGCGCAACGAAAGCGTGGACGAGACTGAAATTCTTCGCCGTATGGAAGAAGGTATCTACAACGAAGAAGAATATCAAAAAGCATTAAAATGGACGAAAGAACATTGCAAGATGGGTAGAGATGATAACCCCGAATCAGTACAGTTCTTGGGTAAAGAAAGAAAAATCAAGTTTACTGACGAAGAAAAA
>CALCHM010000053.1 GCA_937901345.1 uncultured Prevotella sp. | reverse complement strand
GGGAAGAAGTATGGTGTCATCGTCATTCCTGAAATCGACATGCCCGGACATAGCGAAGCCTTTGAGCGCGCTATGGGTTTCAACATGCAGAGCGCTGAAGGTAAAATCGTGCTCAAAAAGGTTATTGACGAAGCCGTTGAAGTCTTTGCTGATGCGCCCTACATCCACATCGGTGGTGACGAAGTGGCCACATCTGCAGCCTACCTCAATGAAATGCTTGACTACGTGAAAAGTAAGGGAAAGAAAGGTGGACTTTGGAATCCTATTAACGGCATCGGGCAGGACGCGCTGAACAACACATTGGCACAAATGTGGGGCACACGCGGGTATTTGGCACCCGGCAAGGGAAACATTGATTGTCGTTACAACTACACAAACCACTTTGACGTCTTTGCCGACCTCGTTGGTATCTATAAGAGCACGATTTACTATTCTCAAAAGGGTAATCCCGATGTTGCCGGTGCCATCTCTGGTTGTTGGAACGACCGCAAGGTGGCTACAGAGAAGGACATCATGGCGCAAAACAACGTGTGGGCGAATGTTATCGCAACTGCCGAACGCGCCTGGATGGGTGGTGGTAAGCAGTATATCGACAACGCTACCAACACTCCCGCTGAGTATAAGAAAAATCCGTATGGCGGTGGTGTGATGCTCCCCAATTCGGGTGAGGAATATGAGGAATTTAAAAGTTGGGAAACACGCTTCCTCTTCCACAAGGCAAACGCATTGAAAAATGAACCCATTCCTTACGTGAAGCAAACCAACGTGCGCTGGCGCATTACGGACGCCTTCCCCAATGGCGGCAGCGAAACGGCAGCATTCGGACCTGAAACTGCAGGCACAACAGCTTCAACGGAGTTGATCCCCGAGGTTTATACACACGACGGAAAAACCTACTACACGGGTATGGCAACCGGAGCTGGTATCTACCTTGCACACACTTGGGGCAATTCTATTATCAACGCTTACTACAGCAATCCCCAGTACAACCACACTGCGTATGCCTGGACGTACGTTTATTCTCCCGTTGAACAGACCGTGGGCGCACAGATTGAATTCCAAAACTACAGTCGTTCGGAACAAGACGCTGCAGCACCCGCTGGAAAGTGGGACCATTTTGGTTCGAAAATCTGGATTAACGGAAAAGAAATCGCTGCCCCCAAATGGAGCAACACTGGCGTCAACGTCAACAACAAGGAAGTCTTATTGAAGAACGAAAACTTCCCCGGTCGCAAACCTATTGCAGTGACCTTGAAGCAGGGATGGAACAAGGTGTTCCTCAAACTCCCCTACTTCAACAAGGGTTACCGCTTGAAGAAGTGGATGTTTACCTGTGTCTTCACGGATACGGAAGGCGTCAATGCTGTTGACGGATTGATTTACTCGCCCAACCAATGCATGGACGAAGCAACGGAAAGCATCGCGGCAGAGATTAGTAATATGAAGCGCGAGAGAGGTGCGTATATTGGTACAACAATCGGTCTTTGGTCTGAATCTGCAGCGGAAGCTCTTGATGCTAAAGTGGCGGAAATTGAAGCTACCTATAATGCAGACATGACAGCTGAAGAACGTGCGGCACAACTCGTAGCACTTAAGGAAGTGTGGGCGGCATTCAAGGCGAACCTTACAGCAAACAACATGAACAAACCCGTGAGTGGCAGTTATTACAGAATGTACACTCCCGCTCGCGACAACCGCTACCCCACAGGGAAAGGTTCAGGCCAAGCCATTATTGGCGAACAAAACCCTACGACACAGGCTTCTATTTGGCAGTTTGTAACACGTACGGATGGTTCTTACAACATCATCAACCTTGCAGATGGCACTTACATCTCACCCGCAAGCAACAATAACACAGCGCTAAAATGTGTGTCTAAAGAACCCTCTAAAGGTTGGACACTGAAACCCGCAGCTACTACGGGACAGGTCATCGTAACTTGCGGTAACGTGCAGTTTAATCAAACAAACGGCGGACAGAATTTCAAACTCTACAACTGGGGAGACGGCACAAACACTACAGACGGCGGTTGCCAATATGCGTTTGTCGAAGTGGTGCCCGACCTTACACCCGCAGCGTTTGCCTTTATTGGGGGAACAGCAACTCAGGGATATCCCTATGCAGCAAGTGCTTCCGTGGCAGCACAGGTTTTTGCAAAGAACAACATTACCATTGCGATTGACGTAACGATGCCCCAAGCTATGAGCGCAAACACGCGCTATGCCTTGGTGTGTGCGGCAGACCCTACGAAGGGGGTTACTGGAGCAACGAAAACGAATTCTCCCTACATCGCCTTTGGCCTTAACGGTAGTAACCCCGCATACCTTCCTTCATCGGCAAGTGGTGATAAGTTCACTTACAGAGATCACACGTTTACAGGAAATACCAATTATAAAGTGGTTTACGTTATCGATAAAACCAACCAAGTATTCTCTGTTTACGTTGATGGCGCATTGAAGAGCACAGCTACTTACCCCGTTGTGGAGTATGAACTTCAATCGTTCAGCAACTTCGCCACAAATAAGAATGCGAAACTGTATGTGGGTGGCGGTATCGTCAACAACACAACGGCACACGACAAATTCAGCGGCAAGATTCACTCCGTACATTTCTTTGATGGGGCGCTCAGCGCTGAAGAAATCGCAATGATTAACTACGTGAAGGTTCCTGAAAATACTGTCGTTAGCAGTCCTGACGAATTCATCAAGGGCGGACTTTACACCTTCGTAACCGCTCGCGGATGGATGGGGGCAACTGCTGACAATAACCATGTGATCTCAACAGCACGTACCAATGTAACCCCTGACGCAGCAAATGCCAATTTCCAGTGGACCGTTTACAAGTCAAACAATGGGAATTACTACCTCTACAACATCGGTAAGCAGCAATTTATGGGCATTCAGAGTGCCAACAACGCGAGCATTCCCTTCGTAAACACCCCTGCAGGAAAGACGCTGACCTTCAAGAAGAGCAACGCTACGGAATACCCCATCATGTTCTCTACAGACAACGCTGGCGTTGTAAACCATAGCACCGTTCACGGCACAGGACTTGTCAATTGGACAGGCGGATGGAGTAATCTTGATGATGCAGGTAGCAATCACAAAGTAACACTCGTGGGAGTCCTCGAAGCAGAGGAACTACAGAAGATTGCCGACATCGTTGAGGCTTATGACAAGGGATTGCCCGTAACCACAGTTATTGAAGGATTAGAAGAAAACAATCCTAATACGTATCTCGGTAGTGTAAGAGCAACCAATGCCAATGGCACCATCACCACAAAATTGCAGAAAGGCGAAGGCCTCACGTTCTTCAGCTTTGACGGCACACAAACTACAACAATCGACTTCACACGTGCTTACCGCGGTTTTGAATTCCAAGGTTATTTCGTGGGCGAAGAAAGTTTGGGTACAAGTTTCGAATTGACGCAAGCGCTGCAAGAACGCATCACTGAAGACAATCCGCTCGTAGCCAAGTTTACAACTACGGAAGATGTCACCCTCTTCTCTGACAACGATCCCTTCTCTTACCGCATCCCCGCAATTGGTAAAACAGCTACGGGACGACTTATCGCAGTGAGCGACTACCGCTATAGTTTGGACGACATCGGTCGTTACAACTACGGCACCGCCACTCCGGGTATTGACCTCGTTATTCGCACCAGCGACGACAATGGTAAGACGTGGAGCGCAAAGCAAACAATTGCAGCAGGTTCGCGTCAACGTGGCACTGACGACTGCGCTTATGGCGACGCTGCTATTGCTGTGGTGGGCGAAAAGGTGCTCGTGATGGCTGCTGCGGGTGACGTCATGTTTGGCAATGGTAGCGCAACGGCACACAACCGTACGGTACGCGTGTTTAGCGAAGACAACGGTGTGACATGGACAAAGCAGGATATATCCGAATCGCTCTTCCTCGGCGATGATGCTACCATCAAAAATGGTTACACGGCCTTCTTCGGAAGCGGACGCTTGGCGGTGGATGAGAACTTTAACGGAACGGGAAAACCTCGTATCTATGGCGCCTTGTTGTTAAAGAAAGCGTCAGGAACTGGCAACTACGTGATTTACACCGACGACCTTGGACTTACATGGAACATCCTTGGAGGCAGTCAAGATCCTGTTGCCAATCAGGATGAACCTAAGGTAGAAATCCTTCCTAGAGGACAAATTCTACTGAGTATCCGTCGCGGCGGTGGACGTCAGTTTAACGTGTTCACATATACCAATAAAAACACCAACAAGGGTACGTGGGACAGCAATGTGAACGGATGCGGCAACGGAGGTAGCAACACTTGTAATGGCGAACCTTACATTGTCGATGCTGTAAATAAGAATGGCAAGACCGTGAAACTCTTGTTGCAATCACAACCCAAGGGCGGAAGCGGACTCTACGACCGTCGCGATGTCACCATTTGGTATAAGGAAGTGAAGGCTGCTACCAACTACACAGCTGCTACTATTGCAGAAAATTGGACGGAAGGATTGCAGGTGAGCACCCAGCAAAGTGCCTACAGCGCAATGACCTTGCAAGACGATGGCAAAATTGCCTTCTTCTTTGAAGAGGCACCCTGCTTCGGAGATGACCAAGCCAAGGGTTACTGCATGATTTACACACCGCTCACCATCGAAGCCATCACCAAGGGGAAATACACAACCCCACAAAATGAAGACCCTTCAGGCATCACCGAAATCCCCACGCTTAACACCGACGCGAAGATCTACGACCTCTCTGGTCGTCAAGTGCAAAAGGGCAACAAGGGCGTATATATCGTTGATGGCAAAAAGATAATTTTCTAAGCCTGACGCGAGTAACTCAGGAATCACCCAATACCAAGGGGGAGTGTCAAAAATCAAAAGTTTGACACTCCCCTTTATTTGTAGTGTATCCCCTGCCATCCTTCTACCACGGTTCGGATAGGATTAGACAACAAATTGCGAATAAAATACCTCGTGATACTTGTGATACATAGAGAAAGTACCTCACGCAAATCTATGAATCTCACAAATAATATTCGTGCGATCTGTGCAATTTGTGTTCAGACAACAAAAATAAAGTGATTACTTTTTGAAAGTTTATTGCGAGATTCGCGTATGAACACAATACATTTGTTTTTCTTTTTTTGAACACTAATCACACGGATCACACGAATAAAATTCCTCGTGATATCTGTGATACGTGGAGAGATTACCTCACGCGAAGGCGCAAAGGGCGCGAAGATTTTTATCAACGTGATTACACGGATTACACTGTTTTTAGACAGGTGGAATTTATGATTGGCAGGTACGTCCGTACCTGTCAAGTGGAAAATCCGCAGGGAAACTGTTTCATCAGAACTTCAGAACTTCAGAACATCTATTTTTGCACTCCGCAGGGCAACTGTTTCATCTGTGAAATTACGTTGACAGAAAAAATCAGCGGGTAATCAGTATTCGCACCGCATGGTCTCTCTACTCACTACATAAATAGTGGGAAAGTGCCTGAAATGGGTAGGAATTCAAGGGTTGCAAATAGGCAATTCGCTGGAATTTTACGAACTTTGCCGAAAATTCATGCGAGACCTTCACATGCAGAAAGGGTCGCAGGTCGTCTCGCTTTTCTGAAATCTCTTAATAGTTCTTTAAATGCAAGAAGTATTTACCCTCATCACCAGTATGGCACCTTACCTGCTACTAGGTTTCTTCCTCGCAGGATTGATGCATGCCTTTATCCCTCCCACCCTCTACCATCGTTATCTCGGTGGTGCCTCGTTTCGCAGTGTATTTAATGCAGCACTGTTAGGCATACCACTACCGCTATGTTCATGTGGTGTTATTCCTACCGCCATGTCCTTGCATAAAGAAGGTGCGAGTAAAGGCGCCACGGTGTCGTTTCTCATTGCCACACCTCAAACGGGAATCGACTCCATCATTGCCACTTATTCGCTCATGGGACTTCCATTTGCGTTGCTGCGCCCCTTCGTTGCGCTCATTACAGCACTAATGGGTGGTGGACTGGTCAATATGTTGGAAACGTCTGACTTGACGTCCACAGCAACAGCATCAACCCCAACGCCTAGTGCCAACCCCACCTCACCAACATTCATGCAACGCCTGCGCAGCGCCTTTCATTATGCTTTCGTTGAAATGATGCAAGACATCGGCAAATGGTTGGTCATGGGATTAATCATTGCAGGACTCATCACCGTTTTCGTGCCGAACTCATTTTTTGCGCTCTTTGCTGATACTCCCCTGCTCAGCATGTTGTTGGTGTTGGTATGTGCCATACCAATGTACCTTTGCGCTACAGGTTCGATTCCCATTGCCATCACCCTTATGCTGAAAGGTCTGTCACCAGGGACTGCTCTTGTGTTGCTGATGGCTGGTCCTGCAGTAAACGTAGCATCCCTATTGGTCATCAATAAGGTTATGGGACGTCGCGCATTGCTGCTCTACTTACTTTCTATCGTCATGGGCGCAGTGATATTCGGACTGGGTATGGATTACTTATTACCCAGCAGTTGGTTTACCGCTCCACTGAATGAGATACACACGTGCAGTGCTTGCGGGGTTTCTAGTTTCAACCTCGTGTGCGCCATCTTGCTTCTGCTACTACTTTGTAACGCACTCATCAAACGTTACATGTCGCAAAAAAGCACTTGTTGCGGGAACTCCTGTAGTTGCCACTCACAACCAACAACCTGCACCTGTAACACACCACAAAGCGAAATGCTCGTGCTACACATCAAGGGGTTGAAGTGCAACCACTGCAAGGGCAATGCAGAAAAAGCCATCAGCGGTGTAGCGGGAGTAGCAAGCGTAACGGTAACGGTCTTGCCGTTGGTGCTGGTGATCACCACATTGCCGTTGGACTCGGTCATGGTGTCAGCGATCTCGTCCATGCGATAGGCGGACTCGGTCTT
>CALCHM010000052.1 GCA_937901345.1 uncultured Prevotella sp. | reverse complement strand
CTTTTTTTCTTGATGCGACTGCGTCGCATTACTCTGCAAACTTAGAGTGCGTCCTTAAAATCATGGTTGATTTTTTTAGGATGTTGGAGACATTTAGTTGTTTTTCCATAACTACAGACCCCTCCGCCCTGCGGGCACCTCCCCTAACTTCGGGGAGGATTTTTATATAGTTCTATTCGTTTGTTTTTTCAATTGGAATTATGCGCGGAGGAAGTATCTCAAAATCTCCACCTAAGTTAGGGGGAGTCCCGCTTGCGGGGAGGGGGTCTGTGAAGACTTTTGGACTTACTGCTATATTATCTCCCAATGAATGCATGGGATTCGGGGATCCATTGCTTCACCGAGGGATACCACTTGAGTGTGGAAATTGCAATGCGCACCTAATGTGAGCGTTGACAATGGTAGTGTGGGGATTTGTGCTGCCATAATCGTAAGATTTTTGGGGATTAGTAAATAGATTTATGTGAATACGGCCATTTTCACGTCGGGCGAGGCCTCGGGCGGAGAGAATACGGCCATTTTCAAGGCGAGCGAGGCCTAGGACGGTAGAATATGACGGTATTTTGGACAACCTAGGCCTAGGAAATTCAAAATATGCACATATTCTCGATTTCCGAGGCCTAGGTTTGCGGAATATGACCGTATTTTCGGTTTCCTAGGCCTAGGTCGGCAAAATATGGAGATTTTCCCTGTTTCCGAGGCCTAGGAAGTGAAAATATGACCATTTTCCCGATTTCCTAGGCCTAGGTCGGTCAGAATACGACCATTTTCGCTAAAAGGGTAGGCCTCGGAAATGAGAATATGGCCATTTTCACGACGCGTGATGCCTATGCCCTTGTCAAAACGTAGCGAGAGTAACCGAGAAACGCAAAAAACGTGCCCCGCACCAGTGGGCGCTGACGGCAGAACCATCAGTCACTCGCTGGTGCGGAGCACGTTTCATGAAGGATACAACTATTTACCTCCTCGCTGTTGCAATTTTCAAGGGTGGATAAAAGTGAACTATTCAATGCGTTACGAGTCATTGCGAACAATTGTGTTTTTGCGTTGCTAAAGTTGTGCGGGTGTAAAAGCGTCACCACACGTTTGCAAAATTACGGAAATTGCTGAAACAGTCAAGGTTTGGGCGGGGATTCATTTGCTGTTTCGGGGATGGGTTGGGGAATCCTTTCGCCATGCTGCATAACACGGGGTTAGTACGTACGCAGTGCGTTCTTAGTCTATTGTTATTTCCCATTGAATATTCACTGTGATTACGGATGCACGCACCGTGCGTTCATACCTGTCACGTGAGACGCCAATTGGAATTTTAGGTGATAATCGATGAGTTACTTGCGCGGCCTTGGGGCGTTTGAGGTGCACGCTGTTATCTTGAATTTGTCGTTCTTGTCTTTCAAAACATTGTCGGTGGACTTCTTAGTTGCTGGAATCGTGATGGATTTTAGGTTTTTCAAATCAAAACCGCGCTCGTTTGATGATAAAATTGTAATTTTGGGCAATCTTTGTCATTGCAATACCCTAACGAACTAACTCAACCGTATATTATGTACTTAACCTTGACTGCAGAAAACATACTCTTGCTCGGTTCGATACTCATCTTTGTGAGCATTCTTTTGAGCAAAACGAGCTATCGTTTTGGTGTTCCCACACTTTTGCTGTTCTTGGTGGTTGGTATGTTATTCGGAAGTGACGGTCTCGGTCTTCAGTTTCACGATGCCTCAACAGCGCAATTTATAGGAATGCTTGCGTTGAGTGTTATCTTATTCACTGGCGGTATGGATACGAAGATAAGCGATATCCGCCCCATTATGCGTGAGGGTTTGATACTTTCAACCTTTGGTGTGTTGCTCACAACATTCTTTACGGGTGTCTTTGCTTGGGCGCTGACAACATTTACGCCAATGGGGGTAGAGTTGTCGTTCCTTACAGCGCTGTTGCTCGCCGCAACGATGTCGTCAACAGACTCGGCTTCGGTGTTCAACCTGCTCCGCTCGCAACAGATGCAGTTGAAGCACAATTTGAAACCCATGTTGGAATTGGAGAGCGGTTCTAATGACCCGATGGCCTACCTCTTGGTGATTGTGCTGATTCAAATCATAGGCACTGCTGGAGACTGGAGTTTGGGTAGCATCTTTCGCGATCTCGTTGTGCAGTTTGCCGCAGGTACTTTTGTCGGTTATGCAGTAGGTAAGGGTAGTGCATGGCTCATCAACCGCATCAATCTCAGTACACAATCCATGTACTCGGTATTGCTGCTCTCGTTGGTGTTTATCTCTTTCACGCTTACGGAACTGCTCCATGGTAACAGTTATTTGGCTGTTTATATCTCAGGGTTGGTTTTGGGTAATGAAAAATTGGCCAACCGCAAGGAGATGAATACGTTTATGGATGGTCTGACCTGGTTGGCGCAGATTGTGATGTTCCTTTCGTTAGGCCTTCTGGTAAATCCCCTAGAGATTGTAGATGTGGCGCTGGTTGCGCTGTGCATCGGGTTGTTCATGATGTTTGTGGCGCGCCCGCTCACTGTGTTCCTTTGCTTGGCACCCTTCCGCGGACTTCCCTTGAAAGCACGCCTTTTTATTTCCTGGGTGGGGTTGCGTGGTGCCGTCCCCATTATCTTTGCAACCTATCCCATTTTGGCGGATATTCCGGGAGCGCAGACGTTGTTTAACATCGTGTTCTTTATTACCCTCCTCTCGCTCTTGATGCAGGGCATGAGCATTTCCTGGGTTGCCAAAAGATTCAACCTAGACCTCCCCATAGAAAAAGAAGGCAACGAGTTTGGGGTGGAATTGCCCGAAGAACTTGATGCCCAACTTTCAGACTACGTCGTGACGGAGAGCATGATAAAAAATGGCAATCGCCTTATGGACATGCATCTTCCCGCGTCAACGCTCGTGATTATGATTAAGCGCGGTGACGAATACATTGTGCCCAACGGTCAGTTGGAACTCCTGGTGGGCGATGTGCTGCTGTTTGTCTCGAAAGAAGAGTTGGCATTTTGATGAAAGGAGAACCGACACCAAACCGAGTGCAATCAAGTTTGCTTGAATTGCCGAGGTGCGACTTGCGAAACTTGATGAGCACAGCGAATAAGGATGTAAATACCGCAAAGCGGGATTAAAGGAAAAAGAGGCTGGCGCAACGCAACTCTTTCACTTTTCCTCCCTTTATCCATCCCGCAAGAGTTAATTTTCAAAAATCCTTTCAATAAACAAAAGTATAAACCTACATTACCAAGAAGATAAGTTCCGCAAGGTCTTTCTCCTTTCTCCTTTATGATAACTTGGTCTCCCTCAGAAATAGCATTCGAATTAGGTCCCATCGCCGTGCGTTGGTACTCCCTTTGTTGGGCCATCGGTTTGGCGTTGGCATATTTCGTAGTATATAAACTTTACCGCCATCAGAAGTTGACGCAAGAGCAGTTTGATCCGCTCTTCCTTTACTGCTTCTTCGGCATCTTGATTGGGGCACGCTTAGGGCATTGTTTGCTCTACGAACCCGGATATTACCTTTCGCATCTTATGGAAATGGTTTTGCCTTTCCGCACGATGCCCGACGGAAGTACGAAGTTTATTGGTTATGCCGGATTGGCCTCTCACGGGGGCACTATAGGCATTATCGTGGCGCTCATGCTCTATGCCCGCAAGACGAAGGTGAAGTTTATGCATGCCCTCGACAACATATCTATCGCTACACCTCTCACGGCGGGATGCATACGCCTCGGAAACTTGATGAACTCCGAGATTGTGGGTAAGGCAACGGGAAGTGATTGGGGATTTGTCTTTGCTGCCAACGGAGAAGACTTTGCGCGCCACCCTGGACAACTCTACGAAGCGATTGCCTACTTCCTCTTGTTCCCCCTCCTGCTTTTGCTCTACAAGAAGTCACCGCAACGCGTCGGTTCGGGTTACTTCTTCGGTACAGCCATACTTTGCATCTTCGCCTGCCGCTTTTTTATCGAGTTTTGTAAGGAAGTGCAAGAACCCTGGGAACTCCAAATGCAGGACATGATTGGCGTCAATCAGGGGCAGTTGCTCAGCATACCCTTCATTCTGCTTGGTAGTTACCTCGTGTGGCGTAGCGTGAAGCAGCAATAGGCATTACTTCATTTATCCAATCTAACACACACATGAAGATTCTTCTCGTCAATACCTCTTCCGCAACGGGCGGTGCCGCTATTGCTGCCCGCCGCTTGATGGATGCTTTGGAGAAAAACGGCGCTGAAGTCAAGATGCTCGTTCGGGACAAGGATGCTGATGATCCTCGGGTGGTTGCGCTGCCTCCTTCTTTCCTGTTGAAGGCAAAATTTGTTGCCGAGCGCGCAGAAATATTTCTTGAAAACAACTTCAAGAAGCATCGCCTCTTCGAAGTAGATCATGCTGCTCATGGCACCGATATTACGCGACTCCCCATCTTTGAGTGGGCCGACGTTATTCACCTACACTGGGTGAATCAAGGAATGCTCTCGCTAGATGATATCGGTAAGATTCTGAAGAGTGGCAAACAAGTGTGGTGGACGCTTCATGATATGTGGCCCTTCACGGGAATCTGCCATCATGCTCGCCAATGTGAGGGATGGAAGAAGGAATGTGGCAACTGCCAACTGCTGGTTAATGGTGGTAATAAGAGCGACCTCTCTCACCGCACCTTTAAAAAGAAACAAAAGGTCTATAGATTGGGCGATGTGCGTATCGTGGCATGCTCCAATTGGTTGGCCGATTTGGCGCGAAAGGCACCCTTATTCAAGAATTTTACGGTTGAAAGTATTCCCAACCCTATTGATACCACCTTTTACACACCGGGAGATAAGACGGAGGCCCGCAAGAAACTCGGTTTGCCACTCAATAAGAAATTGCTGCTATTTGTAGCATATCGGGCTACCGACCGTAACAAGGGCATCTACTACTTGGGCGATGCGCTGACCATCATTCAGGAACGCAATGCCGATTTTATCGCTCAAATGGGATTGATCATTGTTGGCAGAGAGGCCGATGCGGCAACGGTGGGAATTCCCTGCGAATGTTTCCCACAGGGGTATGTTACCGATGCAGAAAAGATGCTTCTCTGTTATCAAGCAGCCGACCTCTTAGTGATGCCGACATTGCAAGATAATCTTCCCAACACCATTGCTGAGGCGATGGCCTGTGGCACTCCCTGTGTAGGTTTCCGCGTGGGCGGTTTGCCTCAAATGATTGCTCATCGCCGCAACGGTTATCTCTCGCGCTATCTCGATGCTGCTGATTTTGCGGATGGCATTTTGGAAACGGTATTCTCGGATGGCTATGAAACGTATGCAACCGATGCACGCCAAACAGCGGTAACCTCCTATGCAGAAAACGTCATCGCTGAGCGTTTCCTCAATTATACCTCAGACAACAAATAACTTAACAATAAAAAATGCAAACAGACAACCCTCCGTCGAGCACGACGGAACCGCTTAAATTTACCATAGCTACGGTAACATTTAACGCCACTGCGCTTATTGAGCGTACCATTAAGAGCGTTGAAGAACAGGATTACCCTTATGTAGAACATCTGATTGTTGACGGTAATTCACGTGACAATACGCTTGAGCATATTCATCATTACCAAGAGCGTAACAGCATTGCACCAGTGCCTCATGAGATTAACTGCATCTCTGAACCAGACGAGGGACTTTATGATGCCATGAATAAGGCGCTACAGATGGCTACGGGAGACTATATCCTGTTTCTCAATGCAGGTGACAAACTCCATAGCACAACCCTTTTGAGTGAACTCGCCTCGCAAATCAAGGAGGAACGCCCAGCTGTAATCTTTGGGCATACAGACTTGGTGGATGCTGATGAGCATTATATCGGTCCGCGTCGTCTTTCTCCGCCCGCGTGTCTCACTTGGAAAACGTTTAAGCACGGCATGCTCGTGTGTCATCAAGCATTCTTTGCCCACAAGCAACTCTTCCGCACGGTTAAGTACGATATGAAGTATCGCTTCTCTGCCGATTTTGATTGGTGTATCCGCATCTTAAAGGAGGCAGCAAGGAGGCAGTTAGCTACACACAATGCGAAGTGTGTCATCAGTGACTATCTGAACGAGGGTATGACCACTAAGAATCATAAGAAATCGCTTCTTGAGCGCTTCCGAATCATGTGGAAACATTATGGTGCGGTTTCAACCATCGGACATCATTTGTGGTTCTTCGTTCGCAAACCTTAACGGCATGGAAGCGCTTTATCAATCTATGACTGCGCTCTGTGCACGCCGCGAATACTGCTGTGTGGATATTGCTGAGAAATTGCGCAAAAAGGGCGCCTCAACCGAAGAAGCCGAAGTGCTGATTGACCGCCTCATTGACGAAGGTTATATCAACGAGGGCAGATATGCTCGCGCTTTTGTGCACGACAAGATTCTTTATAACGGATGGGGACGTGTCAAGGTAAAGCAGCAGTTGCGTGTCAAGGGCATCTGTCCCGCCTACATCAACGAGGCAATGACCTGCATTATGGAGGAGCAGTATGCCGAGGTTTTTCAGAAAGTATTGCAAGCAAAAAGGCGCAGCATCAAGGGTGAGACCGACTACGAGGTGCGACAGAAGTTGGCACGAAGTCTTATTGCCCGCGGATTTGAACCCTCCTATGTGTTCAACCATCTTGATTTAGAAAACTTTGAAGATTAGGAAGTACGCTTCCATCTTTTCCACTATAAACTCTAACACTCATAACAGCTATGTTGACAATTTACAATACACTTACTCGTAAGAAAGAAGAATTTAAACCTATCAATCCTGGTCACGTAGGCATGTATGTTTGCGGACCTACGGTATATGGTGACGCACACCTCGGACATGCGCGTCCCGCAATTACTTTCGACCTCCTTTTCCGTTACTTGAAGCATCAGGGTTACAAGGTGCGCTACGTGCGTAACATTACCGACGTGGGCCATCTCGAACACGATGCCGATGAGGGCGAAGACAAGATTGCAAAGAAGGCACGCCTTGAGCAACTCGAACCTATGGAAGTGGCGCAACACTATACCAACCGCTTCAATGAGGCAATGGCAAAACTCGGTGTGCTTCGTCCCAGCATCGAACCCCATGCTACGGGACACATTATCGAACAAGAGCAACTCGTGCAGCAGATTCTTGACAACGGTTTTGCTTACGAAAGCAACGGTTCGGTGTATTTTGACGTGGTAAAGTACAACGAGAAACATGGTTACGGCATACTCTCTGGTCGTAACTTGGATGACGTAAAAGATGCCTCACGCGAACTCGACGGCGTAGGTGAAAAGCGTAACCAAGTGGACTTCGCACTTTGGAAGAAGGCACAACCCGAGCACATCATGCGCTGGCCCTCGCCCTGGGGTGACGGTTTCCCCGGTTGGCACTGCGAATGTACGGCAATGGGTCGCAAATACTTAGGCGAACAGTTCGATATCCACGGCGGAGGTATGGACCTCGTGTTCCCCCACCATGAATGTGAAATCGCACAGGCTGTAGCGTCGCAAGGCAAACCCATGGTAAACTATTGGATGCATAACAATATGATTACCATTGCGGGTAAGAAGATGGGTAAGTCATATAACAACTTCATCACCCTTGACGAGTTCTTTACAGGCAACCATCCCCTTCTTGAACAAGCCTACACTCCGATGACCATCCGCTTCTTCATTCTTCAGGCACATTATCGCTCAACGGTGGACTTCTCGAACGAAGCGCTCCAAGCCGCTAAGAAGGGACTCGACCGCTTGCTTCAAGCCATTAAGGAACTCGACCGTATTGAGGGTAGCAAGGATGGCACCGTGAAGATGGACTTCGTGAACGACCTTCAAGAAAAGTGTTACGCAGCGCTTAATGATGACTTGAATTCTCCCATCTTAATCAGTCATCTCTTTGATGCATGCCGTGTTATCAATCAGATTGTTGACAAGAAGCAAACCATTGCAAGCGACGCGTTAGATGCGCTCCGCACACTATTCCATACCTTTGCCTTCGACATTCTCGGGCTCGCTTCTGAAGCCGATGGCAATGCAGAACGTGAAGCAGCCTTCGGAAAGGCTATTGACTTGCTCCTTGAAATCCGTGCTGCAGCAAAGGCCAATAAGGATTGGGCTACTTCCGACAAGGTAAGAAACGAACTTGCAGCGCTCGGATTTGAGGTTAAGGATACCAAGGATGGTGCCACTTGGCGTTTGAATAAATAATCAGAAGTTTTGAGGTTATGAGGTTTGAGGAAATCAGGTCATGCGGTCTGTTATCCGAAAACCTCATAACCTTAATCCTTATCACCTAGAGAACTCTGTTTCCTGTACTCTGTACTCTAAAAAAACAACTCACTAATGAATAATTTTCCTCCCGTAACCAAGTGGTTGCTCATCAGCAATGTCGTTATATTCGTCTTGCAGGAGTTGGCAAAGGTTGATTTGGTTGCCACTTTTGGGCTCCACTTCTTTCTTGCCGACAATTTCCAGGTCCACCAGCTTTTCACGTATATGTTTTTGCATGCGAATCTTTCGCACTTGTTCTTCAATATGTTTGCCTTGTGGATGTTTGGTCGCCTCATTGAGTCAACGCTTGGCATGAAGCATTTTTTGATTTACTATCTCGTTTGCGGTGTTGGAGCCGGATTGTGCCAAGAGATTTTCCAATATGGTGAATACTATATTGAGGGATTTGCCGAGTTTGATCGTGTGCGCACTCCTGAAGGGATTTATCCCATGGGAGAATTCCTAAACTATTGGCGCACAGTAGGAGCCTCTGGCGCTGTTTATGGCATTTTGCTGGCATTCGGATTTATTTATCCCAACCAGCGCATCATGTTGCTGATACCGCCTATCCCCATGAAGGCAAAGTATTTCGTCATCGGTTATGCAGCGCTTGAACTTTACTCTTCATTCTCCGTAAACGACAATGTGGCTCACTTTGCTCACCTTGGCGGTATGCTTTTCGGTTTCATCTTGCTGCTTCGTTGGACGCGTCGCAACAATCCCTATTCTTGGTGGGAGCGCTTGAAGCAACACTTTACTGCTTCAAAGAAATCGCCCTATAACAAGAACCCCAAGATGACCGTAAACCCAGGAGGCGCGTATGAGCAGACGCAACAAACGCAGCAACCTACGCATGCGGCCGACATGGAAGAAAAGCGTCGACGCATAGACGAACTTTTGGATAAGATTAAAAAGTCAGGCTATGAGAGTCTTACAACGGAGGAGAAGAATTTCCTTTTCGATGCTTCTACGCGTAAATGAATAAACCACAGATAACCACACTGGAGCAACCTACTGCATGCCGCAATACAATCCATGGTTAAGAAAATGCGAAACAAACCCACAACACCTAAGGCATCCGCAAAGAAACCCATCACCAAGGGGAAGAAGCGCTCACGCCTTTACGCCTTTGTTGCCAACACCGTCACCGGATTTTCGTTGGCAACCGTTTTGTTGTTGCTCATTGCTGTAGCAAGCACCTACATCTCTCCCGAACATCTCCGTTTGCTCAGCATTATGGGACTTGCCTTTCCCGTATTCTTAGCAGGAACGCTGCTCATGTTTGTCATCAGTTTGCTCGTCTGTTGGCGACGCTCGTGGATTCCGTTGTTAGGACTTTTACTTTGCTACGAATCCATCAACAGTTATTTCCCCATCAACCTACCATCTCCTGCCCCCAAGGACTGCCTGAAAGTTATGACTTATAACACGTCGGGATTTGGACTCTGGACAGGTAAAAGCAAGAACACGGAGAAAGGCGATAACCGACTCATCCTGGAAGTTATAAAGGAACAACCCGACGTGGTGGGATACCAAGAGGGATTTGGCGGAAATCAGTACGACAAACACGTTCGCCCAGTCCTTCGTCGCAATAATTATCACACGTCGTCCGTAAATCTTGGCGGTTCTCACATTGGGTGTTTCTCTAAATATCCTATTGTGGACAAGGAAACCCTTTGTCAAACGGGTGGCAATGGTGCTGTGGTCTTCAAAATAAAACTTTCAGCGCTTGATACGCTTTATTTTGTTGTTGCTCACTTAAAGTCCATGCAACTATCCACTAACGATCGCACTCTCTTTCAAGACAATGTGTCGCAACTGCGTGACAACGATAATGACGACACGTATGATGTAAGGGGACTTTCACACGTTGCACGCAAAATAGCACGTGCCTCTGTGCCTCGTGCCCGTCAGGCCGACACTGTTGCTCAGTTTATTGCCGACAACTCCCACCGTAACATCATCGTATGTGGTGATTTTAACGATACCCCAGTGTCATACACCTATCGCACAATCGCTAATGCTGGTGACCTTGCTGATGCTTTCGTAGAGACGGGTAACGGCATCGGACGCACGTTTAATCGCAATGCTATGGTAGTGCGCATCGACCATATCCTTTACAGCACTCCCCATTGGGAACCCTTTTCGGGGCGCATTATAAATCGCCCCGATCGCTCTGACCACAACGCTGTTGCGGTGCATCTGAAGCGTAAGAAGCACCGTTGATGAGATGGGCAACATTGGAGCACGATGATTGCTGCGATACTCCACTTATGAAAATAATGAGGATGTGCCAAAATTACTTCGGCACATCCTCATTACTTATTATTGTTGTTCAGTAAACATTACTGATATCCTGCGTAGACAGATTTTGAAATCATGTGGCGCCTCGCAACTCTGCACGGACTGATTTTGACGTCGGATGGCGCTATGCGGGGTGCATAGACAGATTTTGAAGTCAGATGGCGCTGTGCAAGTTTGCACGGACATATCTGTAAATCGGATGGCGCTATGCGGAGTGCATAGACAGATTTGTGATGCGTTTCGTGCTATGCAGGTTTATATAGGGGTGAAATCCATATGAAATTGGCGCTACTCAGTGTGTATGGAGTAAACTGACTTGAATCGGAGTACATCTTACTACCCTTTGTTCCTTCTTCAGCAGCAATTTCTGCAGACGCCCCAAATGATGAGTAGTAGCATGACAAGCGTCAGAGTCTTAGCGGATAAGCATAGGGCATAAATGCGTGAGCGGGAAATGCGGGTGGATACCGATCCGAGTAGTATCACGGCTGCATAGGGAAGTAAAAACCATAAAGCGTGATTGTAGTGCCATGCTTGCGCGAAGTTTCCATGCAGAAAGGCATGAATAGCGCGCTGCAAACCGCAAAGGGGGCATTGCCACCCCGTCAGTTGCAATAAAGGGCATTTCAACCACCATGTATCACCATCATGTGCGCCTAAATAAAGTATAACACCAGTTAGAACGACTGATAGCAGCATTATGATGCGTATGATTGTCATTCAGTAGATCATTATTGAGATGGATGTAGTCTAGGGTAAGCTATCTCTGTTGGGTTGGTTCTTTAACTCCCGAGTTCTATAACCTCTAGATCGCGACACATGTCTCCGTCAATCGTAAACCGTATAAGCGTTCTTACGGGATACCACCCATAGGTTCCTGCCGCTCCGGGATTGATGTGAAGCAGTTGGAGCGCAGGGTCGCGCATGACCTTCAGAATGTGTGAATGCCCAGTCACGAAGAGGTCGGGCGGATTGCGAAAGAGTTCGTTGGCAATGCTGCGGTCGTACTTCCCAGGATAGCCACCAATGTGTTTCATCACCACTTCAACAGCTTCGCAACGGAAGCGCAGCACTTCAGGGAAACAGCGTCGCAAATCCTGTCCGTCAATATTGCCATACACCGCTCTGAGAGGTTTCAGTGCCGCTAATCGGTCGGCCACTTCAAGCGAACCGATATCTCCCGCGTGCCAAATTTCATCGCATTCAGCAGCGTATTTTTCAAAGCGCTCGTCCCATGTAGCGTGTGTGTCGGAAAGAAGAAGTATGCGGGTCATGTGAGGTAAATAATGGTGCGGAAAAGAGTGGTTTTTCGTGTAGAGATAGAAGTTTCTGCTTATTCTCCCCAACTAGCACGCTCCAGACTTCTGTAACCCACGGCTTCGGCTATGTGGTGACTTTGGATCTGAGATACGCCTTCGAGGTCGGCAATGGTGCGTGCTACTTTGAGAATGCGGTTGTAGGCACGGGCAGAAAGGTCGTGCTTACGGATGGCTAGGCGTAAGAGGTTTTCACCTGCAGCATCGGGAGTTGCGTACGTTTGAATCTGCGCATCGGTCATTTGTGCGTTACAGTGTACCCCCTTGCAGTCCTTAAAGCGTTCGGCCTGAATGGCACGCGCCTTTTCTACGCGCTCACGGATTTGCGCACTGTTCTCTCCTGCTGGTGCTTTTGTAAGTTCGTCAAGCGAAACGGGCACCACCTCCACGTGCATGTCTAGACGGTCGAGTAGCGGACCGCTAATCTTATTCTTATAGCGCTGCACCTGTCCTGGGGTGCAGTCACAACGTCGAGTAGGATGGTTATAGTAACCGCAGGGGCACGGATTCATTGCTGCCACAAGCATGAAGGAACAGGGGAGGGTGGCGCGATATTTGGCACGCGAGATGTTGATAACACGGTCTTCAAGCGGTTGACGTAGGGTTTCGAGTACCACTTTTGAGAATTCGGGCAACTCGTCCATGAAAAGCACACCATTATGGGCAAGACTTATCTCACCTGGTTGAAAATTTACACCGCCTCCGATAAGAGCCACGTCCGAAACGGTGTGGTGGGGTGCACGGAAGGGACGACGTGTGATTAACGACGTGCCTGAGGCGAGGCATCCGGCGATAGAATGGATTTGTGTGGTTTCCAAACTCTCGGCAAGTGTGAGGCGTGGAAGAATGGAAGGCATGCGTTTGGCCATCATGCTCTTTCCACATCCAGGTGCACCGATGAGCATCAAGTTATGTCCGCCTGCGGCTGCTACCTCAAAGGCGCGTTTCACGTTTTCTTGTCCCTTTACTTCGCTAAAGTCGTAGGGGCAATCCGCTTGTGCTTGGAAGAATTCTTCACGTGTATTGACGATGGTTTGCTCAAGGGTTGGTTCGCCGCTCAAGAAGGAAATGACTTGAGTGAGGTGCGTTGCACCAAAGACCTTAAGTTGGTTTACAACAGCGGCCTCTCGCACATTTTCTTCGGGCACAATCAATCCTTCAAAACCCTCTGCGCGTGCTTTGATCGCAATGGGTAACGCTCCCTTTATTGGGCGAATGGAACCATCCAGTCCGAGTTCGCCAACAAGCATATAGCGATCGAGCATATCGGTGGGGATGATACTCCCAGCAGCAACCATCCCGATGGCAACGGGCAGGTCAAATCCAGTGCCCTCCTTGCGCACATCAGCGGGGGCAAGGTTTACCGTGGTGGTTTGTGGTTCGCGGAGGTATATTTTAGAGTTCTGCAATGCTGCTGTGACGCGCGACCGACTCTCACGTACGGCATTGTCGGGCAAACCTACCATGATGAAGTTGGTTTGCGCTGACTTAGTGGTGTGAATCTCTACAACAACAGAAAGTGCTGTGAGTCCGTTGACGGTGGCTGAGTGGGTTTTTACGAGCATGGCGGGAAAAGGTTTTACTAGGGGGAAGATGAACTAGATATTCTAGACGTCCTGGATAATGATGATAGTTTCTATGAGCAAAAAAAGGAATCGCTATTTCAGCAATTCCTTAATAGCAGTTTCCCAATCTTTGGGAAGTACGTCGCGTTTGGTAATAATCCCCTTTTTATCAACAAGGATGAATTCTGGCATTTGACGTACTCCGAACGTCGACACTAAGGGCGATTGCATGGCCTGTTGGTCGCAAATGATGGGAGCGTGTACGGTGTCATACTTGAGATAGCGTTCGCAATCTATTCGTGATGCATCAAGCGAGATGAGCAAGAAGTTGATGTCTTCGCCATAGGTTTTCTGCAGGTGATCGAGATTGCGCAAGTGTTTGCGAACATCGCGCACCCAACTGGACCAAATGGCAATGGCTAAGGGTTTACCTTCAAACTGTTTGTTCGTTAGCGTGTCGCCCGTGAGACTTACTTCTTCAAACGTAGGTAAATTTTGCCCTACTGAACTTGATAATTGTGGCAGAAAGCGGGTCAACATGCTATGAAGCAGTTCGTTGTTAGGTTGTGCCGCTGAGAGTGTGTCAAGTAATGGCTGTGCCTCCGAGAGAATGGGGTTAAGTGTTTTCACAAACTGTTCGCGGAAGACAGCAACCGCCGCCTGTGTGGCAACATTGTCATAGATAAATTGCTGTGCAGCGAGTCGCTTCTCGCTTTCTTTCTTTCCGTTGGTGGCATGACTGAATTCTGTGAGCAATTCATTCTCTTTCGTGCCTTTGACGATGATTTCCGAAAGGTTAGAAGCGTCAGCTCGGAGTTCAAGATTCGTACCGGGTTCGGCAACGAGTTGTATTTCGGAAAAGTTGGGGAATAACAACGTCAAGATTTCAGTTTGGGACACTTTGCGCTCGTAAGTAAATTCGCCACCACGCACTCGGATGGTGTCTATGCGAGGATTGTGCACCCCTTCTGCAAAAACGTAAAGATCTACCTGGTTTACGTTTTTAATAGAACCCTTCATGATCATGAGTTCCTTATCCTGATCGCAGGAGGTAAGCGTAAGGAGTGTCAGAAGGAGGAATAAATACTTTCTTTTCACTGTAAGGAGAGGATTTGTTCGATGATTTCTCGGTTGTTAGAGAGGCGTGGCACCTTATTCTGTCCACCCAGTTTGCCCTTGCTCTTTAACCAGTCGTTGAATAAATTAGGACGTGCCACGACAATTTCGAGCGGTTGCAACGTGAGGTCTTTGTAGCGTTTCGCTTCGTAATCAGAATTGATGCTTTGCAAACCATTATCGAGCAGACTGGCGAATGCGGCAATATCTTCGGGTTGCTTGTCAAATTCAATAACCCATTGGTGGCGGCATTTACCATCGTTGTCCATGAATACTGGAGCGGCGGTATATTCTTTTACCACTGCGCCCGTTGCTTTACATGCCATGTCGAGTCCCTTTTCTGCATTGTCCACAATAAGTTCCTCTCCAAAGGCATTGATGAAGCATTTTGTGCGCCCCGAAATGATAAATTTGTAAGGATTTGCCGAAGTAAACTTTACGGTGTCGCCTATTTGATAACGCCATAAACCACACGTAGTAGAAATGACAATGGCATAATTCTTACCCGCCTCGACTTTCCATAGTGGAACGATGTGACCTTCGGGATTTTCCAAATGTTCGAGTGGAATAAATTCATAGAACACACCGTAATCCAACATCAAGAGCATGGCTTTGTCTGCGGGATCATTTTGTATGCCAAAGAAACCTTCCGAAGCATTGTAGGTTTCCATATAATGCATTTTTGCACTAGGAATTAAGCGTTCGTATTGTTCACGATAGGGAGTGAATGCTACCCCTCCATGGAAGAATGCTTCAAGGTTGGGCCACACTTGGTCCAACGTTTCCTTGCCCGTAATCTCAAGCACTCGGTGAATAACGGCCATCATCCATGAGGGCACACCAGAGATATTGGTGACGTCTTTATCCTTGGCATATTCCGCAATTAAATCGCGCTTTTGTTCGAAATCAGAAAGCAGAGCCACTTCTTTCTTCGGTATTCGGAAAAAGTTTACCGCAGGACTGATATTTTCAATCAAAATGGCGGAAAGGTCGCCTACGAGCGAATTCTTGGTGTCATAATTGGGCGCATGACTACCTCCCAGAATCAATGCTCGTCCGTCAAAGATACGACTCTGTGGGTTGTTGCGAAGGTAAAGCGCCACGACATCTGCGCCACCTTTGTAGTGCGTGTCTTTTAGATATGCTTTGCTCACGGGGATGAACTTACTCTTGTCGTTGGTCGTTCCCGATGATTTAGCATACCATTTCACCTTGCCTTTACAGAGTACGTCCTTTTCCCCATGTCTCATACGGTCAATGGGTTCCTTGAGCGTCTCATAGTCATTAAGAGGTACGGTTGCGGCAAAGTCTTCATAGGTCTTTAGGTCTGCATATCCGTATTTTTGTCCCCATTCTGTTTTCGCCGCATTCTTGATGAGTCGCGCCAAAACGGCACGCTGAATTTCTTCGGCATGAGTGAAGTATCGGTCTATCTTTTTGGCGCGGCGCAAAAGTGCAGGGCGCGCAAAGGAGGTGAGATTCATAATGGAAGTTTAGAAGTTATAAAATGGTTATGTTCTTAGGTTAGCGTTCCTAAGTTTATGGCGTCATTAAGGTTTTGCGATTTCAGCCTTAAAGGTGCTTGCAGGGATTCTTGCTGCGTTAATGAGGTTGGCGTCTGTGAAGGGTTTCCAAGCGTAGCGTACACTCACCGGACTTTGCACATCCTTGGCAGTCACCTTAATTTGAGTGCCGAGGGTTTCGGTTGTTGCGGGATAGAAAATACCATCTTCGCCAGCCACTTCAAATCCACGTAGTTCCTTACCATCAGCAGTCTGCAATCCTTCTGCCTCTGCAAAATTAACGAAAATGGCAGAACCCTTCACTTGCATACTTAAGAATTTAGGACCTTCAGCAACGAGCGATCTGCCAAATGAATGGCGCAATGCTTGGAAGGCGAGACGTTGACCCACTGGGCGCTTGTTGCGGGGGTGCACGTCAGTTTCGTGTCCGAGGTCGCTACTGACTGCCATCCAAGTGTAAGGAAGGTTTTCTGCAAGTTGGCGTTGGCTATCACGGAAATGGGGCCACGTCTGACGCGGTGCGATACTGCTGAGTTGCACGAAGTAGAAAGGCAATTCAGGTTCGTTAAAGTAATTGCGCCAACTCTTTTCAAGCAGTGTGAAGAGTGCTTCATGAAGTTCTACATTATGAGCGTTGCTTTCGCCTTGATACCAAATGACACCTTTGGGGTTTAATCCCTTTAGAGGTAACATTCCTGCATCAAAAAGGTAGTGGGGCATGAAGGGATGACGTTGAAGGGGCACCTTGCTTGCCGCAATGTTGCGCTTTGCTCTGCCTCGCGCCCAATCCTGTCCGAAGTCTCCTTCTGTCCAATTGTAAAGCACTTGAGGAAAATCAAATTCCAATGTCCAACGATCAATCCAACTTTCCGTGGTTGAACCTCCAACGGCATTCAGAATAAGTCCGACATGTACGTTAAGACTATCAGCAAGTGTCTTACCAAAATGGTAGGCAATGGCTGAGAAATCGCCTGCTGCTGTTGCCGAACAGCGTTCCCAAGTTGTGGGTTGGAAATATTGTAAACGGTTGACCTTTTCGCAGATTTCCACCGACCACTCACGGTCGTACGTATCGGCAATGGCACGCATGTTGTAGAGGTGAAGCAAAGGTTGATTCTCTGCCGCTTCGCAGTCTTCCTTTCCTGTCGTGCAGTTCTTGAGGCGCCACTCCATATTGCTTTGCCCCGAGCAAATCCACACATCTCCCATCCATACGTCATTCAATTCTATGGTGCGTTTCTTGGTCTTTACCGTCAACTTATAGGGACCACCTGCTGGCATCGCAGGGAGTGTAACTTCCCAAGTGCCTTGGGCTGAAGCATACGCCTTACCCTTCTTGCCGTTCAGACTCACGTCAACACGTTCGCTCACGTCTGCAGTTCCCGCGATACGAATAGGTTCATCGCGCTGGATGACCATGTTGTCCGAATAATAAGCCGGAAGTTTTACGCCGCCAAAATCGCCCGTAATGTGTTTGTACACTTCTTCTGCTAAGATGGTAGCACCTTCCGCATTGGGGTGAAGGGCATCGGGGAATAGTTCATAGCGAGCGTGAAGTGGCGCAAAGAAATCAATCAATCCAACGCCCTTTGCCTTAGCCACCTGCTCTATGCTCTCTTGGATTTGTGCGTGCCAATCACGGGTGCCGCTTTGGAAGCGACGGTGGTTGTGAGAGATTGGAGTCATGCGACAAATCCAGATTTTAGCGGCAGGATTTGCTACCTTGAAAGAGTCTATCAAGGCATAATAGTCGGCATGAAACTCATCGCGATGGCAGGGCCAATTGCGAGGGTCGGTATCGTTTAATCCGAGGTGAATCACAACGAGGTCGGCCTTAAAGTCTATCGCCTTGCGATATTCAGGAACCTGCATGTAGGGGCGATGTCCCTTGCGAAGGAGCGTAGAACCCGAATGACCGAAGTTCTCAACCTCATAGGCATCTCCCAACATGCCTTGGAGTTGCTTGGGATACGCTTTTTCAGCACGGTCAGGAATTCCCATGCCATAAGTAACGCTGTTGCCAACGCATGCCACACGAATCTTTTCTTGGGCAAAAGCAGTGCATACGCAAAGTGTGAGAAGGGTGAGGATTGAGGTGAGTTTTTTCATATCCTTATGCTGTTGAAGTTTTTCTTTAAAGTTTCTAAAGTCTCTAAGGTCTTTAAGGGTTGCAGACGTGAAGGTAACCCCACAGTCCTAGGCGTTAACGGTTTTGTTGGATCTTAAAGACTTGCTTTATGCGCGTCCAGCTGCGGTGATGAGGTTGGCTAAACGTTCGTTAAATGCAGTTTGCCCCATGAGATCCTCCAGCGTGATGTGCATGCGGTAACACCAGTAATGATGGGGATTTGCGGGGATATTGATGCGTTCCGCGTGCGGATTGGGATAGCGCAGATTTTCGTCAATAGAGAGCCAATCTTGCCATGCCAACACGGTTAAGAGTGAGGGCGCTTCAAGATGGCGTTGCACCACTTCCGAACAAAGTGTAGCTGTTGCTATCGTGGGACAATCCTCGCCATGTCCGAGTTCTGTATGGAAGAAGCGACGCGTTTGGTTGGCGTCTTCCTCCCACCATCCGCGGAGTGTTGACATGTCATGAGTAGAAATGGTGCTCACCGCGCGGTAAGGGTATTCCCAGACGTGTCCAAACTCATGAGCAGGATTTTTGGGCATGCGCTGGATTTCAAGACTCATAATCTGAAGTTGGTTCATCACCCAGGGCACACAATCGGGCACCATGCCTAAATCTTCACCGCACGCCAACATCGGAGCGGCGGCAAGCAATGCGGGAAGTTTCTTCATCGCTTCGCCATACCAGAAGGCGTTGTGGCGGCGATAGAAGTAGTCGTCATGCAGGCGCTTGAAGGCTTCGCGTTCTTGCCAGTTGAGTTGTGCATAGACTGGAGCCATGTGACCTAAAATGCGGGGATGGAACTTTTCAGCACACTTGCGGTCGGGCACAAACAGCACGTTGTTGGTAAGTGCATAAAGTCCGCGTTGCATGTCGCTCCATGCCTCTAAAGCATAACCATCTGTGGGGACTAGTGCTTGAATCTTGCGTTGCGTGTCACACCATTCGTGTAATTGCCACACGTCATCCCCCTTGGCTTCCAAGAAATGTTCGCGAACGTATGCCGCATGGTCGCCAAAAGTTTGATCAATGAGCGCATCGTTAATGAAGGGTTGCGTCATGCGGTCCGCCTGGAAGGGCAAACCGTATCCTTCAATTTCAGCAACCGACATGGGGAGGGCGGGAACGAATTGTCCGAGCATGCCTTGAACGGAGTGTGTGGGAATCTCCCAAATGCGGAAGAAACCGAGTATGTGGTCAATGCGATAAGCGGTGAAGTATTCCGCCATCTTTCCAAAACGACGTTGCCACCAAGCATAACCATCAGCCGCCATGACATCCCAGTCGTAAGTGGGGAAACCCCAGTTTTGACCATCTGCCGAAAAGGCGTCTGGGGGAGCACCAGCCTGACCATTCATGTTGAAATAGTGGGGTTCAACCCACGCTTCTACGCTACAGCGGTTGATGCCGATGGGGATGTCGCCCTTGAAGATAACTCCCTGCTCTTGAGCGTAGCGACTCACTGCGGAGAGTTGCACGTGAAGGAGGTATTGCAAGAAGCAATAGAAGGCGATGTCGGGATTGTTCTTCGCAAGGCGTTCTATTTCTTCCTTGTCGTACACAGCATAATTGGGCCATGTGCGGAAGTCGGACGTGTTGTATTGGTCGCGCAGATAGGAGAATGCGGCATAGGACACTAACCAGTGAGCGTTGCTGCGCATGAAGTCGGTGTACTCTTTGCCTGCCATGAGCGCTTTCCCCTTGGTGTCGAAATACTCACGCAAATAGCGGCGCTTCCAATTGTTGACTTCCACGTAGTCAACCTCTGCCAGCGCATTGAGCGCGTTAAAGCGCTGCAGATAGGTTGCTTCAGCGTCTTTGTCTTCGAGTCCGTCTAACTGACGCAAGTCAATATACATTGGATGGAAGGCATAGATCGAAATGCTATTGTAGGGATAGGAGTCAAGGGGTGAATGCGTTGCCGTAGTGTCGTTGATGGGCAGAATCTGCAGCACGCGCTGTTTCGTCAGCAAGCACCAATCCACCATCTTTCTCAAGTCTCCAAAGTCACCAACGCCCTGACTGCCCTCACTACGGAGCGAGAATACGGGTATAGCCGTTCCCGCCACACGGATGCCTGTGGAGGGGAAGTAAACTTCCATTTCCTTCGTGTGATGAAAGGCGGCACCTTCGATGTGGGGCAAGTAGAGACGGCGATTTTCACCACCTTCCCATTCTACCACTTCTAGCGAATCGCGCTTTAGAGCAACGAATTTGTAGGCGCCAGCATCGGCAAGTTCTGTTGTGTCGAGAATGCCATGCCATACGTTAGGTTGCACTTCTGTCAACTGCAGCGCCTTTTGGGGCACCCAATTGCCGAGTGTCTTTCCCTCGCCCACCATGGTGAGCACTTGTCCCTTCTTGCTGAGGCAAGGGCAGTAGGCGCGGATTACGATGCCCGATGATTTGCCTGCTTCAATGGGTTTTGCGGGGGTGGTTTCTTGGGCAGAAAATGCCGAACTGAAGAGGTAAGATGCATAGGGGAGGTCGCGCCAAGTGTCGCTCACCACGTAATGCGCACCAACTTGCTTGGCAAGGCGGAAACTGTGGGGAAGACGTCCCAATTCGGTGCGAACAGTTTGCACGCCTCGACAAACGACATAGCGATACGTCACCATCGTGGCGCTTTGTTGTTGAACTTCGTGTGTGCCGCTCCAATGTTCTCCGTCGTCAGTTGAAAGCAGAAGGGGACTAGTTGTTCCTTCAAGCATGACTCCGAGTTGTTCGCCAACCTCTGTGCGATACGTTATTTTGAAAGAAATCTTCATATCTGTAATGCTGAATGAATAGTGTGAAAGTATGGATTTCAAGGCGATTCGAAGCGGATGCCAACGCCCTTTATCCACAACGGCAAAGTTAATATTTATTACCGACCGAGGCAAATAAATTATTTATTACTGTCTGCGATTTTCGCTGCGGAGTACGAAAAAAGGAATTGCGAGAGGGTTGACCTTTCCATTGGGAAAAATGTTCTCCCGATGCGGGATGAGACCAAAGTGGACGGACTTGTGGCTGAACTGCAAAAGGCGGAAAACACTGCAGCGGAGATGTTGCGTGAGGTGAAAATGGTCATTTTCTCGCTTCCGAGGGGTCCGAAATCGCCAAAATGGTCATTTTCTCGCTTCCGAGGGGTCTGAAACTGCCAAAATGGTCATTTTCACGCTTCCGAGGGGTCTGAAACTGCCAAAACGGTCATTTTCACGCTTCCGAGGGGTCTGAAACCGCAAAAATGGTCATTTTCACGTTTCCGAGGGGTCTGAAACCGTCAAAACGGTCATTTTCACGCTTCCGAGGGGTCTGAAACCGTCAAAATGGTCATTTTTCACTTGTCCGAGGTTCTGATGTTCATGAAAACGATTGTTGTTTAAATAAATTTATTTATAAACCCTTAAATTCTAATGATTATGCTCCTACATCGGGCGGACTGCTTCACGTCTCTGTTTGCGCTATAAAGTGAGTTACTGCGGACAAAAATAAAAAGGTTACGCCCCTGGATGAGGCGTAACCTTTTTGATAGGTTATTGGAGTGCTGTGTTGCACGTGAGCGATTGTTTCAACACGAGTCGTGCTTCTGGTCCCATGTTAAAGAGCAGGTCTGCAATGCTTAGGTCGGGAAGGAAACCGTGTTTGTGAGCGAACACCTGATAGTAGGCGCATGGTGTGAACGTGGCATCTTCTTGCCAAGGACGTTTGGGCGAAATCACTTCTCTCAAGTCTAGCATATCGCTGGAAGGCGCATCGCAATAGGTGTCAGTGTAGCGGATGCTGGGCGCAAGGTCTAGAAGTTGGAGTATTGTTTGTTGCAACCCCTCATTGAAATCAAGTAAGAATTCGATGCGGCGCTCGTAGAATGGACGCAGGTCATCGGCATAATATTCAAAAAACGGACTGCGTTCATAACTGCTTTGCAAGGCATTCCAATGTAGGTGGCGCCAGTTGCCATGGTCAGAAATGCGAATGTCGCGCATCGCTGCTTTTCCAAAAGCGGGCTTCTCGATAGGAACGGTGAGCGCCTGAATGCCGTTAGGACCGGCAATGAGGCAGCGGTTGCGGTAGGTTTGCTTCACATAATTGTCGCACCTCTCGATAACGGCATGCGGTGCCGTATAAAGGTGGGCAAAGTAGCGCACTGGCGCAAGATATGCTGAGGATAGAAGAGGGATGGAAGGCATGAGAAAGTTAGGAGTTGGAAATTAGGAGTTGGGTGTCAGAATCGATAATTGCTCTCACATTTGCTGCATACTCAGTTGAGCAGTAGAAACCATCTGTCGCAACGAATTGTTCCGTCTTTCACCCCATAGCTCACGCAAAATGGTTTGCCGATAATGGCGCGGAATGGCACGAGTCCGTAAGGCACGTGTTGCGTCTCCATCCAATAATAATCGTTGAGGAATGCTACAGTTTTTACCCCTCTTCCGTCAATCAAAATCTCCTTGTTGTCGCGCAAGGTTACGAAGGCACCTTCCTTCCGCAGTAGGTGAAAGAGTTGGCGTGCGTTGTGGGGAGTAACCTCAATTTCGAGTCCTGCAGCAGGCACCACTAGAGGTTTGTCGGAGTGCGAACGGCGTCGCGAAACCACTTCTTGCTTCTCGGTGTCCATCCATACCGTATCGCCAGGAAGGGCAGTGCACGTTGCTAAGCACACGGGAGACTCGGGGCGCTGCTGATGGCGGAATGCAATGCGGTCGCCGAGTTGTGGGCGTGAATCTCCAATGAATGCCAAACGATTGACGAGAATGCGGTCGCCCGAATGCACGCCCCATTCTACGATGCTGCCTTCCGCCACATACTGCGTGAGGAAGAAATAACGCACTACAACAAGCACCAATGCGGCAAGGAGTAGTGGAAGTATGTACAGGCGGAACTTGCGTAGTTTCATAGGGGCAGTTTTTAGGTACGAGAAGTTTTGCGCGCTTTAGACAAGCGCAGTGAAAAGGGGCGGATTGTCCACGAGCGCCCGTTCTCAGTTGTGTTTATGCGCTTTCGAACACTATTTGAACACTATTCAAATGCTATTCGAATACTGTTAGAATTCCGTTTTGAAGAGACGCTTCCAGCGAATACCTCCGTCTAAGATGCTGCGGTCGGGGTCGAGCGACAACCAAATGAAGAGGGGAGAGCCCACAATGTGATCTTCAGGAACGAATCCCCAGAAACGAGAGTCGGCAGAGCAATCGCGATTGTCACCCATCATCCAGTAATAATCTTGCTGGAAGGTGTATGCTGTAGTGACTTCTCCGTTGATGTAGATTTGGTTGTTCTTCACCTCAAGCGTGTTGCCCTCAAATTGGGTGATGCAGGGAGCATAGATGGGCAACTCTTCGGGGGTCAACGTGCGCTTTTCTCCCTTCTTGGGAATCCAAATGCCGTTGGGACCTCCGTAATTGGCAGCGGTCCAGTCCTTAGACATGTTAATGGGATAAAGTCCATCGCTTGCCGATGCTGTGAGGGGAGCATTCTTTTGTATAAACCCAAGGCGTTCGAGTTCAGACTTGGTGCCTTGTGTGAGCGGCAGACCGTTACCGCTGCTATAAGATTGTATGTCTTCGAAACTAATACCGAGGGTCTTCAACGTCTCTTCATCTACATTCTTCAGGAAGGTGACGTCGTAATTAAATTGAGCATGTTCGGGTTGAGGTTGTGCTTTGCCGTCAAGGTGGATGACTCCGTCAACAATGCGAAGCACTTGTCCGGGCAGCCCCACGCAACGCTTCACATAGTTATCCTTACGATCAGTGGGGCGTACAACGATATCGCCAAAGATTTGAGGATTGCTCAAAATGTATTGGCGACCGAGTGCATACTGGCGTCCATAAATGACTTGCTGATGCTCATAAGTCATGCTTTCTGTTGGTGTGATGTCGGCATTACTTTCCAAGAGAATTTGCTGACCGATTTGATAGCACATCGTGCGGTAGTCAGGATTCGTGGCTTTGACGCAAACGGTGTCGCCTGCGGGGAAGTTGAATACGACAATGTCGTTAAGTTGCACCTGTCCTAATCCCTTCAAGCGGCGATACTCCCACTGCGGACTGTCTAAGTAACTCTTGCCTCCTCCTAAAAATGCGGGCATCGTGTTTTGCGTAAGTGGCATGGTGAGAGGTGTGCGTGGAACGGCAGGACCGTAACTCAGTTTGCTCACACAGAGATAGTCGCCCACGAGCATCGTCTTTTCCAATGAAGATGTGGGGATTACGAAATTCTGGAAGAAGAAGTTGTGCAAAAAATAGATAGCAATGCCCGCAAATACGAGCGCATCCACCCAACTCATCACGAAGCGATAGAGGGGATTTTCTAGTTCCTTCCACCATCCCCACTTGATGCGCTTCGTAAAGTAAACGTCGAAGATAAGAGGCGCGGCGAGCAATCCCCACCAGGAACCTACCCAATAGAGAAAGATGAAGTAGAGCAAAAGGAAGAGGCACCCCTTAATGCAATCTACTTTGGTGGCCTTAAGGAAAACTGTTTTGGGAGTTTGTTGCTGATCTTTCATGTTGTCTGTGGTGGTTAAAAGTCAAAGAGGTCGTCAGTGGTGAGCAAACCTGTATGATCCTTTGTGAATTCTGCTGCCAGAACGGCCCCGAGTGCAAAACCGCGACGGTTGTGGGCATCGTGGGTGATTGTGATTTGATCGGCAGGAGAGTCGTAAGTGATGGTGTGAATACCAGGAACTTCATCGCGACGAATGGCATCGATGCGGAGGGCATGGTCTGCCGCTTGTTTGGTGCCGCTCACGCTTCCGTCAGCATGGTGTACTTCTCCGAGCACCCATTCTTGCTTGCGGTCGAGCGCGGAAATCACTTGCTCAGCAAGGGTTACCGCAGTGCCCGAGGGCGCATCGAGTTTGTGGATGTGGTGAGTTTCTTCCATCTCTACGCAATACTCGGGGAAGCGATTCATAATCTTTGCCAGGTATTTGTTTACGGCACAGAAAATGGCAACACCGAGACTAAAGTTGGAGGCCCAAAAGAGTGTCTTGCCTTGCTTCTCGCACAGTTCGCGTACTTCAACATCGTGCTGCTCGCGCCATCCAGTAGAACCGCTGACAACTTTTACACCTTGCTCAAAAGCGCGGCAGATGTTGCCAAAGGCTGATGTGGGATTCGTAAATTCGATGGCAACATCAGCGCTACGGAAAGCGTCGGAGTCAAAATCAGACTGGTTATCTACGTCTATTTTGCAAACAATATTATGCCCTCTTGAAAGGGCTATTTCTTCAATCATACGGCCCATCTTGCCGTATCCAATGAGTGCGATATTCATACGAAAGGTTATGAGGTTTATTGGGTTATAAGGTGGTTTGGCATTGCTCTGCCTGTCCCAATAAGGGGCGGGTTTGTTCCATAATTCGGAACAACTCTTCTGTTGTTTCGGCACGGAGCATGTCAATTCTTGTTTGTCGGAAATTCGGTATGCCCTTGAAGAGCGGAGATGCTGCTAGGTGGCGTCGAACGTGCAGTATGCCGCGATACTCGTCAATGCGTGCTACGCTTGTTAGCACTTGTTCTTTCAACACGTCTAGTTTCCAGTCTGCCGACATCACGGGATAGTCACTTTCAATGACATGGTCAACATCGTGAGCGTCGGGATGGAGTGCATCGTGCATTTCCTTGAAGATCCATGGACGTCCAAATGTTGCGCGACCCACCATGGCGGCATCTACACCGAATTCAGAGAAGGCGCGAACGGCATCTGTTCCTGTGACAAGGTCGCCGTTGCCAATGATGGGGATGTGCATACGTGGATTTTGCTTCACCTCACGGATGAGGGTCC
>CALCHM010000051.1 GCA_937901345.1 uncultured Prevotella sp. | reverse complement strand
AATTCGCTTGTCCGGGGCTTAGCGCCCCTGAAACCCCGCCTATAGAAAGGATGTTGCCATGAGAAAAAGAAGCAAAAGAGTAGAAATCTACTTCACTGAGGAGGAACTAGATTTGCTTACCCAAAAGGTTAAAAAATCCGGGTTCCCTCGTGAAGTCTACTGTCGTACTGCTCTTCTTGAACAAGAAGTAATTCAAGCGACTTACGATAAACTTTAAGACTCCTGTAACTCCCGTAGTTACGGGAGTCTTTGGTCTTAGTACATTTATGAGCAAATTCATGTCGTTGTTTGCCAAGCGGATTTGATTATGCACGATTTTATTCGGAGTCGTCATGCCTTCGAAAGCGGCTGGGCGCTTTTCTGAATTCATAGAGAAACTTGAATCAGTACCTTATGGTTTAGGATTTTTTATCGCAATCGTTATGTTCTTTGTCATTTTTATATCGCGAGCTTATGAAAGCGAAGATAAAGTAGGTAAAGGATATGGAAGATTGGTCGGTCTTCTGATATTTGTGCTTCTTTATGTGCTTGTTGTTTATATTTTGTAGTCTGTCGTTTATCCCTAGAGAGAGATGAAGATGCCGATTGGGCAGACCTCTGTTTGAATAAGAATGAATTTTATTAGATAATTACCATAAGAGTGGTGTCAGACGATGCGTCTTGACACCACTCTCCTATTTTTGTGCGTAGTTTCTATTGGAACGGCATTAGAATACCTTTTTCTAAAGGCGTTAGAATGTTATTCGAACGGCATTTGTTAAACCAATTTAAAACGTATGCGAAACGACTTTTTCTCATCGTCCCAATTTGTGCCCTGCAAAACAAAAGTGCCAATTTCTGATGTATTTGACACATGTGCACCGATACAAGCACAGACATCGTAATCGCCAATGCGCACGAGGCGAATAGTTTCTGATGCATCGGAGGGTAATTTTTCAAGACTCACCTCTGCGGGAACGTTTTCGAGCGTAACGAATTCTACCGTAACAGGCAATGCTGATTGGATAACTTCGTTTACGGTATTGACAATTTCCTGAACCTCCGCCTCAGAAGGACACGTAGGGAGTTCATAACTCACCTTTGACTTCTTGCGCTCAATATGCGCATTGCGAGAGCGAGGACAACCATAACGACGCACCATCGTTTGGTTCAAAATATGCTCAGCAGTGTGCATGGGTGGATATTCTTGTTTATTATGTTCGTTAAGTTGGATGTTTTCCATTATCATTAGGAAAAATTTAAGATGAATTGATTTTGCAAGACTGTCGATAAAATAAATCTTGTAATCTTCTGCTCTTTGTAGCCTAATTATATAGTGCTAGGAGGGCACAATGATCTGCATAGACTAATTTGTAAAACCTGTGACGCTATGCAGAGCACCATATGAAATTTTCAAAACGTATGACGTCTTGCAAGTCTGCAAGGGCAGATTTGGAAACAAAATGACGCTATGCAGAGCGCATAGCCAGATTTGGAAAACGTATGACGTCTTGCAAGTGAGCAAGGGCTGATACGAAAATAAAATGACGCTATGCAGGTTTTTGCCACATCCGTACCTACAGAAATGCAGATAAAATGATGCAAACCCAGGGTGGGGATAATAAGGATGCATTTTTGTGGCATTCATGAGATGAAATCCCCAACACTTTGGACGTGTGTGTTTTCTCAAAAAAATCTCCCTAATTCCAAGGGGAAAAAGGGAGATTCTATTCTGAATGATTATCCGCCGAAGTCGTCGAAGTGAATCATTTCCTTTTCTACGCCGAGGCTGTCCAAGAGGTCGAGCACTGTCTTCGCCATCATGGGAGGACCGCAGAGGTAATATTCGCAATCTTCGGGCGCTTCATGCTGCTTGAGGTAAGTGTCGCCCATTACGGGTGCTACGAAACCTGCAGTGTACTTGATACCTGCTGCATCTGCCTTGGGATCGGGACGGTCGAGCGCGAGGTGGAAGTGGAAGTTGTCGAATTCCTTTTCCAATGCGAGGAAGTCGTCGAGGAATGGAATTTCTTCCAAAGCGCGTGCACCATAGAAGTAGTGCATCTGACGATCGCGGCACTGACGTGTCTTGAGCATATGCATGATCTGTGCACGGAGAGGAGCCATACCGGCACCACCACCTACCCAAATCATTTCGCGTCCTGAAGTGTAGTTTGGACGGAATTCTCCGTAAGGACCGCTCATGATTACCTTATCACCGGGCTTAAGGCTGAAGATATAAGATGAAGCGATACCGGGATTAACGTCCATAAAGCCGCCACCCTGTTCTTTGGGCTTGAAGGGAGGAGTAGCGATACGTACGTTGAGGGTGATGATATCACCTTCGTCGGGATAGTTGGCCATAGAGTACGCACGCACTGTGGGAGTGTCGTTAGTACACTTGAGGTTGAAGAGACCGAAGTTCTTCCAAGCGGGAAGGTAAGTATCGCCGATGAGCGACTTGTCGAAGTCCTTATCGTAGTCGATGTTGAATGCAGGAATCTTAATCTGAGCGTATGAACCAGGTTCGAAGTCCATGTGTTCACCGGGAGGAAGTGCCACCTTGTATTCCTTGATGAAGGTAGCCACGTTGCGGTTACCAATCACGGTGCACTCCCATTCCTTAACGCCCATTACAGAGTCTTCAACATTGATGCTGATATCACCCTTTACCTTACACTGGCAACCGAGACGCCAGTTTTCCTTCACCTGCTTGCGTGTGAACTGACCCTTTTCAGAATCAAGAATTTCACCGCCGCCTTCAGGTACTTGTACCTTACACTGACCGCAAGAACCCTTACCACCACATGCAGAGGGGAGGTAGATGTCGTTAGCGGCAAGAGTACCGAGGAGGGTACCACCCTGCTCTACCTGAATCTTGTCTTTACCATTGATTGTAACGGTTACCATTCCACCAGGTGAAAGGTACTTCTTCGCTACAAGCAAAATCACTACAATAAGGAGTATGATTACAAGGAATACTCCAATACTTGCTAAAATAAGATTTGCCATTGTTAATTCCTTTCCTTATTAAATAGTGAGACCTGAGAAACACATAAATGCCATTGCCATGAGTCCTACAGTGATGAAGGTGATACCCAAACCACGGAGAGGACGAGGCACGTCGGTATAAGCCATCTTTTCGTTGATTGCTGCAAGCGCAACGATAGCGAGCAACCAGCCGATACCTGAACCAAGCGCATACACAAGAGCGTCAGCAACGCCACCGATGTACTGTGCACTATTGGGTTCCATACCGATACGCTGCTGCATGAAGAGCGAAGCACCCATGATAGCGCAGTTTACAGCGATAAGGGGCAAGAAGATACCGAGTGAAGCATAGAGTGAGGGTGAGAAGCGTTCAACAATCATTTCTACGAGCTGCACGATACCGGCGATGACACCGATAAAGAGGATGAACGCCAAGAAAGAGAGGTCAACGCCTTCAACGAGACAGTTGGGACCTAACACTTGTGTCTGCAACAAGTAGTTTACGGGAACGGTTACGAGCAACACAAAGATTACTGCAAGACCGAGACCGAACGCTGTCTTTACAGTCTTCGCCACTGCAAGGTAAGAACACATACCCAAGAAGAAGGCGAAAATCATGTTGTCCACAAAAATGGAGCGGACGAACAAACTTAACATATGTTCCATATTCGTTGTTTCTTATTTATGGGTTTGTGAATTACTT
The DNA here is from genome assembly GCA_937901345.1 of uncultured Prevotella sp. Lineage (GTDB taxonomy): Bacteria > Bacteroidota > Bacteroidia > Bacteroidales > Bacteroidaceae > Alloprevotella. The sequence goes on along the minus strand of CALCHM010000051.1, from coordinate 10,879 downwards.
CTTATCGTTAATCGCACGAGTTGCCCAGATGATGCAACCTACGATAATCAACGCCATAGCAGGCATTGTCATCATACCGTTGTTTGCATAACCCCATTCGTAGCATACATCGGGAATTACCTGAATGCCGAGGAGTGTGCCTGCACCAAAGAGTTCGCGCACAAAACCTACAGCAACCAAAATCCAAGCATAACCAAGACCGCTACCTACACCGTCGAGGAATGATTGCCAAGGACCATTCTGCATAGCAAAAGCTTCAAGGCGACCCATGAGGATACAGTTGGTAATAATCAAACCGACATATACAGAGAGCTGTACGCTTACATCATAAGCAAAAGCCTTAAGCACCTGGCTCACCAATGTTACAAGCGTAGCAACAACTACGAGCTGCACGATGATACGAATACGGTTAGGAACTGTCTTACGCAACAATGAGATAATCACGTTTGCAAAGGCAGTAATCACCGTTACTGAGAGACCCATCACAATAGCGGGTTCTAATTGCACTGTTACAGCAAGCGCAGAACAGATACCCAATACCTGAACCGTCACAGGGTTGTTGAGGTTCAACGGACCTGAGAATATTTCTTTATTCTCCTTTGAAAATAATTTACTCATATTCTTATTCGTTGCTTACTTGTTAACATTAAAGAAATTCACATACTGCTGGAGACCGCCGTTTACCATTGCTGCCACACCGTTACAAGTGAGAGTAGCACCAGTGATACCGTCAACTTCAATTGCATCATTTGCAACCTTACCAGCCTTTACAACAGTGAGGGCTACGTGCTCAGCATCGCCTTCTGTAAACACAGACTTGCCGATAAACTTATCCTGGAACTTCTGTTCAGCGATAACCGAACCAAGACCGGCGGTTTCAGATTCGTGTGACATGTAAACGCCAAACACGGTTTGGAAGTCTTCATTCAAAGCAATGTAACCCCAAAGGCCGCCCCAAAGACCTTTACCCGTTACAGGGAAAACGTACTTCTTAGCGCCTTCTACTTCACATACATAAACAACCAAGTCGTTCTTTTCGTTGAAACCACCTTCTTCAGCCTTAACACTACCATCTGCGTTGATGATAAGGTCGTTCTTTACGAGGGCTTCGTATGTAGGTTCAATATCGCTCTTCTCAAGACCGCGCTGGTTGAGCGCCGCAAGAATCTGCTTCTTCTTATCGAGTTCCACGTTCTTATCCTGTGTGGGTTTAAGAACAGAGGAAACGAAAGCAAGGAGGAACGCCACAATGATAACCATCACGGCGGCATATCCAATTGTATATCCGTTACTATTTGTATTCATTGCCGTTTACTTCTTAACGCGGTTGAGACGCATATTAATATTACTCTGTACGAAGAAATAGTCAATCAGCGGTGCGAACATGTTCATGAGCAAGATAGCGAGCATCATACCTTCGGGATAACCGGGGTTCAAGACGCGAACTGTAATTGCAACCACACCGATGAGGAAACCATAAATGAACTGACCCTTTTCCGTGCGAGCACTTGTTACAGGGTCGGTTGCCATAAATACGGCACCAAAGCAGAAACCACCAGTTGCAAGATGTTCGTACCAAGGAATGTTTGCAACAACGTTGTTTTCCATACCAGCGATATTGAACAAGAATGCTACTAATGCACCACCTACAAATACGCTACCCATTGTGCGCCAGCTGGCAATCTTTGTAACCAAAAGCAATGCAGCACCGAGAGCGATAGCGATAACGCTTGTTTCACCTACAGAACCAGGAATGAGACCGACGAATGTGCTTGTTTCAGCAAAATTAACGGCACTACCAGCCGCCGCCATACCGAGGGGAGTTGCAGCTGTAAAACCATCAACGACATTGTGACCCAAACCGAGGAACGATTCGGTTGACACCCAACATGCATCACCACTCATGCTTGTAGGATAAGCAAAGAAGAGGAATGCACGTGCAATAAGCGCGGGGTTGAAGATGTTCATACCTGTACCACCATAGATTTCCTTAGCAAAAATCACCGCAAAGGCAACGGCAAGTGCCATCATCCAAAGAGGAGTGCTTACGGGGCAAATCATGGGAATGAGCAAACCAGAAACAAGGTAACCTTCCTGGATTTCTTCCTTCTTCCACTGAGCTACAACGAACTCAATACCAAGACCTACACCATATGAAACAATGATGCGAGGAAGCATCACGAGAAGACCATAGCAGAACATTTCAATGAATGAAGTCTGCTCTAACATACCTGCGGCTAATGCGTTTTGGTAACCAATATTATACATACCAAAAAGGAGCGCAGGAAGCAATGCGATGACTACAAAAGACATAATGCGCTTTGAGTCAATGGCATCGTGGATGCTTACACCTACGCGTGATGTAGCGTTAGGAACAAGCAAGAAGGTCTCCATACCATCGAAGACAGAGCGGAATGCAGATAACTTACCGCCTTCCTCGAAGTTGGGACGAATTTTATCAAGATATTTCTTTACCATAATTACTAACTATTTTCCTTACGAAGAATATCAAGTCCCTCGCGTACAATACGCTGGAGTTCCAATTTTGAAGAGTCAATAAATTCTGCTACGGCAAAATCTTCGGGTGCTACTTCATAAATACCCAGTGCTTCTTGACGATCAATATCTCCAGTAATAATAGCCTTGATCAAATAAGAAGGATAGATATCCATGGGGAACACGCGTTCGTATTCTGCACTCATAATCATGTGACGTTCACCACCCTTAATACGGCAATCCAGATCATACTCCTTATTACCCATCAACCATGAAAGATAACTACGACTTGTTGAGAAATCGTTAAGACGGGGCATAATCCAACCGAAAAGTTCGTTTACATCATCGCCTTCGGGAATCGCACAAACTTCTGTTGTATGAGCGCCCAAGAAATCAGCCATGGTTGCCTTTTTACCAACCAAAGGATTACCATTGATAATACGAACATGATCTTCTACGGCAGGAATAATTGAAGAGATGGGTGCACCAACCTTTACCTTAAGATAAGTGGGTTCAGCCACCTTACTACCAGCTACGGCAATCGTGCGTGTCATATCAACCTTCCCTGTACGCATCAAACGTCCAATGAAGATAACGGCTTCAGCGCCCATTGTCCAAACCACTTCGCCCTTGTTAACGGGAGAGATATGGTTGATCTGTACACCGACATTACCTGCAGGGTTAGGACCGTCAAAAACATTTACATCGGCACCTTCGAGGGGAAGGATAGATGTATTAATCTGTTCTGGAGAAACACCTACGTGCACTTGCGCCAACTTTGAAAGCGCTTTAACGCCAAGTCGGAAATCGTCTTCTTGACCCTTTGCTACGAAAGTAAAATCTGCCGCTAAAGGCATCTTTGAGAATGCGCTAACAAAGATTGCTTTAGGTGTGTCTTGAGCATTAGCGGTCACGTCATAAGGGCGTTGACGCATAAATGCGAATAAACCTGATTGAAGCAAAAGGTTTAAAACTTCCTCACGAGTCGCTTTTGCAAGGTCTACAACCTGAAACTCCTTTGCTACTTGAGCGGCATCAGGAGTAATGCGAATGTAGAGGATTTTACGGCGTTCACCACGCTCAATTGCCTTCACCGTTCCGCTAATAGGCGAAACAAAAGCAATGCTCTCCGTTGCTTTGTCCACGAAGAGGGGACTTCCGGCGAGTACGTTCTCACCTTCCTTCACCACAAGTTTTGGCATCACACCAAGAAAGTCAGCAGGACTGATAGCATATTCTTCAGCCAATGGCGCTTCCTTAACTTGGAGGGGAGCTTCGCCTGCAAGATTCAGGTCAAGTCCTTTCCTAATTTTGTACTGTCCCATTAAAAGTAAGTTATAAATAAAAAATTTGTTAGTTCGCTAAAACATTTTGCATGAAAATCGCCCTAAATTGAAATCTCAAATAAGACTATTCCACACTTAGTTGGCAAAATTAACAAAATTCAACTACATACCGAAAATACTTTCTATTTTTTTAACATTGCGCACAAAAAACAATACCGTTTTGCCACGACATTATAGCAACAGGAACTATTGATTTGCATTTAAAACGACACAACAAGTTAGCAAATGAGACTATATATAAATAGTCACTAACGCACTAAACGCACAAAATCCAGAAAGAAATGCACAAATAATCCACAAGAATGTACAAGAATGTACAAGAAATAAACACTGGAATACGAGAGGTATGGGGATAATGGATGGTAATGAATGATAATGGATGGTAATGGGTGGTTACGGGTGATAACGGAGATAACGGGTGATAACGGTGATAATGGGTGATAACGGAGATAATGGGTGATAACGGAGATAATGGGGTGATAACGGGGAAATGGGTGATAACAAAAAAAGTGCGAATACATGGGATTGTATTCACACTTCTAAGAGGTGGTTGGCGGATTCGAACCGCCGTAAACGGTTTTGCAGACCGGTGACTAAGCCACTCATCCAAACCACCAAGAGAACTCGTTGTTTTGAATTCGAGTGCAAAGTTACTACTTTTTTCTTAACCTCCAAATAAAATCAACAAAAATCACATCATTTTGTTTGTTTTTAAGGGCACAGCCTTATTTATTCCCAAAATCAGAATCTACATGCACGCACTTTGTCACCACGCAAGTTATAGGACACAAGAGACAGACAAGGATAAAGAAGGAGGTATAACCGAGCATATTTTGCAAATGACCTGCAAACAACCCTGGCAACATCATACTAAGCGCCATAAATCCCGTACAAAAGGCATAGTGTGCGGTTTCTGATTGTCCCTTGGCAAAGTAGAGCAAGAACATCATGTAGGCGGTAAAACCAAATCCATAACCAAATTGCTCAACGAATATACACGACCCTATGATGCCAAGATTGTCTGGAACGAAATAGGCCATATATACGTAAACAATATTGGGGATTGATATGGCGGCAACCATGGGCCATTTCCAATGACCGAAACCATCTTTTGCGATGGCAACGCCTCCAAGGATGCCACCAAGAAGCAAACCTATAACACCTACGGTTCCTGAAATAATCCCTACTTGCTGGGTGGTCAATCCTAACCCTCCTTTTTCTATGGGTTCTAAAATAAATAATTTACTAATTGGCGTAAGGAGTGCCTCAGGAAGACGGTAAAGCAACATGAAACACAATGCGGAAACCACACCTGTTTTTTTGAAAAACGCTACAAATGTTTGAAGCACTTCTCCTCCTTTATGAGCGGCATTGCTCGACACATCCTTCGTTGGATGGGGCAATAGGTACCAATGATAGCACGCAATTATGAAGAACAAACCCGCGGCTATCATGAAAGTAACGCTCCATGCTTGAATAGGTTCGCCAAAAATCGTTTCAAATTGACCCGCTAAATACACTAACAAACCTTGCCCCGTAATGTTAGCAATGCGATAAAATGTATTGCGAAGTCCTACATAAAGTGCCTGCTCATGTGTGGATAATTGAAGCATATAAAACCCATCGGCGGCGATGTCATGCGTAGCGCTACTAAAAGCTATGAGCCACAAAAAGACGAGCGACCATTGCATGAACGACGTTGTAGGGATGGATAATCCTATCCCCGCAAGCGACACGGCAATAAGCGTTTGCATCGTGAGAATCCACCAGCGCTTTGTGCGAAAATGCTCTACAAACGGACTCCAGAAGGGCTTTATCACCCATGGCAAATACAACCATGCCACATAAAATGAAGATTGCGCATTGTCTAACCCAAAACGCTTAAACATAATCAATGCCACCGTGAGCACAATGACATTTGGTAAACCCTCGGCTAAATAGAGCGAAGGAACCCACGACCAAGGAGATTTCTTAATTTTCATCTTGAATGCCTAAGAGATTGAAACAATCGGAGAACTCTGAAACGTCAGAACTCTCCGATTATAACATTACGATACCTTTTATAGTTTATGCAATTGTGCGTCTTTGTAATAGTGAAGCAGGATTTCGTCATAGGTATATCCGCGTTCGGCCATAACGGCGGCACCTATCTGGCAAAGTCCTACGCCATGCCCCCACCCTGCGCCATATAGCGTAAAGCGCTGGGGAACGCCCTCGACCACGTCACTTAATTCAACGGAGAAGGCGGAACTATACAAATGACTCTCAGAGAGGGCTCGGCGAATTTCAAGTTCCTTACCGATGGTGAGTTGCTTCTTGGTGCCAACGATGCGTAATTTCTTAATACGCCCACTTGCGCCACGCTCAACGGGTTGAAGGTCAAGTATTTCACCGAAATCTTCTTCACAACGCTCTGAAAGCAATTTTGACAACTCTTCTTGCGTGTATGCTACCTGCCAACGATAGAAGTCCTTTGTCTCTAAGTCATAATCGTTTAACACTTGCGAGAGCAATTGCTTGTCTTCCGTATTACAGAAGGAATCGGGATTGGTGCGAATCCAGCGATCGAAATCAAAGGTTTCCGCTCCAATTGCCTGATTGGGCATCTGGACATCTGCTGGAACATCGTGTACGGGGTGCAAATAAGGGAGGTCTTTATCTTCCCAACAGGTTGAATAGCGCTCTGTTATGCCGCCACAACACTTCGAGAAGCGCGCATCACACACTTCACCATCGCTCACCAACACCATTGCACGTGTAGCCTCTACCGCCTTATCTACAAGCGGCGATGTTTGACGGGTAATACCCTGATAGCGTTGACAATGATCGTCGGCACAAACGTCAAAGAGGGTGTGGTCTTCACGATCGTACCATCGTATAAACTCATCGCCCTTACGCTGGAAACTAAAGAAGCCTCCCGAGCGTCCTTCTTGACGCTCACGATGTTGCATCTGTGCTAAGAGCCAACTTCTACTAATCACGGCATGTGCCTTGAGGAGTTCTAAAGAGGCGGTAGCGCTCATTTCGCTACTAATAACGCTCTTCAGATAATCTTCAATGGGCAATTTATTGATAAGCACGAGTTTTTCTTCTTCAACAATGATGCGCACTTGCCCCTTAAACGTTTGGGGTTCGCTTCGTTGCCAATGGTAATTGATTCCTATTTGAACCTCATCGATTGTAAAACTGGCATCGTCGGTTGCGGGTTTAAACTTGAGTTCGCTATAGACATTGCCATTCCAAAGGATGCCTCCATCTTTACATTCCACGATTTGCTCGCCCTCAACTACATTTCCTTTTGCCGTATAGGGTGCATTCAGGCGGAAACCTATTTTCTCTTCTGAGAGTATTCCCACTTGAATCATGGGTTCTTCGGGCATTCGAAGCGAAATTAACGCCTTTGCGCCATCGGTTGAGGTCTTTGAGCGCTTGGTGTGCAAGCGTTTTACGATTTGCGATGCTTCTGATTCGGTGATACCCACTTCGCTCAATATTGCCGACGCTATTTTGGGAGTTAATTTCTCATAATCTTCCTCACGTGGCGTAATGAGCAATCCGCCCATATCGATGCTTCCGGGGCTGATGATAAATTGATGTTTGCCGCTTGCGAAATAACAATCTGGGCGATGCTTCCTACGTGGGAAAACCACAAACACCACTTGATCACCTTCGCCAGGAGCGCCCTCTTGTCGCCACCCTAAGATATTCACGTCGGGTTCTACATTATTGGCGCACCCTTGCACCATCGCTTGTGCGGTCAATAATTTCTTGAGCAAGTAATAGTCGGTCTCTAACTGACACCCCTTCACAACGAATGCTGGGCAGGCATATCCATGCAACTGGTACACCCCCGCATGGGCGGATGTATAGCCCATCTCGTCTAACTCGGCATTTTCGCGTGGTGTCAGGGGGAATACTTTTTCTAACTTTGTCTCATAAAATTTCCAGTCGCGCTCAATGGGCACTACTCCGCGATGTCCTGCTTGTAAGTGGGCATGGTCGGGGGCTGAAGCGCCACAATGCGGACCGTTGTAAAAGACGAAGAAGTCGGGCATCTGCCAGGCCATTTTTCCAAACAAGGGGAACAAACTTTCAAGCGTTTGTGGCACATGTCGGCGTGTAGGCAGGGTTAAATGGTAGGGCAAGATGGGGAATGGGTTCACCAACACTTGGAAATGTCCTTCTACGGGCAATTCCATTTGCGCTTCAGGTCGGTTTTTATCACACAAGAAGCAGGGGCGTTTCTTGATTTCCTTCTTATCTAACTTTGCGGCCGTTGAAATGATGCGCGAGGGATTGTATTGCACGGTCAGCATGTATTCCTCCGTTTCCAACAAGCGCATTTGCACGTTATTTTGCAAGTTTTCTACGCGTTCACGCGCCTCTGCCCATGTTTCGAGTTGACGTGCAAAGAAGTCTAAGACTTCGTCTTGTGTTGTTGCATGATTCCAACGTTCATTAAGTTGTCGGCGTGCGCTTATTTCGAGTGTGCGCAAGCGGTCTTTATAGGCATTGTTGCGGTTCACCTTTACGGGCGACAATGCGGCGTCTGAATTGCCTTCCCAACGTCTGCATAGATAGAGTTCTTCATAGATGCGTCCGATGCGGAAATGGCGCGAAAAGGCCAATCCTAAGGCATAGTCCTCGCCATAACTGGTATTGGGAAAACCGATGCGGCGGAGCAACGAAGTATTGAATGCACGAGGTGCTCCCAACCCATTAATACGCAATGCGTTATTGCGTCCATTATCGGGTGTCCACTCCTTATGATCGATGAGTCCTGGAGGCAAGGTTTGTAAGTGCATATCAACCATGCGATAGCTCCCTATCACCATGCCTCTACGATGAGCGCCAACGTATGTTCTGAAGCATCCAAGTCGTCGGAGTCTAACTGAACGGCATAACGTCCGCAATGCGCACTTCTCACCGCCAAGTCCCAACACCCACCGATGCCCAAATCGGTTGGCTCGGGAATGAGATGCACAACGCGCGCATCCGAGGCGTATTCGCGCACAATCTCCGTGGTGCCATCATCGCTATGATTGTCAACGATAATGAGATTGTACTCAAACTCTGCCTTCTGCGATAAGACGCTCTCTATGGCATCACGAATGGTGCGCACACGATTGCGCACGGGGATTATCACACTCGCTTCTACGGGGTAAACGGTGTTATCGTGCGGAAGGTCGTCAAATTCATCTGGCGCCAAATAGGCACCAATGCGCTTCAAGTGGTCGGTACAAGCGCGCTCATTCTCTAATTGCACGTCACGATTGGCGGGATTGACATAGTCAAATTGCTTCTCGCCGCTCGTACGCAAGTCTTGTTCCACCTCCGTGTAGAGGTATTCATTGAGATGAAACAGGGTGCCTATGCGCGATAAATGGAGGCGCAAGGCATAAAATGCGGCATAGCGATAACGCCCCACTTTGTCCATTTCGAAGAAGGACTTCAACGCGCTGGTGCGTATCAACACTAAACCGCCAAAGTCAAAATCATCTCGCACGCTACCTTCTTGATAGGCAATCTTCGGACTTTCTTCTCTCACGCCATGCTTCACGCTATAATGGTCGGCATACACCATAACGGCATGCGAGTCTTCAGCCGCTTGACACAAGCGCTCCATGCAACGATAGCCCAATTGCAAGGGTTGCGACTTGAGATATAAGGCTATATAATCTGCTTTTGCACACGAAACTACCTTACGCAAGAACTTTGTACCTGTGACATTGTCGGCATGCAATACACTCACATTCTTAGCCACGTCAAACTCTTCTTCATCACGTGCTGAAGTGACAACATACAGATGGTTCACCACATCGCTCTGAGCAAGCAACGAGGCGGTATTGCGAAGTTCTGGACTTTCCGTCCAAGTCAAGAAAAAGTCTATTTTATGTTTCATATCAAAAATTGCATGAAAGACATACTTGAGTGCGAAATTAATGCAAAAGCGTCAAAACACAAAATTTTTAGGGCACCTATAGCAAAATCATCACCCGTTTATGTTATTGTTGCAACTCCATGCCGATAAGCATGCCATCATACGAACTAAGGAATTTGCTGATGGTTGACACCGTAGTATTCTTTGATGTGGCCGAGATGGTGACCAGGAAATTGAAGAACTTATCGGCATCGTAAAGCAAACTCAGGGTTTTTCCGCTTTTTACGATAACAGGCGTGATGGTGGCAACACCGTTGAGGTAAGTGAGCGTCACACACTTCTTTTCCATATCCAGGGCATAAGTGCCCTTCACCGTACGTCCTTTCACGTTGATGGTGAATGTTTTGTCTTGATTAAAAGTGAATGAGAGCGTACCCTTCTTCACGCCTAATTTCGTGACTGTCTCGTCTATTTTTTCTTCCACCTTAGTGGCGGCAATTTCCCCACCTGCCTTAAGCAAGTAGCTTTCGGTTTCAAACACACAATCGATGCCTTGATAGTTCCATGTGCCGTTGACATCGGTTTCGGCAAGGGTTGAATTACCGAGCACAGCCCCCAAGAGTGCACCCAAACCGTTTTTGTCTTGTTCTCCGCCTGATGAGGTCTTTGACGAAACAACCTTTGAGAGTTTGCTAAGCACGTCAAATTGCGCCGAAGCGGTTGATGCTACACTCAGAAGGAGCATGGAGAGGAGAATCTTTTTAATCATACTTAATGGATTGTTTAGGTGGTGTATGTAATGAATTTGTTTATCGTTTCGCAAAGATACAAATAATTCTGCTCTTTCACGCTTTAAGGTGGCGAAATGTGTTGAGGTGAGGAGTGAGGTTGGAGGGGGCGGAGAGGGTCGGAGGTCTCGGAGTCCTCCGATCCTCAAAAACGTGCGGAGGGCGCCTGTCCGTGCGTTTTCTAATGCAAAGATACAACACGCGCGCGTGTTGTATCTTTGCATTAGAAAAGGGTCAAATAGTCTGCGCAAGTTAGCATGAGTGAGGTGTAAGGGTGCTTACTCGGGGAAAAAGCAACCACATCGGCAAAAAATAAAGGCAATAATATAGAAGTTTACCCTCTACTACAGACCCCTCCGCCCTTTGGG
>CALCHM010000050.1 GCA_937901345.1 uncultured Prevotella sp. | reverse complement strand
CTGCAGCCTTGATGATAGCTTGCATCTGTTCCATGTTGTTGAAGTTGAACGCAGGAATTGCGTAACCACCGTCGATAGCGCGAGCGAACATTTCCTTAGTGTTCACCAAGCCGAGATCTTTGTAACTTACCATAATTTAAGTTTTTATTAAAAGAAGTGTTAAAATTATCCAGGGCAAATTTACAACTTCCCGCGAACCTACCGAAATTTACCTCCTAAAAAATCAACAAATATTTCATGTAGTAGTATTCAAACCTACTCACTGCCGTCTATCTCTTAATTTTTGTTTAATTTAGCGGGCAAAAGAATATTCCACATACGAGTCATGCAAAAGGAGTAAGGAGAAATGCCGCGCGGATGGTCATGTCCCAGTCTTACCGACAAAGGGAATGCCGCAGTTTGCTAGTCTGTTTTCCTCTATCTTGCTTCTTGCTCGCTTCAAAAACTTTTCCTCATGCTTCAACAAATTTTCAATTACTTCCCCAATCTCACAGAAGAGCAGCGCAGTCAGTTTGAGCAATTGGATGCGCTTTATCGTGACTGGAACGCGAAAATCAATGTGATTTCGCGCAAGGATATTGACAATCTTTACACACATCACGTGCTCCATTCTTTAGGTATTGCTAAGGCGGTGACCTTCCGTCCGGGCACTAAGATTATGGACATCGGCACGGGTGGCGGTTTCCCCGGTATTCCGCTTGCCATTCTTTTTCCGGAATGCGAGTTCCACTTGATTGACAGCATTGGTAAGAAGGTGAAGGTGGCTGAAGCGGTGGCTGCGGCCATCGGACTCAAGAATGTGACATGCACGCACCGCAATGTGATTGAGGAAAAGGGAAAGTACGATTTCGTTGTGAGTCGTGCCGTCATGGATATGGGAGAACTCTATAAGTTGGTGCGTAAGAATGTGGCTAAAGAGAGTCACAACGCACTTCCCAACGGAATTGTGGTGCTCAAGGGCGGAGATTTGGTGAACGAATTGGCACCCTTCAAGAAGAGCTCATCCATCTGGAACTTGAGCGACTACTTTAAGGACGAGTTTTTTGATACTAAAAAAGTAATTTACGTGCAATGCTAACCGTGAAGAAGTTTGTGGTAAACCCCATAGAAGAGTCTACCTTTGTTATCTATGATGAAACCCGCGAGGCTGCCATTGTAGATTGTGGTGTGTTGTACCCCGAAGAAGAGCAAGCGCTTGTCAATTTTATAAAAGGTGAAGGACTCACCGTGAAGTATCACCTGCTCACGCACAGTCATTTCGACCACATCTTTGGTGCCGACTTTGTCTTCCGCACTTGGGGCCTTTCTCCCTGCATGCACAAAAATGAACTGACCACTTACGACGCTGCCGCAGCACAGATGCGCAGTTTTGTGGGAAATGCTTTTACGCTTGTGACGCCTCCTGTAGGCAAGTTATTTGCCGACTATGATGTGGTGACTTTAGGCAATCACGAACTCAAGGTGCTTCCCACGCCAGGCCACACTCAGGGTGGTGTGTGTTATTATTGTGCGGAAGCAAAGGTTGTGCTCAGTGGCGATACGCTCTTCTACCGTAGCATTGGACGCACCGACCTTTTTGGTGGAAACTACGAGCAACTTATCAACAGCATCAAGCAAGAACTCCTCGTGCTTCCCTCAGCAACAAAGGTTTATCCCGGCCATGGTCCTGCAACGACGATAGGGGAGGAGCGTCAAAACTTTATGTAATCGGTTATGCAAGCTCTAATATTTGATTACGGTGGTACTTTAGACACGGATGGGCGTCATTGGGCGCACGTTCTATGGGAAGGTTATTGTGAGGCGCAGGTGCCCGTGACGAACGTGCAATTTCGTGAGGCGTATGTTTATGGCGAGCGTGCATTGGCAAAGGCTCCGATAGTGATGCCCGAGGATACGTTTCGGATGGTGTTGGAAAAGAAGGTGGCGCAGCAGTTTGCGTTTCTTCAAGCAGAACGAATATGGACAGATACTTCTGATGTCTGTGACGCGAAATTAAAGACGGTGGTTGCTTATTGCCACGATTACGCCTTGCGCTATATCACTCAGGCGCGTGACGTCTTGTCGCAGTTGCGTCCGAAATATCGCATGGTGTTGGTGAGCAACTTTTATGGCAATATTGCCGCCATCTTGCGTGACTTTAAACTTGCTGCGTATTTTGATGCTGTGATAGAAAGTGCTGTGGTGGGTGTGCGCAAACCCGACCCTGAGATTTATCGCTTAGGCGTAAAGGCTACGGGGTGTGAGGCAACGGAAGTTACCGTCATTGGCGACTCTTATGATAAGGACATCGTGCCCGCCACGACCGTAGGGTGTCGCACGATTTGGTTGCGTGGCGAAGGTTGGAGTGGGGATACTGCGGGCGACCTCGCAACATATGAAATTACAGCGTTACCTGAAGTGCTCCAGATTCTTGCTTAATTTTTAGTAATAATATAGGAGTTTACCCTCTACTACAGACCCCTCCGCCCTTTGGGCACCTCC
>CALCHM010000049.1 GCA_937901345.1 uncultured Prevotella sp. | reverse complement strand
CCATAGCAGTAAAAATTCCCTGCATAACTGTTTCTTCATCCTCTGTGAGTGACAACTGATTAAGCTGCTGAGCATTTGAGAATGTTGAGCGTTTGCCCTGTGACTGTTTAGCTGAACCACCTGCAGCAGCAGAACGCTGAGCAAGTGCGCTACCGTTACCGAGAAGGTGAACATCTTCAAGCTCATTGTTCTTTTTGGCACCTTCGCCCTTGCCATGGCCTTTGCGGGTAATGACTTGGTGAACTTTATTGGTGTGCCTTTGGCAGGTCTTGAGTCCGTTCTTATGTGGTCAGATGCAGGTTACCCCGATCCTTCAACCTTCCGCATGGATGCCCTTCAAGGACCTTCTACACAGTCATTCTTTGTAGGGGCGAAACCTTGGTTCCTTTTGATTGCAGGGATGATTATGACCATCGCAATCATGACTTCGAAGAAGGCGCGTAAGGTGATTGAAAACACGAACAATCTGAGTCGTCAAGACGATGGTGAAGAAGTATTCTCAAGTTCAAAGTTGGCGCGCAAAACCGTGCGTAGCGTGCTTACCTCAACCGCATTTGTGAGCAATTATGTGCCCAAGAAGGTGACAACATGGATCAACAGTCGCTTTAACACCGAGGAGGCTATTCTCGATGAAGGCATGGCGTTCGACCTTGTGCGCGCCAGCGTAAACCTCGTTTTGGCAGGGCTCTTGATTGTCATCGGTACATCGCTTCAGTTACCTCTTTCTACTACTTATGTGGCCTTCATGGTTGCCATGGGTACGAGCCTCGCAGACCGTGCTTGGGGGCGCGAGACGGCAGTATATCGCATCACGGGCGTGATTACAGTTGTGGGGGGATGGTTCATCACGGCTGGTGCTGCATTCATCCTCAGTCTTGCCATCGCTAGTTTGAACTACTTCGGCGGCATTATAGCTATGGTATGCGTAGTGGGCATTATTGCTTTCGTGCTCATCAACAACAATCGCAAGTTTAAGCAGAAACAGCAAGAGAGCGAAAACGTTGACACGCTCTTCCGTCAACTCGTGCGTTGTCAAGACAAGCAACAATGCTGGGGCATGCTCCGCCAACACGTTACCAACACTCAAAATGAGATTCTCACGTCAGTTCACGGCATCTATACACAGGTAATCTCTGGATTGGTAAACGAAGACGTGCGACGCTTGCGTGAGGCACAGGTACGCCTTGAAGAGACACGCTCGCTCTGGAAGCGCTACAAGCGTAAGGAAATCCTCGGTATGCGCAAAATCAGTCAGTTACAGGCGGTGGAGAAAAACACATGGTTCCACCTCAGTTGCAACAACGTTTCGCAAATACTCTACGGTTTGAAGCGTATGACGGAACCCATTTTGGAACACGTTGACAACAACTTCAACCCCCTTGAAGACGCTTATGTAAAGCAGTTGCTCCCCCTAAGTGAGGACGTTGAAAATTACATGCGTCGCGTGCAGGGAATGATTGTTTCAGGAGATTTCTCACGCTTCGACGAAGGCATCGTGGAAGGTAACGCCATCAAGGCACGCATCTCTGACATGCGCCACAAGCTGCAACATGAGATTCAACACCAAGACGCCAACATCCGTGTGGCATTGCTTTACCTCAACACACTTCAGGAAGTGCAAGAATTGACATCAACGCTGCGTCACCTGCTCCGCGCTTCTAAGCGATTCCAAGAATAAGCGCAAGCAAGAAACTAAGTAACGATAATGAGAAAGATCATGTTCATTGAGGGCGTGTATCTTTCTCATTTTTTTGTAGTGGGGGGCGAGGAGTTGGAGTGAGGAATCCAAACTAGTGAGTAGGGAGAGTTCATGAGGTGGCCGTTGGAGGGTGTGTAAGAGTGAGTAAAATGCAAGGCGCTGAAATGGAGGATGAAGGGA
>CALCHM010000048.1 GCA_937901345.1 uncultured Prevotella sp. | reverse complement strand
ATCTGTGAAATCATGTTGATTATTTGTCTCCACGGATTACGGGGATCTACGCGTAATTTTTTTGCACACAGAAAGCACGGAAAGCACAGAAGATTTTATTATCAACGTGATTACACGGATTACACTGATTTTCCTCGTGATCCTCGTGATCCGTGGAGAGATTACTCACGCAAAGGCGCAAAGGGCGCAAAGGTTTTTATCAACTGATTTTACGGATTAAACAGAAATTCCTCGTGATCCCCGTGATCCGTGGAGACAAGAAAACGCCCCGCATGGTAACCGTTGAATCTGTGAAATCACGTTGATTGTTTATCTCCAGCGTATCACGGGGATCTACGCGTATCAGTGGGTAAAAAAAAGAGTCGTGATACGTGGAGAAATGTGTGCAGGACATGAATATCAGATGCATCTATTTCTGTTGAGGGAAAATAAATTGTTGCTCATATCGAATATTAGTGGTAACTTTGTCGTCACTGAATTTCATTAATAACCAATTATAAATCTTTACTGCTTATGCATGCATTCATTCGAATCAAGCGCTTGTTGGCTGTTGCCCTCTTAATGGTGGTGACCATGGGCGCAGTGGTGGCTCAGAACTTTGTGAAGGGCAACCTTTACAATGTAGAGACTGCTACGAAGGCAGGTCAGGTGTTGACGTACAGTGCTGACGGAAGTGTTCTGTTGGCAAAGACGGACGCCGCTCAGGCGGAGCAACACTGGACAGTGACGGAACTAGCCGGAAGTTGGCGTATCATTAACCCCTTCAGCAATCTCGCAGTGCGCTGCACGGACGATGGTCGTGTAGAGATGGGTGAGAACAACGGTTCTGACGAATTCCAATTGTGGCGCACGGAACCCGCTGCCGACGGAATGGTTTACCTCATTCCCAGTAACCAACCCGCCAAGGCCATGGTGGTGGGTGCGAACGGCAAGCTCGCCCTTACTGATAAGGCAAAGGCACAGGGTAACCGCAAGGCCATGTTTAACATTAAGGCTTCGGTGGTTTCAGGTTTTGACGACAACTTGACCTACCGCATTCGCAGTGTGGCGCAGCCCGAACTCGTGCTCGGTAACGGCGATAGCGGCGAGAACAATGCGCGCATCGTGGGTGAAGCGGTGGACAAAATGAACCGCGGACAGTATTGGAGCATCAAGATGCTTGACTTGAAGCAGCGCGTGGTGGGTGGTGCGTTTTACACACAGCACTTCGACGATGGTGGCGACAATATGGGCATCAAGCAACTCATTCAGTGGACAGCACAGGAAGGTGTGTGGAACAATGCTCGTTGGGAGTTCCAACCCGTAGCAGAAATGCCCGGTGCTTACCGCATCCTCTCTGCTGGCGTTAAGGGTAAGGACGGCAAAACGATGTATGCCCTCAAGGATGGTAAGATGATGCTCACAGATTATGACGCTCAGGACAAGGCAGCGTGGTTTACCTTCGAACAGGTAGAAAAGCCCAAGATTCAGTCGCCCATTTGGGAGGATGAAACCGTGTTTGGCATCAATAAGGAAGTAGCTGTAGCGACTTACATGCCTTATGCTACAGAAGCCGACATGCTTGCCGATGCTGCCTATTATGCAACCCCCTGGACAGAACCCGTGAATAAGCAATACATGACGCTCAACGGCACTTGGAAGTTCCACTTCGTTTCAGAACCCTCACAGCGTCCGCTCGACTTCTTCAAGGAAGGGTATGACGTGAGCCAATGGGACGAAATCCCTGTGCCCTCAAACTGGGAAATGTACGGTTACGACCGCCCCATTTATTGCAACGTGGAATATCCTCACGGCAATACGCCTCCCTTCATCAAGGCACGCCCGGGTTATAATGACGGCGGTAAGAACTATGGTATCAATCCCGTAGGTTCGTACGTTCGCACGTTCACTGTTCCTGCAGATTGGAACGAGCAGCGCACGATTCTCCACTTCGGTGGTATTTACTCAGCAGCCAACGTGTGGATCAACGGTGAATATGTGGGTTACACACAAGGCGCAAACAACGTTGCGGAATTTGACATCACCAAGTTCTTGAAGAAGGGTGCAGCAAACACCCTCGCTGTAGAAGTGTTCCGTTGGAGCGACGGTTCTTATTTGGAATGTCAGGACATGTTCCGCATGTCGGGTATCTTCCGCGATGTGTATGTGTATAATGTTCCTACAGTGAGTGTGCGCGACCATTATATCACGTCAACGCTCTCTCCCGACTACAAGGATGCAACGATGCAGGTAGAAATGCGCTTCGACCCCATCCAGGGAGGTCATGATGAAAAGAAACTCATCACGGTGAAGGTGTTCGACCCCCAGGGACAAGAAGTGGCACAGCAGGAAGTGACTTACGGCCTCTTCGATGCAGGTTTCTCACGCTATCGTGCAGCGGTGGCATTTGAACTCCAGAACGTAGCAGCGTGGACGGCAGAAACACCCAACCTTTATACCGTGCGCATCATCCAGAAGGACGCTGCGGGTAAGGAAGAAATGGCATTCTCTACGAAGTATGGTTTCCGCGATATCAAGATTGAAAACTCCATCGTTTACATCAATGGCAAGCGTGTGTTCTTCAAGGGTGTGAACCGTCACGACTCGCATCCCCTTTACGGACGTGCCGTGACTACAGAGTCCATGCTCGAAGACGTGCTCTTGATGAAGCAGAACAATATCAACACCATCCGTACGTCGCACTATCCTAATGCGGCACGTATGTATGCCATGTTTGACCACTACGGTCTCTACACTTGTGACGAAGCCGACTTGGAAGACCATGCCAACCAGTCTATCTCAGACCGCGAAAGTTGGATTCCTGCCTTCGTTGACCGTATCGACCGCATGGTGCTTCGCGACCGCAATCACCCCTCAGTAGTGATGTGGAGTTTGGGTAACGAAGCGGGTGCAGGTAAGAACTTCAAGGATTGTTACGAAGCTGCTGCAGCGCTCGACTCTCGTCCTATCCACTATGAAGGAACACGTATCGACAAACCTTATGGTGGTAGCAAGTACAGTGACTTCTACTCAAAGATGTATCCCGGTATGGACTGGATGGCACGTTACACCAACGACCTCGACAAACCCATGTTCATCTGTGAATATGCACACGCTATGGGTAATGCCATCGGTAACTTGCCCGAATATTGGGAATCTATTGAAAGCAGTAACTCTACGATCGGTGGCTGTATCTGGGACTGGGTGGACCAAGCGATTTACGAACCCCGTGAAATTAAGCAGGGCATCTACAACCTCCATACAGGTTATGACTTCCCTGGTCCTCACCAAGGCAACTTCTGCTCTAACGGTATCATCCCCGCCACACGCCATGAGAGTGCGAAACTCAAGGAAGTGAAGGCTGCGCATGAGTTTATCAAATTCAACCTCCTCGGAGTAGATAAGAAGGCCAACACCGTGACCGTAGAACTCAAGAATATGTACAACTTCACGCCGCTGTCAGACTTCTACCTCGTTTACGAAGTGGTGAAGAATGGTAACGTCGTTGCTCAGAAGCAAGTGGCACTCACCGCAGGTGGTGAAGGCGAAAAGGAAGTGGTAACGATTAAGGTGCCCAAGGTGAAGTTGGCAAAGGCCGAACAGAAGGGTGAAGAAATTCTCTTGAACCTCCGCGTGTGTCACACTACGGAACAAGTGTTTGCCGCTGCAGGTCATGAAGTAGCACTCCAGCAGTACGAACTCGTGGCACGTCCCGCACTTGTAACACTCAAGGGTAAGGGTGCGTTTGAAAATGGCATCAACCAAAACGGTAAGGTACACCTCGGTAACGACAAGATCAAGGCCATCTTCAACGAAGCGAACGGCCAACTCATTGGTCTGCTCCTCGATGGTCGCGAAATTATTAAGGATGGTCAAGGCTTCGTTTATGACAACCACCGCTGGATTGAAAACGACCGCTTTGGTAACACCAACAACGGACTCGAAGAGCACGGTACGTTTAAGATTGACGAACAGGCAGACCGCATTGTTGTGACAACCTCTCGTGACGGTTCGCTCTGTAAGACCGACATCGTTTACACGCTCTATCCTCAGGGTATCATGGACGTAGATGCAACCTTCACTCCCAAGCATGGTGAATTGCGCCGTGCGGGTCTTGTTTGTCACATCGACTCTGCGCTCAAGCAGGTAGATTACTACGGTCTCGGTCCTTGGGAAAACTATTCCGACCGTAAGGCAGGTGTGATTGTAGGTCGCTACACTTCAGAAGTGGGCAAGATGCACGAACGTTATGTGAAACCCCAATCTACAGGTCAGCGTGAAGAACTCCGTGAGCTTACGCTCACAGACGCTACAGGTTTCGGTATTGTTGTAGAAACAGAAGGCCATGTAAGTTTCAGCGCTCTCCCCTGGACGGATGCCGACCTCATGAAGAGCAACCACCTTTGGGAAATGCAGAACCGTCCTTATACGGTGCTCCACTTCGATGCTTGCCACCGTGGTGTGGGTAATGCCTCTTGTGGTGGTGTAGATACTATTGAAAAGTATAAGGTGCCCAACAAGAAGATGAACTACAAGTTGCGCATCCGTGTGAAGTAAATAGTTGGAAAAAGAGTTCTGAGGTTCTGAAGTTCTGAGGTTCTGAAGTTCTGAGGTTCTGAAGTTCTGAGGTTAAGAAGTAACCATCCGGGTCACCTAGACCTCTTAACCTCCCAACCTCAGAACTTCAGAACTTCCTAACCTCAGAACAAAACCTCTCCTCTCCCCGTTCCTCTTTCAACGTTCAACGTTAAACTCTCAACGTTCCCCGTTCCTTTTAACCTCATAACCTAACAATTTTATGTCAGATCAAAAACAACAAAACGGACTTCAAATAGAACTCACCCCTGAAGTTGCGGGTGGTACGTATGCTAACCTCGCCATTATCTCACACGGCAAAACCGAAATGGTACTTGACTTTGTGAGTGTGATGCCCGGATTGCCCAAGGCAAATGTAAAGAGTCGCATTGTGATGAACCCCGAACATGCCAAGCGTCTCCTCTTTGCTCTTCAGGATAACATTATCAAGTACGAAAAGACTTTCGGTCCTATCGAACTCGCAGCTCCTCAGGAAGCACCTGCTCAGGGAGGCAAGACTGCCAATCCCTTTGGAGTATAATGCATAAATACATTTGAAAAGTAGGGACGCACGTACGTGCGCCCTTTTTTGTTGGGATAGCAGGGAGTCTGTTTCTGTGAAATCACGTTGATTATTTATCTCCAGCGTATCACGAGAATCTACGCGTATTTGTTTGCACACAGAAAGCACGGAACACACAGAATTGCGATTTGTTTCACTCTCGCTCCATGCGGATGAAGACATTCTGTGAATTTTGTGGATTCTGTGTGCGATATTATTTTCTTGTCTCACGCGAAGGCGCAAAGGGCGCAAAGGTTTTTATCAACGTGATTACAGGGATTAAACAGATTTTCCTCGTGATCCTCGAGATCCGTGGAGACAAAAAATGCCCCGCAGGGAATCTGTTGAATCTGTGAAATCACGTTGATTATGGGCCTCCACGTATCACGTGATCTGCGCGTATTTGTTTGCACACAGAAAACACGGAACACACAGAAGTTTTTATTATCATCAACAGAAAGGAAGTTTTGTTTTGTTCTCGCTCCATGCGGAGTAAGAATTTCTGTGTGTTCCGTGGATTCTGTGAGCAATTTTTTCTTACTTTTGCATGCGAAACATCTTGATATTATTGATTAAATTAATGCTGTGAATATGACTCAAATAGTTTTGAATGTTGAAGATAAGACATTGTTGCCTGGTTTGCGCAAGATTTTGAATAGTCTCAATGGGGTATCTATTTTGCGCGTTACGCACAAGGGTACGCTATCGCGTGCTGTCAACGAAGTGCGCCGTGGAAAAGTTACAAGAGTGAATAGCGTGACTGAACTCATGAATGAACTGGAGTCATGAAATATGTCATTCTTTTCACAAACCAATTTAAGCGCTCCTACAAGAAATGTTTAAAACGCGGTTGCAACAAGGCATTGTTTGAAGAAGTGGTTACTTTATTGGCTGAAACAGGTACGCTTCCTGCTCGCTATAAGGCTCACAAACTTGTGGGCGAATGGAAGGGACTTTGGGAATGTCATATTCAACCAGACTGGTTGCTTATTTGGGAACAGCGCGAGGATGAACTTATATTGATATTGACTGATACGGGCACGCACTCTGATTTGTTTGGATAAACTGTGCGGGAGATTCAATATGTTTTATTGTTCCTACGCATCACGGTGATAGGGACTTCAAACACTAGTTTTTTTACGAATAACAATAAGTATTTTTGTACGTCAGGTTTGGGTATTTAGGCGCACAAAAATACTTATTTTTTATGGGCAACTGTTTCATCTGTGAAATCACGTTGACAGAAAAAAATCAACTGATTACACTGGTTACACAGATTTTCCTCGTGATCCTCGAGATCCATGGAGACAAAAAAAGCTCCGCAGGGAATCTGTGAAATCACGTTGATTATTAAGACTCCAGCGTATCACGAGGATCTGCGCGTATCGGTTGGCAGGTGAAAATTCCTTGTGATTCGTAGAGAGAAAGATGTTGCCGCTGATTGTTTGTCTCCGTGTTCGCGGGTTCTCCTTTCTCCCTCCCCTTTGCTCTGTACACAGAATTCTGTATCTTTGCACCACCTAAAACTAGACTTTTATGCACGAGATACTACACCTTGTTTATGAGATGGCGCCCTTCTTGCTTCTCGGTTTTTTCCTTGCGGGATTGTTTCATGCGTTTATTCCCGCTACTCTTTATGTTCGTTTCTTAGCCTCTCAAACCTGGCGATCGGTTTTTTATGCCACCCTCATGGGTATTCCGCTGCCGTTGTGTTCGTGCGGCGTGATTCCTACTGCCATCTCTTTGCGCAAGAAGGGTGCATCACGCGGTGCGACAGTTTCCTTTTTAATCGCCACTCCTCAAACGGGGATTGACGCACTCATGGCGACGTATTCGTTAATGGGACTTCCCTTTGCCATCATTCGCTTTGTGGCTGCCTTATTCACAGCGCTTTTCTGTGGCACAATGGTCAATGTCTTTGCGAAAGTTTCGCCCGAGGTGGAAACAGCATCTCACGAACATTTGGATTGCCATTGTTGTTGTCATCACCATCATCACGAGTCGCACTGTCACCCCACCTTTTGGAGTCGCCTGCGTGAAGCCTTGCGCTACGGATTCATCGAGATGGTGGAAGATATCGGCAAGTGGTTGGTTGTGGGGCTGATTATTGCGGGACTCATCACCCTTTACGTTCCCAATGATTTCTTCACCGTACTTCAGGGTAGCACACTGATGAGTTCGTTAGCGGTAATCCTCTTGGTCATTCCGATGTATTTGTGTGCTACGAGTGGTATTCCCATAGCTGTGGCGTTGATGCTGAAGGGACTTTCTCCTGGTGCCGCATTGGTATTGCTCATGGTGGGACCAGCGTGCAACATGGCGTCGCTCCTTATTACGGGAAAGGTGTTGGGCAAGCGTACACTCATTATATATATTAGTAGCATTATTCTCAGTGCACTTGTTTTTGCTTATGGCATAGACCACCTTCTTCCGCGCGAATGGTTTACAAGCGCATTAAGTGATGCACATCTTGAACATCACCACCATGCAGGGATTATTCCCATCCTCTCCACTGTCGTTATGGCAGGCTTATTGATTCATGCTGCGGTGCGAAAGCTTTTTTAGAGTGTTGAGGGGGTGTTGAACGTTTAGGGTTGAGAGGTGATGTTGAACGTTTAGAGTTGAGAGGTGATGTTGAACGTTTAGAGGTGAGAGGGGATGTGTTAGGACATTTTGAATCTCGAAATGCTCAGTATCTGGAAAATAAAGCGTAATTTTGCGCGTGGAAGTAGTTCCGCCCTTTGTAATTGAATTATAATTGATTAAACAACAAGATATGAAAAAGACTCTTTTTGTATTGATGCTCATGCTTTGCGGTTTTGCTGCGCAGGCAGTAGCACAACTTCCTAGTGTGAAGTTGAAGGACATCAATGGTAAGTTGGTTGATACCGCAAAACTCTCTAACGAGGGCAAACCTTTCATCATCACATTCTTTGCAAAGTGGTGTAAGCCTTGTAATCGTGAACTCACTGCGATTAATGAAGTTTATGCTGATTGGCAAGAAGAAACAGGCGTAAAGGTTATTGCTGTTTCTGTTGACCAAGCGCAGGATGCACTCAAGGTGAAACCCTTCGTGGACGGTAATGGTTGGGAATTTCAGGTGTTGCTCGATCCCAATAGCGACTTTAAGCGTGCTTTGGGTGTAAACCTCATTCCCCACGCTATCGTGTGTGACGGTAATGGTAAGATTGTTCAGACGCACAGTGGTTATACTGAAGGTGGCGAAGAACATCTTATTGAAGAAGTACGCAAAATTTTAGAACAAAAGTAAGAGGTTAAGACCTCACGTTGACAAACTTCGAATGGCGCTCTCCCCCTGTGAACAACGGTAGAGCGCCGTTCGGATGTATAAAGGATGGCAGGGATTCAACAGATCTTTTGGACAGAAGGATTGTGTGATTGGCAGGTACGGACGTACGGTCCGTGCGTCCTTAATCACGCGAACGCTTAACCGGAATCTTTCAATGAATTGAGGACGCACGCGCCGTGCGTCCGTACCAGTCAAGTGGAAATATCCTCATGGAATCTGTTTCATCTGTGAAATTTGTTGATTATTTGTCTCCACGTATCACGGGTATCTGCGCGTATTTTTTGCACACAGAATGCACGGAATGCACAGAAGATTTTTTATCAACGTGATTATACGGATTACACTGATTTTCCTCGTGATACTCGTGATCCGTGGAGAGATAACTCACGCAAATCTATGAATCTCAATTAGTTTTTTTGAACACGAATCACGCGGATCTCACGAATAAAAATGCATTCCGCATGGGAACTGTTTCCTCTGTGAAATCACGTTGATGATGATATCTCCGGCGAATCACGGGTATCTGCGCGTATCTTTCTCTCACGCAAAGGCGCAAAGGCGCAGAGGCTTTTATGTTGTCAACTGATTGCACGGATTACACAGAAAATCCTCGTGATCCCCGTTATCCGTGGAGACACGTAAACACTCCGCATGGGAACTGTTTCATCTGTGAAATCACGTTGATTCTTATATCTCCAGCGTATCACGCGTATCTGTTGGATAAAATATCCTCGTGATCCTCGAGATCCGTGGAGACAGATAAATGCTCCGCATGGCAACTATTGAATCCGTGAAATCAGTTGGCTGAAAAAACAATCAACGGATACTATAGAAATCTCCTCATAACTCATCAATATGAAAAAAACATTCATTGCCCTTTGTGCCCTTGTAGCCCTTTCTGCTCAGGCACAGCAAGATAATGGCATTACGCTTTCAGGTAGCATTCAGAGTGACATGCTCGTTTTTCCTGAAGATGATCCTGAAATCGGTACGAACTACGGTACGAAGAAGGATTTTTTGACCAACACCTACGCAGAACTTCACTTGCAATCCAAATACGTGAGTGCAGGTGCACGTTTGGAGTACATGGAAAATCCGCTTCCCGGTTTTGAAAGAGACTTCGCCGGTTGGGGCGTGCCACACATGTATGTTAAGGGACATTTTAAAGGCGCAGAACTCACATTGGGAGATTTCTACGACCAATTTGGTTCTGGTCTCATCTTCCGCACGTACGAAGAGCGTGCGTTGGGTATCGACAATTCCCTTCGCGGTGCACGCTTGACTGTGCGTCCGTTCAAGGGCGTGAGTCTGAAGGTGCTTGCTGGAGAACAGCGTGAATACTGGCACAGTAGAGGTCTTAATGACAACAATCCTTTGGTGACTGGTGCAGACTTTGAATTCAATGTTGACCAATATTCCAAGAAGATGCAGGAGAAGAACATCTACTTGACATTGGGCATGAGTGGCGTGATGAAATTTGAAGACCAGGAAGACATTTTGACGGTGCATAATGGTGTGCCCAGCAAACTCAATCTCCCTGATGAAGTAAGCGCTTTTGACGTGCGTGCCAATCTGCAGGCAGGCAACTACAACTTCTTGGCAGAGTATGCGTGGAAGTCACAAGACCCCTCGTTTGATAACGGTTACATCTACCGCCATGGCAATACCCTTTTGCTTTCAGGCTCTTACTCGAAGAAGGGTTTCAGTGCCTTGTTACAGGCAAAGCGTACGGAGGACATGAGTTTCCGTAGTCAGCGTGGCCAGACAGGAACAGCACGTTTCATCAACCATCTTCCTGCCTTCTCTACCCAACACACGTATGCGCTAGCAGCACTCTATCCCTACGCTACGCAAAATGCGCTCGGCGAATGGGCGTTCCAGGGTGAAGTGGGTTATAACTTCAAGCGCAACACGCTGCTCGGTGGTAAGTATGGCACAAAGGTAAAACTCAATGCCTCACACATTCGTGGTATTGACCGCAAACCTGTTGCTGATGCGACCGAACTGATGGGTACGGAAGGGTATAAGACCAACTTCTTTGAGATGGGCAACGAAACCTACTATCAAGACATCAATCTCTCGGTAGAAAAGAAACTCACGAAGGACTTTAAACTCAACCTCATGTACATGAACCAGCGCTACAACCAGTTTGTTATCGAAGGTCATGGCAATACCTTCACTTCAAACATCTTCATTGCTGAAGGAAAGTGGAACATCTCTAAGAAGGTGGCACTCCGTGGTGAAGCACAGTACCTGACAACATCAGGCGACCAAGGCGACTGGGCATACGGACTCTTGGAACTCTCTGTACTTCCTGGTTTCATGTTCACCGTTTCAGATATGTACAATGCCAACGTACCCAATGCTGACGGTTCGGCAACCAGTGCGCAACACTTCTATAACTTCGGTGGTTGCTATACTTACAAGGCGCACCGCCTCCAAGTCGCGTATGGTAAGACACGTGCAGGTTTCAACTGTTCTGGTGGCGTTTGCCGCTACGTGCCTGCATCTAAGGGTTTCACCGTTTCGTATAACTTCAACTTCTAATTCCCAATAGACGCTATGAAACTTAAAAATATAGTAGCACTTGCTGCACTCGGACTGTCTTTTGCAGCATGTGATGACATCAAGGAAAGCGAACGTTTCATTCCCGTAACTCCCGAGGCATCGACAACGAAGAATGTGCTCATCGAAGACTTTACTGGGATGAACTGTATTAACTGCCCCCATGCAGCTGTAGAGATTCAGAAAATTCAGGCTACCTATGGCGCAGAAAAGATTATCGCTGTGGCAGTGCATGGTGAAATGCCAGGTCTTTCAGGTCCATTGGCGAATAGTCTCGGTACGGAATATTACAATCACTGGGGTGTAGAAACATTGCCTATCGGTATGGTGGACCGCCAAGGACTGCAGAACTATCCTTCATGGATGGCAAAGGCCGATGAACGCCTGAAGGCGCAAGTAACACCCCTCTCACTCTCGTTGGATAACACCTTTTATAGTGAAGACACTCGCTCCATCACGGTGCAAGTAAAGGCGCTCGCAGAAGCCGACTTGGCGGCACAACTTCAAGTGTGGATTACGGAAAGCAACATTAAGAGTTTCCAGAAAATGCCCGACGGGTCTATCAACACAAATTACGTGCACAATCACGTGCTTCGCGATGCGGTGAATGGCACTTGGGGTGAACCCATCACCTTTGAAGCAGGTGTGGCGCAGCAAGTGACGTATACGTATGATATTCCCGAAACATGGAAGGCCGAAAACTTGGCAGTCGTTGCCTTTGTGTATAACGAGGGTGGGGTAGTGCAGGTGGTAGAAAAGGCCTTCGCTGCACACGAAAATCCCACACCTGTTGCGAAACCTGAATTCGCATTTGAATATGATGGCAACGTGCTTGAAGATGGTGCTACCCTTACGTTGGAAGCGCAGAATGGCACAGCAGCAACGCTTGCTGAAGCATTCGCTGTGAAGAATATCGGTCAGCATCCCTTCTCGGCAACGGCAACGCTCGAAATTCTTGAAGATGTTCTTGGAACAACTTATACGCTCAATGCCTTTGGTGCCTCTGCTGTGGTGGCAGACAAGAATGCCGTAGTTGAAGGTGATATTGCTGCAGGCGAAAAGAGTGATGCAGGACTCTCAGCAGTGTTTGCAGAAGGTGCTTATGGTACAGTCAAGGCAAAGTTGACAGTGACGGCTGGCGAAGTGAGCAAGTCTATCTTGGTGAACTTTGTAAATCCTGCTCCCGTAGTTCCTGAACTTCCCTTCCAACTTGTTTACAATGGTGCAGTTCTTGAAGATGGTGCAACGCTTGATATTCAGGCCATCATCACCGACCTTACTGAGTTTATGCCCGACTACTACATCGTTGAGGCAAAGACCAATGACGCTGAGAATGCACTCAACATCCACAACCTTACGGGTGATGCACTTTCGGCAACCGTGATGGTTGAGGTGCTCGAAGATGTGGAAGGTACTGCATATTCACTCTGCTCCTTTGGAGATTGCTTCCCCGTTAAGGATGGTCGCGGACAGAAGACGGGCAACATCGTTGCCTATGGTGAGGCAGAAACAGGTTGGGACGTTACCTTCACCTATGGTCAGACAGGTACGGCAAAGACGAAGTTGACCGTTACAGCTGGTGCATACACACAGACCGTTTTCATCAGCTTCGTGTATGAAGCGCAAGAGGAAGAAACACCTAAGGGAAGTTTCCAACTCGTTTACAACGGCAAACCGGTTGCTGACGGTGAAACGTTGAATATTGCTGCCATCATCACCGACCTTACTGAGTTTATGCCCGACTATTACATAGTTGAGGCAAAGACCAATGACACTGAAAATGCACTCAACATTCACAATCTTACAAATGATGTGCTCTCGGCAACCGTAACTGTAGAGGTGCTCGAAGATGTGGAAGGTACCGCATATTCACTCTGTTCCTTCGGCGATTGCTTCCCCGTGAGAGGTGGTCGCGGACAGAAGACGGGCAACATCGTTGCCAATGGTGATGCCGAAACCGGTTGGGACGTTACCTTCACACACGGTATGACAGGTACAGCAAAGACGAAGTTGACTGTCACTTCAGGCACAGAGGTGCAGACCGTATATGTAAACTTTATTTACGAATAAGAACAACAAGGAGAGGGTCAACGATGCCCTCTCTTTTTTTGTCTGCACGTATTGTTTTTTTGACAGAAAATAATCAACAAGATTACAGGGATTATACAGATTTTTTGAACAGGTAGAATGTATGATTGGCAGGTACGGACGTACGGTGCGTCCTTGATTAAACGAATTTTCAGCAGGGAATTTCCGATGAATTGAGGACGTACGCGCCGTGCGTCCGTACCAGTCAAGTGGGAAACCCGCAAGGGAATCTGTTTCATCTGTGGAATCACGTTGATTGTTTGTTTCCACGAATCACGTGTATCTGCGCATATTTAGGTGGCACACAGAATCCACAGAACACACAGAATAGCGAATCGCTTTGCTCTCGCTCCATCCGGATGGAAAG
>CALCHM010000047.1 GCA_937901345.1 uncultured Prevotella sp. | reverse complement strand
TGTCCCCATAAGTTAGGGGGACGAGCAACTTTAGTTGCGGAGGGGGTCTGTTAAAAATCTTGGCTCAACTCCTATATTATTGCCATGATTTTTACGTATGGATTACTTCACCACCTTCTTACCCCCAACAATATAAACGCCCTTGGCGGGTTGCGCAATGCGGCGACCACTGAGGTCGTAAAGCATGTTGGCATCAAGGGTGGAAACGGGGATGGTTTCGATGCCCGTGGGGCGGTGGAGTTGGAATGCGGCTACGCCTTGGAGCGAAGCGGGGAGGGTGAGCCAACATTTACCGGCGGGGATGGCGAAAGAGGTGTCACCTACGCGGTAGAACATGGGACCTTCGTCCTGGTTTTGGAGCACGTAATTGCCGGCGTCACCCGTTATTTCCGTTTTCACCACAGTACCCGTGAGATAACCATTGGTCACTACTGGTTGATATTGTTCAGCATCTACGGTGCCCGTAAGGGTTCCGTCAAAACCATTGGGCGCATACACGATGTAGGGCGTGAAGGCTTGCATGGAAGATTGCTGTGTCAACACCAAGTTGTTACCATCAGTAGCCTCGCAACTATAGGCCTCAAGTCCCGCGGGGAGTTGGGCGTCAAAGGGCAAGATGCAAGTGCTGAACTTGTTGCTTGCAGAAACCTTCAACGGGATGGTGCTGGTGGTTGAAGCGGTGCCAATAGAAGCAGGTTCTACGGCATCAAATTCGGGACCTTGAGAATTGATGTCCGAAAGAATGATGTTACGCAACAGCACCTTTACATCGCCTGGTTTTAAGTAGGGCGAAGCTACGACGCCGACCTTGAAGAGTTCGCCAGACTTTGCATCAAATGCACGGTTGCCGTCATCTTTACAAATCACGCGGATGTGATCCTTATTGACTTTCGGAGTCAACGAATGGTAAGGCACCTTATTACGATTGGTGGGATAGATTGTTGTGTCGTCGATGTAAATATCAAGTTCGCCATCATAGTAAGCGATTTCCAATCCTTCGGGCAGAACAATGTCCAGCTGATACGCCACATAGTCCATAGAAGCATCCGCAATGTTTACGGAGAAATACTGTGTTTCGGTGTCGCCTCCAGGTTTAAACGAGAGTTCTCCCGAAACATACACACGATCTGCTTCCTGCGCCAAAGCACAAGTCGCACAAAGCCACGCACAGACAATCCATGCGGCTTTCAAAACGTTGTTGAGTAGGATTTTATTCATACGCATAAAATTTTAAATTGTTTTCTGATTGCAGTATGAACACAAAAAAGACGTGGAACCAACGATTGTCCGTTCCACCTTCTGAGGCTCTAGCAATTGCCCATCGTAGTTGAACAGACAACGCTAGAGTCCACGCCGAATATGATTTATATATATTGCCATCCTATGCGACTAGCGATTGTATCCACACGGATACAATCACGGCTGTCGCACGATGGTTGATAAAACCACACCCTATGGACATCTACCGTTGCAAAGTTCAAGACTACGATACTGTAAATTTGCTAGATTTCAGAAGGTCTTAGAACAGTGCGTAAGTAAACGCCTTTTATATGTTCGTCTTCCCATCCCACCCCTTCTCCGCCGTAACAGTTATCCTTATTCAAGGAACTTTGTTACCAACTTCGGCGTGGACATCTGCACACGCTTGTACAGACAAACGTCGGAAGACGATGCAAATGTACAGATATTTATATAATTTTTTACTAAACTGTTAATTTTTTTAACCATTTTGTGCAATCCTTACGAGAAGGTTAGGGTAGGAAATATGCCTCATTTTGAGCATTTTCATACAATACTTCTGTCTGAAAGAATAGAGACGGGAGTAAAAATCTGTATCTTTGTGACGCAATAACCCTTAGACATGCTTTACGCTATGCAGTTGAATGAACGAGAGAATGTAGGTTGGGTTGACGCGCTGCGCGTCATTGCCTGCCTTTTGGTGGTCTTCTCCCACTGTTGCGATCCCTTTGTGGCGCATTTTGATTCGAATCGCGAAATGTTTCTCACAGGTGTTTTCAGCGGGAGTCTTGTGCGCCCCTGTGTGCCCCTTTTTGCAATGATGACTGCGGTATTGCTGCTGCCCATTGCTCCTGGAACTACGTTAAACCAGTTTTACCGCAAGCGCATTGGTCGCATCCTTCCCCCACTCGTGTTTTGGTCGCTCTTGTTGCCTCTCATGGCGTTTTTCTATTTCACCGAAGTGAGTCCGCATACTCCCAATCCACAATTGTCGGTGACTGATTACACTGTGGGTACGCTCTTGCAACGTCTCTACACCTTCGTCTTTAATTTCAACTTCGACACAACGCCACTATGGTATCTCTACATGCTTATAGGTCTTTACTTTGTGATGCCCATTCTCAGTAGTTGGTTCACTCAGGCTTCACGAAAGGAGATAAAAACCGTGCTCTACGTTTGGGGAGCATCCCTCTTTCTGCCTTACTTGAAAATGGTGGCACCCGTGGTGGGATACAGCGGCAACTATGGTCACATGGGACTCTTTGGTGAGTGTGACTGGAACGTCTATGGTAGTTTCTATTACGTATCGGGATTCATCGGTTACCTCATCCTGGCCTATTATCTGAAACGATACCCTCTGGATTGGAGTTGGCGAAAAATCGCCCTTATCTGCTTGCCGATGTTTGCCGTAGGTTATGTCGTTACGTCAGTAGGTTATGTTATTACGAACGCATACTTTCCTGGCAATTATGCGTATTTGGAAATCCTGTGGTACTTCGCAGGCATCAACGTATTCCTGATGACCTTCCCCGTATTTATCGTCATTCAGAAGTGCAATTTCCGTTCGCGCCAGTGGCTCAGCAAGGCGGCACGCTTGACCTTTGGGGTTTACCTTTGTCATTTCACGTTCACTTTCGTGAGTTACGACCTCTACAATCTCCCTTGTCTGCCCTACATCGTGCGCATTTTGCTTGCTGCAGTAACTACCGCCAGCATCAGTGTGCTCCTCACTTGGGCACTCTCGAAATGCAGATGGACCCGCGTCTTTGTTCGCTAAGTTCGTTTCATGTTCTGTGAAAATAATGAAAAAAGTAAACGCCAACGTACATCGTTTTGTACGCTGGCGTTTACTCATTTTATGAGGTAGAATTTTTTACCCAAACAGTTCACGCAGGGCATACTCCACGCGGGCTACTGGAACGAGTTCGATGTTGTATTGCTTGGGGTCAATGCTCTTCATGTTGGCTTCGGGCAGGAGGAAGCTGCGGAAGCCTAACTTTTCAGCCTCAGCAATGCGTTGGGCAATGCGATTGACAGGACGAATTTCTCCGCTCAACCCCACTTCTCCCGCCATACTCACATTGCGCTCAATGGCAGTATCTACGTTACTCGAAAGCACGGCAGCAATCACGGAGAGGTCTATGGCAGGATCGCTCACACGGATGCCGCCTGCGATGTTGAGAAAGACGTCCTTCTGCACGAGTTTGAAGCCTACGCGCTTCTCCAAGACAGCCAGCAACATGTTGAGGCGGCGCAAGTCGAACCCTGTGGCGGAGCGCTGGGGTGTTCCGTAAGCAGCAGTGGAAACTAAGGCTTGCGTTTCAATGAGGAAGGGACGAACGCCTTCGATGGCGGCCGAGATGGCGATGCCCGAAAGTTCTTCTCCACTTTGCGTAAGGAGCAATCCCGAGGGATTGTCTACAGGGCGGAGTCCGTCGGAGTTCATCTCGTAGATGCCAATTTCCGAAGTTGACCCGAAGCGGTTTTTGATGCTGCGCAGGATGCGATAGAAGTAGTGGCGGTCGCCTTCAAATTGCAAGACGGTGTCAACGATATGTTCTAATACCTTCGGCCCTGCAATACTGCCCTCTTTCGTAATATGCCCAATGAGAATGACGGGCACATTACTCTCCTTGGCATACTTCAGGATGGCAGCGGCACACTCACGAATCTGCGTGACACTTCCAGGTGATGATTCTACGGTCTCCGTAGCGATAGTCTGTATGGAGTCAATAATGACAAGCCCCGGTTGGGTGTTCTTGATGTGGGTGAAGATCGTTTCGAGGTTGGTTTCACACACAAGGAGGCAGTCGGAGGGTTCTTGCGTGATGCGGTCGGCACGGAGTTTGATTTGTCGCTCGCTTTCTTCTCCACTCACGTAGAGAATGCGTCGCTCCTTCATGGCGAGCACGGTTTGCAACAATAAGGTTGATTTACCAATACCTGGTTCACCACCCAAAAGCACTAACGACCCTGGCACGAGTCCGCCACCCAGCACACGATTGAGTTCAGCATCGTGTGTGTCTATGCGCGGTTCCTCATCTGCCGAAACGTTACGAAGGGGCACAGGTTGCGCCTTATGCCCATCCAATCCTGTCAAAGCATGGCGTGCCTGTACCTCGGCATTACGTGCGGAGGACGTGTGAAGACGGAGTTCCTTAAAGGTGTTCCACTGTCCACAAGCAGGGCACTTGCCTTGCCATTTTGAAGACTCTTGTCCGCAATGGTCGCAGACGTATACGGTTTTTTCTTTTGCCATAAGAATGGGGGGGAGAGGGGAGAGAGGAGAGAGGAGAGAGGAGTGAGGAGTCCTTGCGGCACGGTAATGTTCGGATGGCGTGGAATTGGCGCACTATCTGGACTTTTTGCGCCGCAAGGACTACTCACTACTCTCTCCTCACTACTCACTAAATTAACGACTAACCCTTCACGATTCGCTTCAACGTATCTAACTTGTTCAACGCCTCCATGGGCGTAAGGTTATTGATATCTACCTGAAGGAGTTCGTCGCGGATTTGCATCAGCACGGGGTCGTCCAATTGGAAGAACGAGAGTTGCGTATTTCCCGATGACACCGTTTCAGCCATCTGCGCCACTGCCTCAGTTGTGCTTCCGCCTGCATGATTACGCTCTAATTGTTTTAATATAACTTCTGAACGGTCAACAATACTACGCGGCATTCCCGCCATGCGTGCTACGTGAATACCAAAGGAGTGTTCCGAACCGCCGCGCATGAGTTTGCGCAGGAAAATGACCTTATTGCCCGACTCCTTTACCGACACGTTGTAGTTCTTGACGCGCGGATAAAGTTCTTCCATTTCGTTGAGTTCGTGATAGTGCGTGGCAAAGAGGGTGCGCGCAGGTGCCGTTGGGTTTTCGTGAAGGTATTCCACGATAGACCACGCGATGGAAATACCATCGTAAGTGCTCGTGCCGCGTCCCAATTCGTCAAACAAGACTAAGGAGCGCTCCGTGATGTTGTTCATAATGTTCGCAGCCTCACTCATCTCTACCATAAAGGTACTTTCGCCTACGGAAATATTATCACTGGCCCCCACACGGGTGAAGATTTTGTCGACCACACCGATACGAGCACGCTCGGCAGGAACAAAAGAACCTATTTGTGCAAGCAACGTGATGAGTGCCGTCTGACGCAAAAGCGCTGACTTACCAGCCATATTCGGACCTGTGATAATGACAACCTGCTGTTCTGTCGTGTCGAGATGCACATCGTTAGCAATGTATTCTTCACCCACAGGCATGAGGGTTTCAATCACTGGGTGACGCCCCGAAACGATATCCAGCGAAAGACCATCGTCAACCACGGGGCGCACATAGCGATGCAATGCGGCCACTTGAGCCAATGAGTGGAGACAGTCGAGCGTAGAGAGTGCGCGAGCGTTACGTTGAAGCAAGGCAATGAAACCGAGGGCATATTGTGCGAGTTCGTTGTAAAGACGGGTTTCTAGTGCAAGGATGCGGTCCTCAGCACCGAGGATTTTTTCTTCATACTCCTTCAACTCTTGGGTAATGTAACGCTCGGCTTGGGCCAATGTTTGCTTGCGAATCCAATCTGCAGGCACGTTGTCCTTATACGTATTGCGTACCTCGATATAATAGCCAAACACATTGTTGAAACCAATCTTCAAACTGGGAATTCCCGTCTGCTGACTCTCGCGTTGTTGCATCTGTAAGAGATAGTCCTTTCCTGAAGTGGAGATGGCGCGCAAGTCATCGAGTTCTTCGTTCACCCCACTTCCTATCACACCTCCCTTATTCACCAATGCGGGTGGGTCAAGGCGCAAGTCGTGAAGAATGCGACTACGCAATTCCTCGCAACAATCCAGGCGAAGTCCTAATTGGCGAATAAAGTCATCGGTAGTATCCGCACAGGCATCTTTCAGTCGGGCAATGCTGTCGAGGGCAATACGCAGTTGTTGCATTTCTCGAGGATTGACACGCCCAACGGCAACTTTCGAAACGATGCGTTCCAAGTCGCCAATACGTTCCAACTCTTGCTGACACAGGTCGCGAAAATCGGGTTGACGGAAGAAGCATTCCACACCATTTTGGCGCTCTTCGATTTCACGAACAGAGCGAAGGGGAAACAATACCCAACGGTTGAGCAAACGTGCTCCCATAGGGGTGAGCGTATGGTCAATGACGTTGAGCAGCGACTTTCCACCCTCGTTCATGGGGCGAATGAGTTCCAAATTGCGCGTGGTAAATTTATCAAGGCGCACAAAGCGCTCTTCCTCGATGGGTTGGAGACGCGTGATGTGAGAAACCTGCGTGTGTTGTGTCTGTTCCAGATAGATGAGAATGGCACCTGCCGCAACGGTTGCCGCTGGCAAGTGCTCCACACCAAATCCCTTGAGGTTTTTCACATCAAAGTGCTTCAAGAGTTTCTCACGCCCAGTAGTGTCATTGAATGCCCAGTCATCAAGTTCAAAGATAAAGAATTTTGCACCATAAAGTCCTACGAAACGGTCCTTACGTCCGCGCTCCACCAACACTTCCTTGGGCGCAAAACCACCTAAAAGTTTGTCTATAGTTTCAGGCGTACCCTCTGTGAGCAGGTATTCGCCTGTAGAAATATCAAGAAGGGAAAGTCCTACGGAGGTTTTTCCAAAATGTACGGCCGCCAGGAAGTTGTTTTCACGACTGGTCAACACATTGTCGGCAATCGCCACGCCTGGAGTTACGAGTTCGGTAATGCCACGCTTAACGAGTTTCTTCGCAAACTTTGGGTCTTCCAATTGGTCGCAAATGGCAACGCGATAACCCGCTCTGACAAGGCGCGGCAAGTACGTGTCAAGCGCATGATGGGGGAAACCCGCCATTTCGGTCTGTGCAGCCGTAGTGCTTTTGCCATTGTTACGACGCGTCAAAGTGATGCCGAGCACCTGTGCGGCAATCACGGCATCATCACAGTAGGTTTCATAGAAGTCGCCGCAACGAAACAGCAACACTGCGTCGGGATGTTTCGACTTTAAGTCGTGAAACTGCTTCATCATCGGGGTTAATTCTTCTTTCGCCATTGGAGAGTTATTAAAGTGGAGAGATGTGTGACATAGCATACACGTCTCTCATGTTTGACAATTAATTCTGGAGTTCGCGACGCAAGGGATAATCACCACGAAGTTTTTCAAAGTCTTCGGGGTGTGCCTTAAGGGCTTCACTGTCGCGAAGTGGATTGTAAAGACGCAAGGGATTATCTTGAGCAACCGCCATTTCGGGGTAATAAGAATAATCCTCGGGATATGCGGGAGGGATTACCTCAAAGGTTACGTTCTTCTTAAAATGCTGCGCTACTGCTTGGAGCGCCATACGTGTGCCATTCGCTTTACCATCTGCCGAATATCCTGCAATATGTGGGGTTCCAAGATATGCCTTTTGGAGTAAGTCGCGATGGATATGAGGTTCGTTTTCCCACGTATCAATAACGACTGCGCTCACAACATCTTGATCAAGCGCAGCGCACAAGGCAGCACTATCAACAACCTCTCCGCGGCCTGCATTGATAAGAACAGGACGACGCTTTAAACCTTTGAGAAAATCTGCATCAACAAGATGGAGCGTGGGATGCGTACCCTTAGTAATAAGGGGGGTATGGATGGTGATAACATCACATTCATCTTGCAACTGTGAGAGTGAAACGGCATGCTTAGCAAACTCTATTTCCTGTTCTGCTCGTGGAGGGTCGTTGAGCAACACACGACAACCCATGCTTTCCAAACGCTCTACAACGCGACGCCCTACATTGCCCACACCTATCACTCCCACCGTGCAATCCGAGAGATTGATTTTCCCATCTTGCGCTAAAAGCAAGAGGGATGTCTCAACGTATTGCGCCACACTCGTTGCATTACACCCCGGGCAGTTGGTCCAAGCAATGCCAGCCTCACGCAGGTAGTCCACGTCGAGATGGTCAAAACCTATTGTGGCTGTGGCTATGAATTGCACCTTTGAACCTTCGAGCAATTCCTTATTGCACAGCGTGCGGGTGCGGGTGATAAGTACATCGGCATCACGCACATCGGCAGCCGTGATTTTTGCGCCAGGAAGGTAGACAACCTCGCCCAGCTTCTCGGCTTCGCCACGGATGAACGGTATTTTATCGTCAATGATGAGTTTCATTACTTATTTCTGACACCTCGTGCCGACTTCAAGAAAGCCTTTGCCGAACCAAATTTGAGGTTCAGGTCAAGTCGAACGGGGAGGTGATTTTTGTCATTAGTTACATAAAAGGTCACGATGTCTTTTTCCTTCTTTCCCTGCTTTTCTACAAAGGAGAAGACAAGGCAATCAAACGTTTCATCGGTATACTCGTTCGTAAACTTCTCACGTCCGCGATACACAATGTATTGGCGCTCGCAACGCTTGCCCTCCGCCATCATAAAGGATATGCGGTCGCCCACTTTAAACTTGCTACCATCAAAGGAGCGGGCCTTGAGCAACATGCTTATCATGTCATAGGGGCATTCGTTTACGCTGACCGTGCGTTTGCTCACGGGGTTATCGTTTTTCTGATAACTTAGGTTGAGCACCACTTTGCCGTTTTCATAGTTGTAATGCACGAGTTCGTTGCGATACGTGCCACCTTCGTAGGCCGCCTTTTGGTAGAAGAGCGGTACAATCTCGGGGGTGACGTAGGAGGTGAGCGTGTCGCGCATCACAAAGTAGCGGTCGGCCTTCTTCGACCCTCGCGTGATGAGATAAGCGCGATAGGCATCCTGCCCCTTATACGTTGTCTGCTTAATATCCATTTCGGCCGATCCCACCTTAATCCAAATAAACTTCCAATTGAAATAGAGGTCATAATTCAGATGTTCGCCACTCTGAAATGCCGTATTCTCAACGGGGCATTGCGCACTGACACCGTAGGCGAGACACAGAGCGCTAATGAGGAGTAGAAGTTTGTGTTTCATAGCAGATAGAGAATGCAACGGTGTGTCAGGAAAGACAGTAGTCCGTCTTGACACACCGAGATAAATTAAAGTTGTGGGTATATTCTAAACTTCAAGGATAGCATAACGAAGCGGTTGCTTCAACACTTTAAAAAAGCAGGTCATGACGAGAGAGACGTGGGCATTTTAACGCTTCATACGTCTCCAAAAACGTGCGAGACGCCAAAATTTTTCCAAATCCGTTCCCGCAAATGTGCAGGGGGGTAGAAGAAATCCAAATTGCGTCCCGCCAATGCGAGAGTCCCTTAATCGGAATGAAATGACACTCGCGCGGGTCAAGGAGTTTGTTTACTTGTTTTTCTCGCGTTCCAAATTGCGCTGACGTGCGGTTTGCTTTTCTTTATCGTTCGTCTTTGCCTTTCGCAAGGGTTCAGGTTTCTGCTTCAACAATGAAACGACATTGAGTTTCCAAGTAATTTCAGCATCCCAATTGGCGCGCACGGTGAATGCTTCGGGGAAATAATAGGTAGCTTCGGGTTGTTTGAGCGTAGCAAATTCGCCCGTATCCCACACACCATTTCCATTTCTATCGTCAAAGAGGCGCGCATAATATTCGCCGGGTTCTACATAGAAGAAATCAGCACGCTGATCTTGAAGCGGCACTTGGGCAACTACCTTCTTATCGTCCTTCAACAATTGCACTACTGCCGTTTCTGGAGCATCGGGCAAGAGGAAGAAGACGGAACCATAGTTTTCATCCGTACCTATAGAAAAGCGGAATTTCAACTTGTCGGTATGGCGACCTGAAAGTCCTACCACCGCAGCAGAGTCAATGTGAACTTCATAATTCTGACCCGGTCGCCACTCGCCCATAATCTTAAAGTTGCGAATGTCGTGAGCATCGGGAATCAAGCGGAAAGGTACTTCTACGTTCGTTGAGTCAGACGTGCTAAGCAACAAGCGAATCGCCGCTGTGTCGAATCTTAGAAGCGGTTCTTCAAACTCAATGGGAACATTCTGAACTGGCGAAATCATGGCGCTTCGGCGTCCACCAATAGGAAGGAACTTGGGAGGCATTTTCTCTTCAACGGTTTCACCCCTTTTGCGACGCTTTTCCTGCGCCTTTTCCCATTTTTCAAATTCTTTTTCTTGTTCCTCACGAATTTTCTTCATCGTTTTGCGAGGCACAACCTCTAACGTGTCTTCACGAATGACGTTCATTCCGGTAGAATCGTCCGTCATTTCATAGGCATAAACAAAGCGGAGCGTATCTTGTTGCATCAATAGCGTGTCGCGCAACCAATATTGAATCGTGTCATTGCCCTTCGTGCGATTCTCAACAAACGCATCGGTGGCATCAAAATTCAGCCCCTTAATGGTAGGCACGTGAGTTGAAGGTGCGGTGAAGAATGTGGTAAAGACTTCGGGCGTTTTGCGCTCCGTCTTCAAGAAATGTCGTGACTGCCCATCCTCTAAGAACGCCATCAAAACAATATCGTCAGGTACAAAGTGGGTGAAGGGCACGTTCAGAATGGTGTCATAAGTAATCGTGTCGCGCCAAAGGGTGTCTTGGCGCACGTCAGGGTAACAAGAGGGTACAATCAACTTGTCATAGAATGCCAACATTTCGCCCTTTTGCGAAAAGTAGAAGTTGTTGTCCTGATCGTTTACGGCATAAAGGCGGTAGTTACCTGGTGTGACACCCTTGATGGAGAAGCGTCCTTGAGCATCCGTTCTGCCCAAGCGCTCAAATCCGCGAGTAGTGAAGGCGGAGTCAACGGTGTCGGCATAAAGTCCTACCAACATACCCTTGATGGGTTCTAAGTTGGAAGCGTCAAGTATATTCCCCGACACTTCTAACGTATCCACCTGCTCGCCCGTAGAGAAATAATACGTAAATTGTCCCAAGGGATTTCCTTCGTTATTATCCTCAATGGCATCTGAGAAGTCAATGGTATAAGTCGTGTTGGGCAGGAGCGAATCGTGGAGTTCTACGCTGATTTTCTTTCCGCTGAACTTGATGGTAGGCGTAATTGTTTGCGGGGGCGAGATGGTCACCTTCTCCGTGGGATTTTCCACCTTAATGTTTTCGTTGAAAACGATGCGCACCTTCATTTCCTTTGCATTAGGTTGCCCCAACTTCGGACTCATGTCCACAATATAGGGCGGATGCTCGTCATAAGGTCCACCATCGGGACCTGCGCCGGGATTGGCACACGCTATAACGATAATTGAAAGGAGCAGAAGAAGTATGTAACGGGTTTGTTTCATTACTGCAACAGAATTTGTTCGCCCTTTACGGGACTATGAAGAAAGAGGGAGGCATTTTCGCTGAACTTTTCAGCGCTCTCCGTTGTGAGAAATCGACACGTGCCACCCTTTGTGCATCGTGCGGCCATTTCGGGATGACGGTGTAAATAATTATCCAAACTTGCAGCCACGTATTTACCTTGCGGCACGATGCGCACACCTTTGGGGGCATGCTCATGGAGTTTTTTTAGCAAAAGGGGGTAATGCGTACAACCAAGGATGAGCGTATCAATCTGCGGATCGGCAGCCATGATGGCATTCAGATGTTTCTGGATGAAGTAATCGGCACCAGGTCCCTCATGTTCGTTATTCTCCACCAACGGAACCCACATGGGACAAGCTTCTCCAACAACCTGCATCTCGGGGTAGAGTTTGGCAATTTCAATATTGTACGAACGCGATTGAATTGTGCCTCGTGTCGCCAAAATTCCGATATGCCCCGATTGGGTTAAGTCGCCCAGCGCCTCGACCGTAGGGTGAATAATTCCAAGCACGCGTTTTGCGCTTCCCCAACGCTGAAGGTCATTTTGCTGTATGGTGCGCAAGGCTTTTGCAGATGCCGTGTTGCAAGCAAGAATAACCAATTCACATCCCCGATTGAAAAGTTCGGCAACGGCCTGTAACGTATAGCGGTAAACAATCTCAAAAGAATGTGACCCATACGGCGCACGCGCATTATCGCCCAAGTAGAGGTAATCATACTCGGGCAATCGCTCGCGAATCTGCCTCAAAATAGTCAGACCGCCATAACCAGAATCAAAAATACCGATGGGGTGCATGAAAGCATTGTTTTACTTGGGAGAATTAGAGATATGAAGCGAAGGTGAAACGCCTAGAATATCTAAAAAGTCTAGAATATCTAGAACTTCTAGAAAGTCTAGAACTTCTAGAGCATCTAGAAAACCTAGAGAAACTCTTGAATTTCTAAAACACCAACACCGCTTATTGTTGTTGCGCAGGTTGCAACTGCTGTTCCACCAACTTTGTCACATCTATAACCAATGCGGGGTTCACATAAGGCATTGCATTGGTATCCACGTTGTAGATATAGTCAAGATTATAAGCGCCACCAACCATCTTTATGGCGTTAGCAAGACGCGCCTTGATGGGGGCAAGCATTTCTGTTTCTGCTTGCTTGAGAAGACGCTCTGCTTCATCACGGAAGGCGAGACTCTTCTCTAATGCTTCTTGCAAATCACGCTGGCGCTTGAGCATAATGCTCTGCGGAAACTCCTTTTGCCCCTGAAGATACTCAGCAAACTGGCGGCGGAAACTTGCTTCATTGTATTGCGCTTCGGACTCATACTTGGCACGAAGATCCTTCATCTGTTGTTGCGCAAACTTATACTCCGTCATGTTCTCCAACACCTGGTTGTAACTCAAATACCCATATTTTGCAGGAATGGCGGGCGCTACTTTTGCTTCTTTTTGAACTTCTTGAACGGGCAATTCCTCGCTCTGAGCAAATAGCGACACGGCTGGTAAAATGTATAAGCAAGCGATTATGGCAATCTTCTTCATAAGAAATAATTAGATGCTAAATAGTTATCATTATCTGGATTGCAAAAGTACTCGTTTTTCAGAGAACAACAAAACTAAGGGCGAGGTTTGTATGATTTTCTGATAGCCCAACAACGACACAAATGCAAATACTACAATTCCTGCACTCTTTATGCCATCTTAGACTTACCATGCAAGTTACCGTTATATCGTTTCAACACGAAAATTCGGGTGAACCATAGCTACAAAGCGCAAATCAGAGATGCTTTTTGCCGTTTGTAGCTTTGCATAGTGGAAAAAGTAGGTGCTTTTTGCATCATGCAGTCGTACAAAGTGGAAAAAGTAGGTGCTTTTTGCATCATGCAGTCGTACAAAGTAGAAAAAGTAGGTGCTTTTTGCATCATGCAATGCTTGGAAACAGCACGGAATATAACAAATACGAGGATGAGATGGTAAGAAGTTGCGTTTGTTATACCACGAAGTGTGAGGCAAATCAAAAAAGAGCGAACCACCCATATTTATGAGTCGTTCGCTCTTCAAAACTTATATTTTCCTTGTTTAACGCAAACGTAAACGCAATTTTGTAAGCACCTGCTTCGTGTTTTGCGTAAAGTCACCTTGCATCATCCACGCATAGAAACCGGGATCTTGCTGAAGCACCTCAACCACGGGACGACCTCTGTATTTTCCGAAATTAAACACCTCTTGGCGCTGCGCATTATAAACGATGCGACCAGCAAGGTCTACATTGTCATTGCGACGCGTGTAATCGGAAAGAAAGTTGATATCCCCCAATAAATCGGGATAACGCTCCAATTGTGAGAGCAAGACTTCATAAGTGGCACGAGTATCCGCAAAGGCGCTATGTGCATTTTCTAGGTCTTTATCACAATAGAACTTGTAAGCAGCCGTGAGATTTCGGGGTTCGCGTTTAAAGAAGATGCTTTGAACGTCTACCAACTTGGCCTTATTAATGTCAAAATCAACACCAGCACGCAAGAATTCCTCTACGAGCAAGGGAACGTCGAACGAGTTAGAGTTATATCCAGCAATGTCACACCCTGAGAAAATCTGCGCCAACTCAGCAGCCTTTTCCTTAAAGGTGGGGCAATCTTGAACATCCTCATTGGTGATACCTGTCACCTCAGATGCTTCAGGAGAAATTGGAATAAGAGGGTTAAATCGCAACGTTTGTGCCTCTTCATTGCCATTGGGATGCACCTTTATGAAACAGAGTTCTACGATGCGATCGGAAGATATGCTAAGACCTGTTGACTCTATATCAAAAAAGATGAGCGGACGAGTAAGTTTTAATTTCATGGATTTAGAACTTAACGATAAAAGTCTATAGTATAAAGAATAACGACCACTAGTCGTTAATCATCATGGGCATAATCATCATAAGAACCGTTTCCGCGTCCTTCTGTTCAGCAGGAAGGATAAGTCCAGCACGATTCGGACCCGCAAACTTAAAGATGACTTCTTCAGACTCCATATTGTTGAGCATTTCAAGCAAGAAACTACCTCTGAAACCAATGCTCATGGGAGTTTGATTAAAGTCGCAAAGCAAAGACTCATCGGCCGACTTAGAGAAGTCTAATTCGTGACTAGAGATAAGCATGTTGTTATTCTCAAACTTCAACTTCACGCAACCGCTCGCCACATTTGAGAAAAGCAATACGCGACGCAATGCGCTGATAAGTGCCGAACGATTAACAGTTACATTAATGTCGTTGTTCGTAGGAATAACTGCTGCATAATTGGGATAACGACCTTCAACGAGGCGGCAGTGCATGGTATAACATTCTGTCGTAAATACAGCATTACGCATGTTAAACTCAATCTGAGTGTCACCTTCTTCCTTCGCCAAAAAACCTTTAAGCATGTTGGCGGGTTTCTTAGGAAGAATAAACGAACCTACCTGACCTGCGCTAACTCCAGGAAATT
Source organism: uncultured Prevotella sp. (assembly GCA_937901345.1). Lineage (GTDB taxonomy): Bacteria > Bacteroidota > Bacteroidia > Bacteroidales > Bacteroidaceae > Alloprevotella. The sequence continues at coordinate 5,683 of CALCHM010000047.1, read as the reverse complement.
TCGTACACGACATTTTCTGAGCATCTGTGGCAACAATAGCGGTTTCGTTCTCATGCACATCAAAATAAAGTCCACCAATTTGAGGACGCAAAGAGTCTGTACTTGCCGCAAAAAGCGAACGATTGACACCGTTGTAAAGAAGTTGAGAATTCATAGAGAATTTAATACCCTCTTCACTCATGACAGGAGGAAGCGGATATTCGTCGGCCGACTGCGCAATGAAATTAAATTTACCATTTTGATATTCCACAGTGATGCTGTAGTTTTCCTCATTCACATAAATATCAACAGGCTGTTCAGGGATTTCACGAATCGCATCCTGAATGGTCTTGGCATTAATCAAAAAGTTAACGTCACCTTCTGACTCTACAAGTTCAAGTGTTGACGTCAGCATAATCTCACTATCTGCAGCCACAAGCGTGAGTTGATTTCCTGCAACTTTGAACAAAATATTTTCAAGAATAGCAAGGTTATTCTTGGGTACAATTACTCGACCTATAGTTTGGAGGCGCAAAGAAAGTAAAGCGCTAGAAACAATGAATTTCATATTTTATTTCGTTTTAATTTTTCCTCCACAAAAGTACAAAAATATACGTAAAAGGAAACTATAATAGGTATTATTTTTGCATCCACAAAGAATAAGGAGATCCACAAAAATGTTCCGCCAAAATTAGTCCCCCTCTCTTTGCTCTGTCACAGAATTTGGTTACTTTTGCACCGGAACAAAAAACTTCTACGCTTTCTCCTGCGTTAGGGATTGCCAATCTGTTTGGGAAGTACGTTCCTCAAAAATATTGAAACAAATTAACATTGAAATTATGGATATTACAGGAAGAATTATCGCTGTCATGGAAAAGCGCAGCGGACAGTCACAGCGTTCTGGCAACACTTGGGCATCACAGGACTACGTTATCGAAACTTTGGAACAATACCCACGTCGTTGCGTGTTCAACGTTTTTGGTGAAGACAAAATCAACGAATACAACTTGCAAATCGGTTCTGAAGTAACTGTTTCGTTCGACATCAACGCTCGCGAATATAATGGTCGTTGGTATAACGACATCCGCGCATGGCGAGTAGTTCCCGCTCAATCAGTAGCACCAGTTGCTCCCACTGTAGCACCCGCTACTCCCGAAGCAGTAATCCCCGCTCCTGTTGCAGCACCAGCTGCTCCTGAGGACGACCTCCCCTTCTAAAACCAATTCACATCGGGCTGTATCATGATTCTTTCTTGATACAGCCCGATGTGAATTTTGACCATAAGTACACATATGGTCTTTAACAACACGAATCCCTCGAAGAATGCCATCCTTAATCAAAAAACTACTTAGCGATCTTCTCAACATCCTGCTCCCACGCACTTGCATCGTGTGTGGACAACCGCTTGTACCTACGGTAGACGTGTGTTGTATAGGCTGCACCATGAGTATGCCACTAACACACTACAAAGGGCAACCAGGAAATCCCATAGAGCGCTACTTCTGGGGAAAAATTCCAATCGTAAGAGCTAGTAGTTACATGCACTACTATCCGCACACCAATTACGCGCGCATCATCACTGAATTAAAATATAACAACCACCCCGAAATCGGAGTTTATTTAGGAAAACTCATCGCAACAGATCTTCTCGAAACTCATTTCTTTGACGATATTGACTGCATCATACCATTGCCATTAGCCAAGTTACGATATCTCAAACGCGGCTATAACCAAAGCGAACGCATTGCCAGAGGTATCAGTGCAATCACTCATATCCCAATTGACACTAAAAGCATACAACGTAACAAAGCAAATAAAACACAAACGCATACGCAAAAACAAATGCGCCACGAAAACGTAAAAGATATTTTCTCACTCACCACTCCCTGTACTAGTTCAAAAGCAAACGTTCCATCTCCACTACAAATGCTTGGTGCACATATAACACCTCAACAAACTCATAGTCAAACAACACAAAACTCGACATCACACCCGCTCGCCGGAAAACACATTTTGCTCATCGATGATATTTTCACTACTGGCGCAACACTTCTTTCCTGTAGCAAAATACTTATCCCTATTCCAGGCATCCGAATTAGCATCCTCACCGCCGGAGTTGCCGGTCACCACCGCTGGGGACCCCGATTGCCAGAGGAATGCAGGCGGTAGGGGAAGCTTAACGTTAAGAATCTATCTTTTATATTATTTTGTACCATAAATGCAGTGAGGAGTTCGGCAGCGTCAAGCTACCGAACTCCTCGCTTTTATATTAAGCAATCCATTGAAAATCTTCCATCAAATCATCAGGAAGAGGTTTATCTAAATGAATATCATATAGTATAGATCCATTAGTGGTTGCATCCTTTCGGGGATTTTTCAAATGACCTGTTCCCACAAAAGTAAAGGGCAACGTTATACCATTTTCGGCTTCCACCTTACGAACAAAAATAAATGCGCCTTTGCTCTCCTTCTGCTGTCGTTCTTCCACTGCTGATAAATTCGCCATACTCTCCCATTGGAAGGTTTCTTTGTCCAAAAACTTATCCTTATAGTTCAAGTGCTCTTGCACAGAATCGTCCTTCTTCAACCCTGCAAAAATGTACATATAACCATTTTTGTAATAAGTACCACGGAATATAGAATTCGGATTATCAAGAATCTTTAGAAGTGCTTGTTCCTTACGATAATCTTGGTAGAGCAAGAAGTCTTCTTCATCAGTGTACCTTACAGCATATTGCGACAAACCATAGGTTAATAGATCGGTTACATATTCTGTAAATTCAGTTTCCACTTCGCAACTGAAGTTTACTTCATCATTAGTTTGCTCAACAACCCCACCTTCCTTCATAAATCGCAGTGCATGATGGTATTGTTCATCAGTATATCCTTTTATCTCCTCTGAAAGAAGTCGGCACAATTCTTTTTCTTGAGAAACACCATTCAACATGTATTTGAGAATCAGATATTCATGTCTGCGCACCAAAGGCAGAAGGCTTGAGATGTAATTTATAGCTGTTATTTGAGCATCCGAAAACAATGGAACTTCTTCATCTATACCTTTCAAGAAGTTATAGTAAGAATTCGTTTTGGCACCCTTAATCTTAATCTTCATGAACTTCAATAAATTAGGGGCATAGTCGCTATTCACATAGTCCATATGCTTCGGATATGTTGGAGTCTTTAAATAGCTCTTAAAATTCTGATAATCCTTTTTGAGATAACGAAGTTGATTAAAGTTCTCATTGTCGATATGTTGGAGAATTTCTTCTTTAGAAAGGTCATCGATTTGGATTTTTACGCCGTATTCTTCTAACCCCAACAATCTGAAATCCTCACGCACCATGAACTTTAGCAATTTCTTCTCAAGAACATAGCGATTAGACAGACTTCCTAAGGCCAAAGCAATGTGCACACTTCGTTTGTAGCTATTACCGATAAAGTCAAGGATAGTCACGTGACTCTTGTTGGGATATTTTCGGAGTCCGCGCCCTAATTGTTGTATAAAAATTGTACTTGACTCCGTGGGACGCAGGAAGAGCACCATATTTACACCTGGGATATCTACCCCTTCATTTAAAATATCAACGGCGAAGAGAATCTCCAACTGCTTGCTCTCATCCTGTAAATCATTATAGGCTCTAATACGTTCACCTGTCTTGTTATGCCCACTCAAGAAGGCTGTGTGATAGCGTTCTCCCATATTTTCAGCCATCATGCGGGCATGCTGAATATTGCGACAGAAAGCCAGCGCCTTTAATTTCTGCCCTTGAGGACGGTGTTTCTCTATTTGTTGAGAAATAAAATCACAATTACCTTCATCTGAAATTTGGGCTATAAGGCGTCTTTCTGCAGAATCCGCTAATCCATAATCTACGAGTTCATCACGTATGCCATAGTAATGGAAGGGCACAATAAGGTCATTGATGATGGCATCGCGCAGACGTAATTCGTAAGGAATATTATTCCCAAAAAGTTCTGCAACATCTTGGTTATCCATACGATTCTCTGTAGCCGTAAGGCCTAACAAAAACTCGGGTTCAAAATAATCAATGATCTTACGATACGTCTCCGCAACTGCGTGATGGCACTCATCTATAATAATGTAGTCGAATTCCTTCTTGTCAAACAATTCAAGCGAGCGACACATAGACACATTCGTAGAAAATAGAAAATCTGACTCAAGTTCTTTAGCTTCACCAGTATATTTGCCACACGTCTTTAATCCTCCAAAAACCTTTTGAAAAGTTGTCAGTGAGTTATGCAATATAGAACCTTCATGAACAATATAAAGTAATCTTTTAGGTGCAAAATTTAAAGCATCAAAGGCGGCGAGGAAAGTTTTACCTGAACCGGTAGCAGACACGACAAGTGCTCTATTAACCCCTATAGCACGATTCCTATTGAGTTCCTTTAAAGCCTGACGTTGCATGTAATTAGGTTTCACATTTTGCTCAGCAATATCATAGTCCATATCCCAGCGCTCAATCGCAAAATTAATCTTCTGAGCGTAAAGGCTAATAAGGTCTTGTGTCAAAGGAAGCGTCTTGTCCCACAAACAATTAAAATCAGATAACGCACTTCGATAAGGCTCTTGATTCTTTTCACAACACACGACAAGATCCCATTCTATATTTTTCAAAAGAGCATAACGAGTTATATTTGATGAACCTATAACAACCTCTGATCTATCTTCGAATTCAAACAAATAACCCTTACTATGAAAACCTGATGTCGTATAACTTTTAGCATCATAAAAACATTCGTTATCGAGATGACACTCAAAATTATGGAATGTAAAATTCAATTTCAAAAAGAAGTTTAACGACTCGATATCCGTAAAATTCTGATAAGTAGAAGTAATCACTTTACCTTTAGCCCCTCTCTCAAGTGCTGACGTAATATCATTGCCCAATAAGACCAATCCAGCTTTTTTGATGAAACTCACTGTAAAGTAAAAAGCCTTACAAGAACGTAAATTGGTTTGTATAGTAGCAAGGAACGTAACGTCGGTGGTATTCGTTAAAAATTGAGATTTCATAGTACCAGAACTTTATGAACAACAGCACCCATCGTGATAAATTAAGTATCAGGGCACTCAAAAGGAAAATGCTTTTTGCAAAAGTATAAAATTAAGCGATTTGTTGGGCACCCAAAATAATAGAATTATTATCAAAAGCACCAACATCTATTTTTAAAGGCAGAAGAAATATACTTTGCAAAATAGAGTCCATCGGAAGGCAAAGGCAGGAAACCAGATTGTCCATTAATTCGCTTTTTCCCCTTCAAGTCTGAAGGTGTAACAAAAAAAGAGGTTCTTCAAGATTTTGAAGAACCTCTCTGAAAAGTGGCGGCGACCTACTCTCCCGCTAGACGCAGTACCATCGGCGCGGACGGGCTTAACTTCTCTGTTCGGAATGGGAAGAGGTGGAACCCCGACGCTATAACCACCGGAAATAAATTTAGACATATCTTACAATGCTATTCTACTCGCTAACTTTTCTCTTTTTAGGTTTCCGATAAAGCAGCGCTTTAAGTAAATTCACCTTTATCTCAGGCGAAAGTTTCGGGCAATTAGTAGTGCTCGGCTATGATGTCACCATCTGTACACCTGCACCCTATCAACGTTGTCGTCTACAACGACCCTCAAAGGAAATCTAATCTTGTGGCCGGCTTCGCACTTAGATGCTTTCAGCGCTTATCCGAT
>CALCHM010000046.1 GCA_937901345.1 uncultured Prevotella sp. | reverse complement strand
GCTACCCCTGCGCCTTCGTGCCGTTCTCTTCGATATGGACGGCGTGCTCTACAACTCCATGCCCTACCATGCCAAGGCCTGGCATCGCGCCATGGCGCAGTTTGGCTATGACCTCCCCGAAGAGGAGGTCTATATGCACGAGGGGCGCACAGGAGCCTCTACCATCAACCTCGTGAGCATGCGCCAGCATGGTGTCGAGGAGAGCGAGGAGCGCATACAGGAGATCTACAGGGTAAAGTCGGACCTCTTCAACGAGTATCCCCCTGCCGAGCCCATGCCCGGCGCATTGTCCCTACTCCGTCAACTCAAGGAGCAGGGACTCATGATACTCATCGTCACGGGGTCGGGCCAACTGTCATTGTTCGACAAGCTCAACCATCACTACCCCGACATCTTCCGTCGCGAGTTGATGGTCACCGCCTTCGACGTGAAGCACGGCAAACCTCACCCCGAGCCTTACCTCATGGGCATGCAGAAGGGTGGCCTTCGCCCCGAAGAGTGCATCGTGGTAGAGAATGCCCCGCTCGGCGTACGTGCCGCCAAAGCAGCCGGCATCTTCACCGTTGCCGTCAACACCGGTCCGCTCCCCGACAGTGTGCTCACCGATGAGGGAGCCGATGCCCTGTTCCCCTCCATGCAGGCACTCAGCGATGCATGGGGAGAGTTCTCGGCCACCCTCGGCAGATAGCCGAGGAGCAGAGCATGCCGACAACGAGCCATGCCACCGAGCACCCAGGCACACACGGCACCTTGCAAAATCGGGCCTGCCCGTTTCCAAAATTGGGCTAACCCGTTTTCAAAATCAGGCCTGCCCGTTTTTCAAATTGGGCAGGCCTGATTTTCATCTCTCAACTTTCATCTCTCATCTCTTATTTTTCTCGTACTTAATAACTTGTTTACTATTTCATGCTGCGCCATTTTATTTATTCGCCATTTTCACACGCTTCACATTGCGGATGCTGATTTCCGTAATGAGATTGTGGTGGGTTTTGACGTCTAGGCGGTCCACTAGTCCATCGGGATAGGAGAGTTCAATATAGAGTGGTGCTGGCGCTTCAAGTATTGTTTCCACCTTCATGCGCCCCTCGGGGTTGAAGCGATTGGCCTCGAACACTCCTTCAAGATGTACGAGAAATTCTTCGCGACTGATGATTGGGTCGGGCAGATTTTCTGAAGTGTAATACAGGTCTTTGTGAAGCACCTTGCAGAGCGGGAAGGTATGCAAATTGTTAAAGGCTTCGTAGAGCACCTGTGTGAGCAACATGGGTTTGTGGGCTTCGCGCGGTGCCATGCGCTGACCGGGAAGCATGGAACCATAGTGGAGTTTTACCGTGTAAGAACCGCCATTCAACCAACGGCAGGGTTCGCCCTGTTCGTTATAGAGAGTCACATAGACCATGACGGGGAAGCGTCCGGTTTGATAATAATGTGAGAGTGCCGGAGTGACGTCTTCCTCCATGAAGCGTGAGGCTGCGCAATAGTCCTCGTCGGGCATTACCCACATGCTGCGATGGCGCGATGCCAAGAAGTCGGGACCGTCTTCGCCTTCGAATGCATCTTCTAATTCAATACCAAGAAACTGCTTCATCACCCTTTTCGCAAACGCTTGACGCTGTTGTTCGTTCATCTCTGTGCCTACTTCCGAGGGTTTGCATTTGTGTGAAAATTTGCGTGGTGTTCCGCGCTTGGTGAGTGGTGAGAAGGAGCGCACCTCGGTGCTGGGACGTTCGTGGAAGTTGACATTCACGCGCATCTTTCCCATAAGGATAAGTGTGCCTTCAATAGACGTGCCCTTGGTGAGAGTCGTGTATCCGTTAGGGATTTGAGTGGTGGGGACAAACACCGAAATGTCATGTTTCCGGTCGCTACGAGGATTGCTGTAGGGGATGCCCACTTCCACTTCGTAAACAGCGGGAATTGTTACGTCTAGGTCGTTGTAAACCTCTTGAATGGGTGCGCAGAAGCGGCATATTTCGGGGTGGATGCCTTCAATCTGTACAAAGGAATGTAGTGCGGTACGTCTGTGGGAAGTTACTCCATGACGTTGTTGAACGATGGAGGTATTGTAAGCCATTCCGTAGAGGTCGAAGACATAGCATTGTCCCGCGAAGTAATGGTCGCGGTTTCTCAAATACTCTGTGTCGTAGAAGGTGATGCGCATCAAGGGGTCGTCGGCAAAGTGTGCGCTGATGGTGGCTTCTATGCCGTTCTCGCGTTCGTAAACCTTATCCACAATGAGATAATGTGTGCGTGAAGAGTCGATGTAAGGCAAGATTGCTGCCCTTGCTGGCACACCCTCATCGATATGGAAAATGGTTTGAATGCCTGCGCTGCCGTGGGGTTTGAGTTGGTGGTATGACTCCACCTGATGTTCAAACGAATCCTCCGCTTTAGGCAACGACACAATGTTTCCACCGATGGGGATTCCCGCTTTGAGGCACATTTCTGTCCACTTGTCGAGCATTGCCTCAGTTGTGTGGCGCTTGTCATTGATGAAACTGCTCCAAATGTGCTGGTCCCAGGTAAAGTCGCCTTCATACTTCGCTCTTGTGCGCTCTTGCATAATCCTTCCAACACCAATTATGCTCCCCGCTATCATACTGGTGAGTCCCGCTTGGATTTTCTCTTCCGCGATGGTCCAGTCGTAATGCATCAGCGTCCCTTCATAGCAGTAATCGCAGAGCGCCAACCATTGGGAATGCTTGTCGGATTCGCTAGAGAACCAAATGCCCACAGCGTCTTCAATATATTCGTCCATCGCATCCTCACCGCGTGGTTCGCCCATGAGGTTGAACAGCGTTTCTGCGTCCATGGGTTCCTCTTGTTGGTAGAAAAACCACGCCGCCCCCATGCCTACAGTTAAGCAAAAGCGGAGGGAGGTCTTTCGGCGGTGTTCGAAAGAAAACTCTCGCCCTTCGGTTTCAAACCAACGGTCTAACGAGTCAATCGTCAGTTGATTGACCTTGGGCAACAAGTCAAGTAAGTGAGGACCAACCTCACTGTCAGGAGTGGGTATGTAACTAAAGTCGTAGGCCAACTGCAGGAGTTGGCGCATCACGAGTTCGTTGCGCTCTGTAGTCATAAATATTAGAACCTATCTATCTTGATTGTTAAATTATCAACCTTCATTCGTGAAAGGATGAAGGACTGTTCCGAGCATTCCAAAAGGTGAAGTGGTTTCTAAATTGTTTCGCTCTCCACAATTCGCTTCATCACTCGACAGGGGTTTCCAACGGCAAGTACGCCTTCAGGAATGTTGCGTGTCACGACGCTACCCGCTCCAATGACGGAGTTGCTGCCGATGGTGACACCAGGAACAATGCTGACGCCTGCTCCTATCCAGACGTTGTCGCCAATGCTGATGGGGTAGGCATATTCCAGACCTTCGTTACGCTGAGTGGGGTTGAAAGGATGTCCAGCAGTGTAGAAACCACAGTTGGGCGCAACGAAAACATTGTTACCAAACGTAACCTTGGCGCCATCAAGAATCACGCCATTCACTCCCATGAAGAAATTGTCGCCCACCTCAATATTGCGTCCGTAGTCGCAGTAGAAGGGTTGCTCTATGCAAAGATTTTTGCCCGCTTTCCCAAGTAAGTTGCGCAGTAATGCGTCGCGCTCTTGTTTTTGCGAGGGGCGCAGTTGGTTATAGTCGTAACATTTGTCCATACATGCCAGACGCTCAGAGGTGAGGGTGGGGTCGTAGTTGGCATTGTAGAGTAACCCTGCTTGGGCTTTTTCTTTTTCTGTCATTTCTTGCTAAATAAAACAGCGCACCAAGTCGTCTGTCGGTCTTGGTGCGCCTATTCGATTTTGGGGAGAACTGCACTTTTAGAGTTCGAGGTCGCCGTCGAAGATTTCGTGCCAGGGGAGACCTTGCTTGTTGAGTTCGTCCATGAAGGGATCTGGATCAAATTCTTCTACGTTCCATACGCCGGGACGCTTCCAGAGTCCAAGCATAAACATACGTGCACCGATGCAAGCGGGAACACCAGTTGTGTAACTTACGCCCTGCATGCCAGTTTCTTCGTAGGCGGCGCGGTGTGAGCAGTTGTTGTAAACGTAGTAGGTGCGTTCCTTACCGTCCTTGATACCACGGATGCGGCAACCGATGCTTGTTTCGCCTTCATAGTTTTCACCGAGATCTTGAGGATTGGGAAGAACGGCCTTCAAGAACTGAAGGGGCTGAATCCAGTGACCCTCGTAGCAGATGGGTACGATGCTGTCCATGCCGATGTTCTGAATCACGCGGAGGTGTGTCAAGTATTCCTGACCGAAAGTCATCCAGAAGCGTGCACGCTTGATGGTGGGATAATTCTTCACGAGACTCTCGATTTCTTCGTGGTGAAGGAGGTAAGACTCACGCGGACCGATGTTGGGGTACGTAAGGGGTTGATGAATTTCGAGGGGTTCGGTTTCTACCCACTGACCATTTTCCCAATAGAGTCCCTTTTGCGTGATTTCGCGAATGTTGATTTCGGGATTGAAGTTCGTTGCGAATGCCTTGCCATGATCGCCAGCATTACAGTCAACGATGTCGAGGTAATGGATTTCGTCGAAGTGGTGCTTCGCTGCATAAGCGGTGTAGATAGAGGGTACACCGGGATCGAAACCACAACCCAAAATTGCGGTGAGTCCAGCCTGCTCGAAGCGTTCCTTGTATGCCCACTGCCATGAGTACTCAAAGTGTGCTTCATCCTTGGGTTCGTAGTTTGCGGTGTCGAGATAAGAACATCCGAACTCCAAACAAGCCTCCATGATAGTGAGGTCTTGATAGGGGAGTGCGAGGTTCATTACGAGGTCGGGCTTAAACTCGTTAAAGAGTGCCACCAATTCGGGCACGTTGTCGGCATCCACCTGAGCTGTCTTGATATTGGGATTGCCAATTGCCTTAACGATGGCATCACACTTTGACTTTGTGCGACTCGCAATCATGATTTCATCAAACACGTCAGAGTTCTGCGCTACCTTGTGCGCTGCAACAGTGGCTACGCCTCCTGCGCCAATGATAAGAACTTTTCCCATTTTTCGTATAGAGTTAATATTTGTTATCAAGAGACAAAGTTACGATAAAGAAACGAATCAGCAACTTTTCGGTTGGGAAAATGCAGAGAGATGCCTTCGCCTTGTTGTTCCACGACAAAACCGTAGGTTGCAACTATAGTTTCATCCTCTTTTTGCCCTAAATGAAAGACGTCTATCCGCCCACCAAGCAGATAGACGCCTTTTTGAATGTTTGCCTACATACACTCACCGCCATCCCCTTCTCCTCTCTTCAAATTCAACGAAACACATCCATTTTGTTAAATCTGAAGCCCCATTAGATCCGACGCCTTCAAGATGATGGTTTTTCTGAGTATGCTTTAATGTTTTTTCCATCCGGGTTGATGGCGCTTTTGGAGTTCCTCTGCCACTTGCTCTATGCGTAGGCCCTTGGCGGTGAGGAGCACTTCGAGATGGAAGAACATGTCGGATGCTTCGTAGAGCAAGCGGTCGTTTGTTCCGTTAGTGGCTTCGATGACGGCTTCAAGTGCTTCTTCGCCCACCTTCTGCGCCATGCGGTTGAGTCCGTCGCGGAAAAGCGTGGTTGTGTATGAACCTTCGGGCATGTCGCGGTGACGCTGTTCAACAACGTCTTGAAGTTTGGAGAGGAAGAGCAGTGGGTTGCTTTCGTTTTTCTCTCCCCAACAAGTATCTGTGCCCGTGTGGCAAGTAGGTCCGTGTGGAATTACCTTGACGAGCAGAGTGTCGTTGTCGCAATCTTCGGCAATGCTTACGAGTTCAAGATAATTGCCGCTCTCTTCGCCCTTAGTCCAAAGGCGTTGGCGAGAACGACTGAAGAAGGTGACGCGTCCTGTTTCGAGCGTCTTATTGTAAGATTCTTGGTTCATATAACCCAGCATGAGCACGTTGCGAGTGGTGTTATCTTGGATAATGGCGGGAACGAGTCCGCCTTGTTTTTCGAAGTCAATCATAGGGAAAGGAGAGATGAGAAATGAGAGATGAGCAATGAGAAATGAGAAATATTTTTGTTTTTAACGTACGGGTATGCCCTCTTCGCGGAGATACGCCTTGAGTTCGGGGATGGGAATTTCACCGAAGTGGAACACACTGGCAGCCAGTGCAGCATCAGCGTGGCCAAGGCGGAAGGCATCGGCAAAATGTTCTTTTGCACCGGCACCGCCAGAGGCAATAATAGGTATGGGAAGTTGGTCGGAGAGCAAGGCGAGTGCGTCGTTTGCAAATCCCGTCTTTACGCCGTCGTGGTTCATGCTTGTAAAGAGAATTTCTCCCGCGCCGCGGTCTGCCACTTCGCGCGCCCATTCAAAGAGTCGGCGCTCGGTGCGTATTCTGCCCCCGTTTACGTAACACCACCATTCGCCGTCGTCTTCCAGTCGGGCATCTATAGCAGTTACGCACACCTGCGAACCAAAGTTGCGGGCAATTTCATCAATCAGTTCGGGACGGCGCAGTGCGGCAGAGTTGATACTTACTTTATCAGCCCCCGCTCCGAGCATCTTGTCGATGTCGGAAAGTTCGTTAATGCCTCCGCCCACGGTAAACGGGATGGACACTTCGGCAGCCACGCGGCTCACCATCTCGGTAAATGTTTTGCGACCCTCATGGGTGGCGGTGATGTCGAGAAACACGAGTTCGTCGGCGCCCTGTAGGCTGTAGGCTTTCCCAAGTTCTACGGGGTCTCCCGCTTCTCGGAGGTTTACAAAGTTAGTCCCCTTCACCGTGCGCCCATCTTTTACGTCGAGGCAGGGGATTATGCGTTTTGCAAGCATGGGTTAAAGAGTAAAGTTAAAAGAGTAAAGATATAAGAGTATAGAGGTGTGAGGGTGGAAACAAAGATGTCGTGTAGACGGTGCGTGCCGAATGGCATCTTTTATCTTTACTCTATTCTCTTAAGCAAAGCGGGAAGATCGATTCTCCCTTCATAGAAAGCCTTTCCGAAGACGACGGCAGGGATGCCCGCTTCGTTGAGTGCTTCAATGTCGGCATCGTTGCTCACTCCGCCGCTCGCAATCAAGTGGCAATTTGGGAAGCGTGCCATAATGTCTTTGTAGAGTGCCGTGTTAGGTCCCTGAAGCATGCCGTCGCGATTAATATCCGTGCAGAGCACTTGGGTGATGCCGTGGTTCATGTAAAAAGTAATGAATGCGTCAAGCGTCATTCCGCCATCCTCCTTCCAACCTTTAATCATGACACGTCCGTCTAGCGCATCGGCTCCCACGATGAAGCGTTCGGCACCGAATGTTTGTGCCCAATCTAAAAGCAATTCAGGTTGCGTGGCTGCCAAACTTCCGATGGTCACCATTGCAGCACCATTGTCGAATGCAATGCGCAGGTCGTCGGCATGCTTAACACCTCCTCCAAAGTCGATAACGAGATGGGTTTGCGTGGCAACTTGCTCTAACACGCGGTAGTTAACGATGTGACTTTCCTTTGCACCATCAAGATCTACCATGTGCAGACGTGTTACCCCCATATCTTCAAATCGCTTGGCCACGTCGGCAGGATTGGCATCGTAAACTTTCTTGGCGTCGTAATCGCCTTTCGTAAGGCGTACGCACTTACCATCAATGATGTCTATGGCAGGAATAATCTCGATCATAATTCAAGTTGCATAAAGTTGGTGAGAATCTGCTCGCCTACCGTGCCGCTCTTTTCGGGGTGAAACTGTGTGGCAAAGAAGTTGCCACGTTGCATGGCTGCGCTGAAGGGAATGCCGCCGTAGGTGGTTTCGGCGATGGTCCACTCGCAAACGGGGGCATAGAAACTGTGTACGAAGTAAACGTAACTCTCAGGCGCAAGGTTTTTGAAGAGTGGCGAACTTGTGTTCTCAATCGTGTTCCATCCCATGTGGGGCACCTTCAAGTTGACGCCCTCAGGCGCAACGAACTTCTGTACACGACTACCTTCAAATATATTCAGGCAGGGTGTGTTACCCTCATCGGAGTGTTCGCAGAGCAATTGTTGCCCAATACAAATACCGAGTACGGGTTGACGCAATTCTGTAATGATGCGGTCAAGTCCTGTGCATTTCAAGTGGGCTATGGTTGTTGCTGCCTCGCCTTGTCCAGGAAAAATGACACGGTCGGCACTCCTGATTTCTTCAGGGTTGCTTGTAACAAGGGGTTCTACTCCGATGCGGCGCAGGGCATTGATTACAGAGCAAATATTGCCGGCGTTATATTGGATTATAGCAGTTTTCACGAGAGGATTGTGGATTGAAATAGTCTAGAGTGTCTCGGTTTTCTAGAAATGCTAGCGCATCTAGAGTAACGATGTTTTTATCAGAGAGTCCCTTTACTTGAAGGCAACACCAAGTGGCGTACATCGCGTGCTATGGCCATCTTTATGGCACGTGCAAGGGCTTTGAAGATGCCTTCAATCTTATGGTGCTCGTTTTGTCCTTCAGCTCGGATGCTCAGATTCATTAAAGCAGCATCGCTGAGGCTTTTGAAAAAGTGGAAGAAAAGTTCAGTGGGCACGTCGCCAATGCGTTCGCGCTTGAATTCAGCATCCCATTGCAACCACGGACGTCCACCGAAGTCGAGTGCTACTTGGCATAGGCAATCGTCCATAGGCAGGCAGTAACCATAGCGACTGATGCCGAGTTTGTTGCCAAGACTTTTGCGTAGGCATTCTCCAAGGGCAAGGGCGGTATCTTCAACGGTGTGGTGTTCGTCAACCTCCAAGTCGCCCTTCGTCTGTACGGTGAGTGAGATTCCGCCGTGGTGGGCAATCTGTGCGAGCATGTGGTCAAGAAAACCGAGACCCGTGGAAATGTCACAACGTCCGGCGCGGTCGAGGTCGATACGCACGTAAATATCCGTTTCACGCGTGGTGCGTTTCACTTCGTATGAGCGTTCACCCGCCACAAGGATTTCTGTAATCTTTTTCCAATCCATTCCGTCCGTACCAATCTGGAGTGCACGACAACCTAAGTTTTCCGCCAATTGCACATCCGTTGCACGGTCGCCAATGACATAGGAATTTGCCAAGTCATACTCGCCCGTCATATACGCTGTGAGCATCCCTGTTCCGGGTTTGCGCGTGGGTGCGTTTTCATGTGGAAAATGGCGGTCAATAAGGATGTTGTCAAATTCCACTCCTTCGCCCTTGAGCGTATCTAGAATGAAGTTATGTACGGGCCAGAAGGTTTCTTCGGGAAATGCTTCTGTGCCCAATCCGTCTTGGTTGCTCACCATGACGAGTTCGTAATCCGTAAGTTCGCGAATCGTAGTCAGGGCTCGGAAGGTGCCTGGCACGAATACGAGTTTTGAGAAATCATCTATTTGTTCGTCGGCGGGTTCTTGAATAAGTGTGCCGTCGCGGTCGATAAAGAGTGCTTTTTTCATGCCTTGGAAAGGTTTTGAGGTTGCTTCGTTTCAAGGTGATAAGACTTGTGGCGGCAACCTCGTAACTTTACAATCTTAATTGGAGGTCAACTCCTTCAACGCTGCGAGTAGCGCATCATTTTCAGCAGGAGTACCGATGGTAATACGCAAGCAATCGTTGCAAAGTGTCACCTTGCTGCGATTTCTTACTATAATGCCGCGGTCAACAAGTGCGTCGTAAAGCGCTGTAGCATTGTCAATCTTGGCGAGAACAAAGTTGGCATCTGAGGGATACACCTTCTGACAACTGGAGAGCGTTTCTAATTCGCTCACCACTCTGCTGCGCTCAGTAAGAATGAGGTTCACCCAATCCGTAACTAAATCCTTGCTACGCATAATCTCCAACGCTTGTTGCTGGGTGAGGATGTTGACGTTATAGGGATATTTTACTTTGTTGAAATAACCCATAATCTCTTCTGATGCCATCGCAATGCCGAGGCGAAGTCCTGCCGAAGCCCACGCTTTTGAGAAGGTGGCAAGCACTATCAATCGCGGATGCTCATCAAGAGCAAAACGCAAGGATGCTTCGGGGACGAAGTCGCCATAGGCTTCATCTACCACCACGATGCCGGGAAACTCCTTTAATAATAGGTCAATCTCCTCGCGGGGCAACAGGTTGCCTGTGGGGTTGTTGGGCGAGCAGAGGAATATGGCTTTAGTGTTGGCATCCGTTGCCTTAAGGACATCGGCAGCGCAGAATGAGAAGTCCTCGCGAAGCAATACGCGGCGATACTCCACATCGTTGGTTGCCGCACAAACTGCATACATGCCGTAAGTAGGTTCGAGTGCCACGACATTGTCCACACCTGGTCGGCAGAACACGCGGAATACGAGGTCAATAGCTTCGTCGCTACCATTGCCTAAGAAAATCTGTGAGGGGCGCACGTTCTTAATCTCTGCCAACACCGTCTTCACCTCTGTTTGAAGCGGGTCGGGGTAGCGATTGAACGGTGTGTTGTAAGGACTTTCGTTGGCATCAAGGAAAACAGTGGCTTGTTTGCCGGAATATTCATCACGTGCAGAACTATATGCCTCCATTTTTAAAACGTTGGGACGCACGAGAGTTGCAACGGTGTTCGTGTGAGGCGTCTCAGGATTTTCAGTGTTTTCAGTATGCTGACACGCTTCTATGCGCAGGGTCATGGCGTTTCGGTGTGCATCCAATTCCTCTTCGGCAGCCATCAGTTCTACGGTTTTCCCGATGCTGCGTATGCCTTCCTCCGTGAGTTCCTGGAACGTAATCTTGCGCATAAAACTATCGAGGCAAAGACCGCTGTAAGACTTCGCAAACCCAGAAGTAGGCAGGGTGTGGTTGGTTCCGGAAGCATAATCGCCAGCGCTTTCGCAACTGAAGTTTCCAAGGAATACCGATCCTGCATGCGTAATCTTTTTCGCTACCTCGCGATAATCGCGTGTCGCTATGATTAAGTGTTCGGGTGCATAGAGATTGGTCATTTCCAGCGCTTCTTCCATCGTGTCGAATACGATGATTTTGCTGTGTTGCAGAGCTTTCTCTGCTATATTGTGGCGAGGCAGTGCGGCACATTGGCGATTGACTTCCGCCACTACATTTTCAGCGAGTTTGCGACTCGTCGTAATGAGCAATGCCTGACTGTCAGGACCATGTTCGGCTTGACTTAGCAGGTCGGCAGCAACGAAGTCTGCACGTGCGGAGTCGTCAGCAAGAACTTCCACTTCGCTCGGTCCCGCAGGCATGTCAATGGCAGTACCCTTCAATGCCACCCACTGTTTGGCAGCCATGACGTACTGATTGCCAGGACCG
>CALCHM010000045.1 GCA_937901345.1 uncultured Prevotella sp. | reverse complement strand
CTACACCTTTGCGAAGGTTGTCGACACCCGCACCAGACTCATCGAAGACGAATTTCCGGAACTCTCGTTAGGAGTAAACATCGACATCTTCCCCGTGGACGGGGTACCCAACGCAATGTGGCAACGCAAGATGGAATTCCGTATCAAGGAGTTTTTAGTAAACTGGTTGCGCATCCGCCGCAAGAAGGAGCGCGAATCGAAAGGTTTTTTGCGTGACTTGGTAGCAAACTTCTTTTTGCATTTGCCCATATCGTCAGCGAAGATTACGACTATCTATCATAAATTCTGCAGTCGCCATCCGCACTCTAAAGACGTGTGTAATCTGTCGGAAGTTGGTCCTTCCATCAGGGGATGCATACCCCGTTCCTGCATAGCGAGTAGCGTAGATATCACGTTTGAAGGCAAGACCTACAAAACAATGAACGGTTACATCGAATACCTCACAGCTACTTATGGCGATTACATGAAATTACCACCCAAGGAAAAGCAGATTCCCCATAACTGCACCGCATATTGGTTGGATTAAAAAAGTGCTCTCATTATGTGGCACGAGATTTTAAAAGTCCTCAGAATCATAAAACCTCAAAATCTCTCAACAATGAAACGTTTCTCTCTACTTCTTATAACCCTCTGTCTTGCACTTTCTGTTGTGGCACAAGGCAAAGCGAAATATGTGTTCTACTTTATCGGCGATGGCATGGGTGTTAACCAAGTGAATGCCGCCGAAACGTATCTCGCTGCGCTAGACGGACGCATCGGCATTAAACCCTTGGCGTTTGCGTCGTTTCCTTATGTAGCTCTCGTACATACGGAATCTGCCACTAATGGTGTGACCGACTCTGCCGCGGGAGGAACTGCGCTCGCTACGGGTGAGAAGACCAAGAACGGAGTCGTCTCTATGAATCCCGATGGTCAGGTTCCCATCTATAGCATTGCCACAGCGGCGAAAGAACTCGGCTTGGCGGTTGGCGTAGCAACCTCTGTAAGTATTGACCACGCTACCCCTGCTAGTTTCTATGCCCACGAATCGTATCGCGGCAACTACCACCGCATTGGGCACGATCTATTAGAAGCTAACTTCGACTTCTACGCGGGTTCTGCGTTCTTGCAACCCACCCATAAAGACTGCCCCAACGAACTCCCCCTCTATCAACTTTACGAAAATGCGGGATATACGATTACCAAGGGTTTGGACTTCAACGAAAAGAAGATGAAGAAGGCAAAGCGCCTCATGATGTTGCAATCGGATGAGGCAAACGCTTTTGACAACACCGCGCTGCCTTACGCTCTTGACCGTGGCGAAAACGACCTTACGCTCGCAACGATTGTAAGTAAGGGTATCGACTTCTTGATGCAGAAAAATAAGGATGGTTTCTTCTTTGCTATCGAAGGCGGTAAGATTGACTGGGCATGCCATGCCAACGACGCTGCTGCTGTTATCCGCGAAACGCTCGACCTTGACGAGGCGGTGAAGGTGGCGCTTGAATTCTATAAGCAACACCCCGACGAAACGCTCATCGTCGTTACTGCCGACCACGAAACGGGAGGTATGTCGCTCGGAACGGGCGCTTACGAACTCCGCCTTCACTTGTTGCAACACCAGAAAATGAGTGCGTGGAAATACACCAAACACATTTCACAACTCCACACCTCACTCGGTGACGATTTTACGTGGGAGGTTGTCAAAAAAGACTTGACCGAAAACTTCGGATTCTGGGAGCATATCGCCATTAGCGAACGCCAGGAAGCACGTCTCAAGAAGGCCTACGAAGCACTCGTTGCAGGAAAGGCGGAAGGCAATAAGAGCCTCTACTCTCAGGAAGATGCCCTCGCAACTGCCGCCAAGGAGATTATCAATCGCGCAGCTCTCGTAGGATGGACCAGCGGCGGCCACTCTAACGGTTATGTCCCCGCCTTCGCTATCGGTGTGGGCGCACAACAATTCTCTGGTCGCATCGACAATACGGAAGTGGCGAAGCGCACGCGTAAAGCGTTCACGCTTACTCAGGAAGAGTGCAACACAAGGGTGAATTAATAGGTATTTTATCCTGAATAATCTCCCCTAAAAAACTTTTAACCTCAGAAATTCAAGACTTCTGAACCTCAGAACCTCAGAACTTCAGAACCTCATAACCTAAAATTCTCAAAACCTCAGAACCTTAAAACCTCACAACCTCAAGACCTCATAAATGAAAGAATTTATACAATCAGAAGCAAAAGCCGAAACCGCCATCCTCGTGGCACTCATTACGAAGCGACAGGACGAGCGGAAGACGAATGAATACTTGGATGAATTGGAGTTTCTTGCTGAGACAGCAGGTGCTGTTACCGTGAAGCGCTTCACACAGCGCGTAGATGGTCCCAGCAGTATCACCTATGTCGGCAAGGGGAAGTTGGAAGAAATCCGCCAGTACATCGAAATGGAAGAAGAGGCGGAGCGCGAAATTGGTATGGTGATTTTCGACGACGAACTTTCGGCAAAGCAATTGCGCAATATCGAAGCGGAACTCAAGGTCAAGATTTTGGACCGCACGAGTCTCATCCTCGACATCTTTGCTATGCGCGCGCAGACAGCTAATGCTAAGACACAGGTGGAATTGGCACAATACCGCTACATGCTTCCCCGATTGCAACGCCTATGGACCCACTTGGAACGTCAGCGTGGGGGTGCCGTAGGACTTCGTGGACCTGGGGAAACGCAGTTAGAAATGGACCGCCGCATCATCCTCAACCGCATGTCGCTACTGAAGGAACGTTTGGCGGAAATCGATAAGCAGAAGACTACGCAACGCAAAAACCGTGGACAGATGGTGCGTGTGGCGCTCGTGGGTTACACGAACGTGGGAAAATCTACCCTCACCAACCTCCTTGCCAAGAGTGAAGTGTTTGCCGAAAACAAACTTTTCGCCACGCTCGACACAACCGTGCGCAAGGTTATCATCGAAAACCTTCCCTTCCTGCTTACCGACACCGTAGGGTTCATTCGCAAACTCCCCCACGACCTTGTAGATTCCTTTAAATCTACCCTTGACGAGGTTCGTGAGGCAGACATCCTCTTCCACATCGTTGACGTGAGTCATCCAGAGTTTGAAGAACAAATGCAGGTGGTCAATCAAACACTTGCTGACCTTGGTTGTGCCGACAAACCCACGGTTATTGTCTTCAATAAGATGGACGCTTACAGTTGGACCGAAAAGGATGCCGACGACCTCACTCCTGCAGGCAAGGAAAACGTGTCGCTCGATGACTTGATGAACACATGGATGAGTCGCGTAGGCGATGATTGCATCTTCATTTCAGCACGTCAAAAGACGAATATCGAAGAACTCAAAGCGCTCCTCTACAAGCGTGTCAGAGAACTTCACGTACAGAAATATCCCTACAACAACTTCCTCTTCCAGCAGTACAACATGGAAGGCGAAGCGGAATAGAACAACCGTCCTTAAGAACTTAGAGACTAAAAGGATCCTTAACCCCATAAAGAGAGGGTGTGCCAACAGGCACACCCTCTCTTTATGTAACCAGTCGTTCTATTCCCAGTAATTGCCATCCCACGCAAACTGGCGTTCATTCGCTGCGGGGATATCGGGATCAGGACCCACGGAGATGTGTTCACTACCACTTGCAGCGAGCATGCCTTCAGTTGCAATAGAAACGGCAGTCGCATTAGGCGTTTGATATTCTTTTTTTCATACGAGTAATAGTACGCTACTTTATCATTACCTTCTTGCCATTGATGATGTACAAGCCCTTGCCGGGATTGTTCACACGGCGACCTTGGAGGTCGAAAATCTCACTTTGCTGATGAACATTGTTCGTAATCCCGTCAATACCCGTAGTATCTTCCTTGCCACACACCGTGCAAACACCATTTTCATAACTATGCAGCGTGGCGTTCACCGTTACGTAATTATAAAATCGATACAAGGGATTCGTTATCCATGAACATCCTACTGTGGCTGTTGTTAAACGGTCGCAACCATCGAAAGCATCCTCCCCAATGCTGATCACACTGTTAGGAATCTCCACGGAAGTCAAACTGAAGCAACAATAGAAAGTATCATCCCCAATGCTGGTCACACTGTTAGGAATCTCCACGGAAGTCAAACCTTCGCAAAATTTGAAAGCCCCAGACCCAATGCTGGTCACACTGTTTGGAATCACCATGGAAGTCAAACTGGAGCAATAAAAGAAAGCAGACTCCCCAATGCTGGTCACACTGTTAGGAATCACCACGGAAGTCAAACTGGAGCAACCTCCGAAAGCAGACTCCCCAATGCTGGTCACACTGTTAGGAATCTCCACGGAAGTCAAACTGGAGCATTCAAAGAAAGCATCCTCCCCAATGCTAGTCACACTGTTAGGAATCTCCACGGAAGTCAAACTGGAGCAACCATAGAAAACACAAGCAATACTAGTCACACTGTTAGGAATCTCCACGGAAGTCAAACTGGAGCAACCACGGAAAGCATAAGTCCCAATGCTGGTCACACTGTTAGGAATCTCCACGGACGTCAAACTGGAGCAATAAGAGAAAGCAAGAATCCCAATGCTGGTCACACTGTTAGGAATCTCCACGGAAGTCAAACTGGAGCAACCTTCGAAAGCAGACCACCCAATGCCGCGGGTCACACTGTTAGGAATCACCACGGAAGTCAAACTGGAGCAATGAGAGAAA
>CALCHM010000044.1 GCA_937901345.1 uncultured Prevotella sp. | reverse complement strand
ACTTCAAGAGTGGTTGGACGGTTTGAGTGCCGCTACTGCGGAATTCAAGATGGCGCTGGACGCACAGAATGCCGAACGTGCGCAGATCCAAAAGGGACGTGTGAAAGAGGCGCATGCCGCGGTGGTGCTTGCTTATAACGCATTCACTCAGAAAGTTAATGCCTGCGCAATACTTCGCGGAGATGCACATTACTCGCAACTCATCACTGAAGTAAATGTCCTCATTGCAGGTATCAAATCCCTACTCAAATTACGCGCCACGCGGTCGGAAAACCTGTCCAACGACGCTCCTAAAGAAGGTGTCGCCACCGCTACGCACCCTTCAGTCGCTCCGCCAAGAAGGCAATCCCCAGAAATTCTCACCTTATACCGCGCTACAGCCCCCAGTGCGCCCCCAACAGGGGAACTTTCAACCGCATCACTCTCCCACCCCATGCTGCAACCTATTTTAGAGCGGAATGGGTGACCAGTACCCCACATTTAACGGAGATTGCCCCTACAACTTTATAGCAACAACAAGCATAGGAAACAACCCTTCGGAGTGTGAGTCCCATAGCATCCACTTCACAAACACATTTTCAACGCCTAGCAGTCTATACAGCAACAACTTATGAAGTTATAATATCGATTTCAACAACGTCAAAAAATGCGTTTTAAGAAACTCCATTTCCAGACAACTCATTCTTAAAATATCCTAAAATCAGGTTTCAGGGGACGTTATTCCAAAATTTGTGATTATTTTTGCAAACTGAAATATTATATAATAACAAAAAGAGGGGCATAAATAGTCCCATTTTCGCGTCTCTCTTTCCAACTGAAATCATGAAACATTACACGATACTCACGATCTCGTTTTGCATGTTGTTGCTATCAACACTCGCTTCGTGTGGCAGTGGCGAAGATTATACGGTAATTACGGTATCTCCTTCTACTTGTGTGATTACAAACGTGCAATTGGGCAAAATTCCATGCATTGTAAACATCAAGACTGCAGAAGGTAAAGACAGTATTTACGTGGCATCCATCACGGGAGCAAATTATCCCATGAGTATAGACCATTATGGGGGTCGCATCTTCAATGTGGACTCGTTGCCTTATGGTTGTGATGCAGCGAAGGTGACTTTCAGCACGCTGGCATCGTCAGGAACATTGGCAATTAACGCTTTGTCTCAGGAAGTAGATACCTTCTTTGTTGCAACCGACAGTACAGATTTCCGTAAACCGCGCAAGGTTACCGTGTATGCTCTTGATGGCATCGCAAAAAGAAGTTATATGCTCGAAGTTCGTGTGCATCAAGAAGAAGGAGATGTTTTCAAATGGCAAGAAATGGCAACTGACGTTGCAGAATTTACAGACATCGACTTGAGCGGTGCCATGGCACATGAAGGTATTCTCTATGCTTTTGGTGAAGCGCAGCATCAACCCGTCGTTATGACCGCCTTGACCACGGATCCGACAACATGGACCAAGGAAAATACCACACATCGTGTAACATCACCTCTTGCATACGACGGTTATTTTTATGCACTCAGCAAGGGGACCTTACTTCAGTCTGAAGATGGTAAAATTTGGAAGGAAGTCACCACAAATCTTTCCGCACCATTGTTGACGCTTACTGCGGGAAGCACTGCACTTTATGGTGTTACTGCAAATGGTTTCGTAGTTAGTTCTGACGCTCATAATTGGACGGTTCAAAACGCTGACGAACCTGAATTTCTCCCTACAGAGAACTGTAGTGCCACCTGCTTGCCCTCTCCTATAGACAGTAATTTTGAGGACATCATTGTAGTTGGTTCACGCAACGGAGTTCCTGTGGTATGGAAATTAAACGTTGACACATCGGGAACGTACGAATATACATGGAACTATTACCCTGAAAATCCGTTGAACAACAAACCATGTCCAGAGTTGCCCATGCGCAACATATTTGCTTACGATGGTGGAACTTTGTTGCTGGGTAGTGATGCATCAGGAAATAGCGTGGTACGCCTCAGTCGTGACAACGGAAGAACTTGGGAAGAAAAACTCATTCCACAATTAGAAAAGGTTACCACTCCCTTCGTAGCGACAGTTGATAACAATCACTTTGTTTGGATTCTTTCTGATAAGGGATTGATTCTTAAAGGACGTTACAACCGATTGGGATGGGAACGACAAGATCATATCTTTACAAAAAATTAAAATAAACAATACGAGACCGCGTTAAAACAAGAAAGGTCTCGTCTCACCATAATTCATAAAAAACACACGAATCATGAGTAAACGTTTTCAATTATCTCAGAACGATAAGATTTTAGCAGGTGTTTGTGGCGGTATTGCTGAATATTTAGATGCAGATCCTACAATCATCCGAGTATTGTATGCTATAGCAACATTCCTCAGTTTATCTATCGGTTTTTGGATCTACATTTTGTTGTGGATTTTAAGTCCCAAGAAGGCGTAACGCCAAAGTAGCCACACCTCACCGTCAATCCTATCTTATCGCTTATTCACTCGTTGTGCGTTATCCTCTATTACTCCTATTATTCTGCACATCGCTCGGACTGCTCGCTCAGGACGATGACGATAATTGGTACCGACTTGAACTTGGTGCTGGTTTAGGCATGGGTAATTCGCTCAACGATGGGAACAGTGCAGTATTCGGTGGAGGAAATGTTGCGGCGAGTGTCATTGCTCGTTTTCCGCTTTCTCCAAGAATGGCCATCAAGACCAACATCAACTATCAGTTAGTTGAGGGAGACGTCAGTCAGGTGAAACAATTCTATCCTGCACAACCAGGAATCGCCAATGGATCACGTTTAAACTATTCCTTCTCGGGGGCAATTTACGATGTGTCTGTACTTTACGAATTGCACTTCTTGCCTTATGGTTACTTACCCACGTACATGGGTTATCACAAATTGGTGCCTTACCTACAAATGGGATTAGGACTTGCTTATGGAGATTTAGATAAGCGTCTCGGTTTTACCATTCCAATGGGCGTTGGATTAAAATATAAAGTCGCTCAACGTTGGAACTTGGGATTGGATTGGCGAATGAACTTTACCACGAATGACAGTATGGATGGGTTGGAGGCCCCCATGGGTGTAAAATCTTCAGGTTTTAAGAACAAAGATCATCATGGCATGCTCTTATTCTCGGTAACCTACGATTTGAATCCGAAGTGTCCCAGTTGCAACAAGTATTAGTTGTGCGCATGTAACACCATCCTTAACCTTTTAATGTATTTCTAGAACTATGGTAATTCCACAACATATCGCCATTATCATGGATGGCAATGGTAGATGGGCAAAAGCAAGAGGTTTGAATCGATCTATGGGTCACCAAGAGGGTGTGGAAACTGTGAGACGCATCACTGAAGCTTGTGTTAACCTTGGAGTTGATTACTTGACATTATATACCTTCTCAACAGAGAACTGGAATCGCCCAGTGGATGAAGTGGCAGCCCTCATGTCGTTAATTCTGACGGCGCTTGAGGAAGAACTCTTCATGAAGAACAATGTGCGGTTACGCATTATTGGTGATGTGTCGAGAATACCTGAACATGTGCGTAAAACCATCCTTGATTTCCAGGAACGTACACAAGTCAACACGGGAATGACCATGGTACTTGCGCTCAGTTATTCTTCACGTTGGGAAATTACAGATACCGTGAAGCGCTTGGCGCAGAAAGTGGAAGCAGGAGAATTATCATCTGAGGATATTACGGAAGCATGCATCAGCAAGCATTTGGCAACCAACTTTATGCCTGATCCCGACTTGTTGATACGCACAGGTGGTGAATGTCGATTGAGCAATTATTTGCTTTGGCAGTGTGCCTATACCGAATTTTATTTCTGCGACACGTATTGGCCTGATTTTAACGAAGCAGATTTGCAACTTGCCATCGACTATTACAATCGCAAGGAACGCCGTTTTGGAAAAACAAGCGAGCAGGTGATTGAAGAAGCGAAACGCTAACGTTGCGCATCTCAAACACGTTTTAATCGCCATAGACCTCTTCCATTCAGGTTGGAGATACAGGAAGGTGGGGGTGCAAACACCGTCTGCCTCACTTAGGCAAAAAACAAATAGCGCTCACGCTATTCATGCTGAAGACTTTACTTAAAATGAATTTATTAAGACATCTATTTTTACTCACGTTTGCTGTTATGGTGCTTGGCGCCGTAGCACAAAAGCGTGTGATTGTAAAACCTGAAATAAATTACTCAAGCGAACACGTAACGTACACGCTTGGGGGATTTACGGTTGATGATGTGCCACCTTACGACAACGAACTTTTGCGTAGCATTTCGGAACTCACCGTGGGACAACAGATTGAAATTCCTGGGGTTGAACTCACGGAAGTTATCAATCGCTATTGGAATCAAGGATTTTTCTCAAACGTGAAGGTACTTGCCGATAGTATTGTTGGCAATGAGATTTACCTCCACATTGCCTTGACGCCCCAACCGCGCATTTCTAGTTTGTCGTTCTCAGGAGTTAAAAAGACGGAGCGCGAAGACCTTGAAGAACGCCTAGGGCTGCAAGTGGGTTCGCAAATTACTCCCGACATGGTGAACCGCGCAGAAATTATCATCAAGCGATATTTTGAAGATAAGGGATTTAAGAATGCAGAAGTTGATATTCAGCAGCGTGAAGACGTAACGGGAAACAACAAGGTGCTCGTAGATATTCATATCAACAAGCAAAACCGTATTAAAGTCAATAAGATTTATCTCACAGGGGTAGATAAGAAACATGAAGGCAAGGTGAAGCGTGCGATGAAAAAGACACGTGAAAAATCCTTCCGTAACTTCTTACGCTCAAAGAGATTCTTGCCCGAAAAATATGAAGAAGATAAGGGTTACCTGATTGACAAGTTGAATGCTTGGGGATATCGTGACGCCTTATTACTCTCTGATAGTGTTGTACAGGTGGATGCTTCACACGTTGACATTTATTTGAACCTCTATCAAGGACAGAAATATTATTTGCGTAACATTTCATGGGTAGGGAACACGGTTTATGATTCCGACCGTTTGGATTACGCTTTAAAAATGCAGAAAGGTGATGTTTACGACCAAGAGCAACTTCAAAATCGTTTGCAAGTAGATGAAGATGCTATTGGCAACATGTATTATAACAACGGTTATGTGTTCAACAGCATTGACCCCGTAGAAATTAATATTGTTGAAGACTCCGTTGACCTTGAAATGCGTATTGTTGAAGGGCCGCAAGCCACACTCAACCGCATCAAGATTACAGGTAACGACCGCGTATTTGAAAATGTGATTCGCCGCGAACTTCGCACGAAGCCTGGTGACTTATTCTCCATGGAATCCATCAAACGTTCGTTGCGCGACCTCTCGGCAATGAATCAGTTTGACTCTGAAATCCTTCAAACAGAACTGTTCAAGAACATTGACACCGACTATGAAAACGGAACAGTGGACATCACTTGGCCGTTGGTGACAAAGGGCGGTGACCAAATTGAACTTTCAGGGGGTTGGGGACAAACGGGTATCGTGGGACGTATCGGTTTGAAGTTTACCAATTTCTCCGTACAAAATTTATTCCGTAAAGGAAACAAACGTGGCGGATTCTTCCCTCAGGGAGATGGGCAAACACTTCAGTTGAGCGGACAAACCAACGGTACATATTATCAAAGTTACTCGCTTTCGTTCTTGGATCCATGGTTTGGCGGTAAGCGTCCCAACCAATTCTCCTTCTCGCTTTATTATTCAAAGCAGAGCGACGTAAATTCGAATTATTACAGTTCCAACTACTATAACAACTACTACAACTACCTTTACGGCTATGGTTCGAACAATAGTTATTACAACTATGCGAACTATTACGACCCTGACAAGTATGTAAAGATGTTTGGTGCATCTATCGGTTATGGTAAACGTTTGCGTTGGCCCGATGATAGTTTTAGTTTCATGGCGGAATTGGCGTATACACGCTACATGTTGAAGAATTGGCAGTACTTCTTAATCAGCGACGGTAACTGTAACAACATTAATCTCTCGCTCACATTGAGTCGTGCTTCTACAGACAATAGTTTCTTCCCGCGTATGGGTTCTGAGTTCTTGCTCAGCGGTACATTTACACCACCTTACTCGTTGTGGGAGAAGAAGGACTATGCAAATCTTGCCACAAACTACCAAAGCAGTACGTATCAGCAAGAAGCGCAAGATAAATACCGCTGGATTGAGTATCACAAGTGGAAAATGAAATTCCGTTCGTTTACTGCGCTCAATTCTAAGTTAAAGTGTCCCGTATTGATGACACGCTTTGAGTTTGGTATTCTGGGTTCTTACAATCGCAACCTAAAGTCACCCTTTGAAACGTATTATGTGGGTGGTGATGGCATGTCGGGTTACTCCACAGGTTATGCAACAGAAACTATTGGTTTGCGTGGTTACGACAATGGTTCATTAGGTGGCGCTGATGGTAAGAATGCTTATGCTTATAGTCGTATGACTCTTGAACTACGCTACCCCTTGATGCTTGAAGCAAGTACATCACTCTTTGCACTCGCTTTTGTGGAAGGCGGTAATGCTTGGGCTGATGTCAATAAGTTTAATCCCTTTGACATGAAGCGTTCAGCAGGTTTCGGTGTGCGCATCTTGCTCCCCATGGTGGGTTTGATGGGTATCGACTGGGCATACGGTTTCCAAAAGTATGGTCCTAACGGCATGAAAATGGGTGGTTCACAATTCCACTTCATTATTGGTCAAGAATTCTAATTGTTGAAGAAGTGAGGCGAAGACGGCAACGTTTGACGCTGCTTGTTCTAAGAACAGCGAAATGAACCATGCCGTGAACGTTTTGCCTCAACATCTTCAAATCTTAATCCTCTCCCACTATGAGAATCTTAACAACCCTCCTTTTCAGTTTCTCGCTTGTTTTTGGTGCTGTCGCACAAAAGTATGCCCTTGTGGATATGGAATATATCTTGAGTAACATCCCTGCATACGAACGTGCGAGCGAACAACTCAATCAGATTTCTAAAAAGTGGCAAGCTGAAGTTGAAGCCGTAGATAATGCGGCAAAGACGCTTTATAAAAATTACCAGAACGAACTCGTTTTCCTCTCTGAACAGCAAAAGAAGGAACGCGAAGAAACCATTATTGCCAAGGAACGCGAAGCAAGCGAATTGCGCAAAAAGTATTTTGGTCCTGAAGGCGAACTCTACAAGAAGCGCATTTCGCTTATTGAACCTATTCAGGAAGAAATCTATAATGCAGTCAAAGCAATTGCCCAGCAAAAGGGATTCCAAATGGTGCTTGACAGAGCTTCTACGAGTGGCATCATCTTTGCGTCGCCATCCATTGATATTAGCGCAGACGTTCTGGATAAATTAGGTTACTCTCGATAAAAAACATTAATAACCCAATAACACAAAAAGAAAACATGAAGAAAATTTTGTTGATGCTACTCTTTGTAGCACCTATGGCGCTCTTCGCGCAAAAGTACGCTCAGGTAGATTATTTTGCACTTGTGCAGGCAATGCCCTCTTTCAAGGCTGCGCAGACTGAACTTGAAGCATTGGGCAAGACTTATGAATCTGAACTCGCTGCTTTGGAAACTGAAATCAAGACAAAGGCTCAGAAGTACCAAGCAGAAATGAACGAAACAACTCCTGAAAACATTCGCCAGCGTCGCGAACAGGAAATCAACGGTCTTTACGAACGTTTCCAGCAAGCGCGTGAAGATAATGCACGTGCTTTTGAACAAGCACAGCAGGAAAAACTCCAACCTGTTTACCTAGCAGTAGCTGAAGCGGTTAAGAATCTTGCTAAGGAAGAAGGTTACGTGTACATCATTGACAAGCAAGCGGCTCAAGGAACCTACATCTTCCTTAACGACACACTTAATGAAGACGTAACAAACAAGGTTGCTGCGAAACTTGGCATCACACTCGCTCCTGCTGCTCCCGCACGTCCTGTTGCTGCACAGTAATCGACGCTGCACGCCATTTGCATACAGTCGAGCATCCGAATAAAAACAATAGAGCATTCCAAAATACATTGCGATGTACGTTGGAATGCTCTTTTTATGTAATACGGAATACTTGTTGGGGGAAAGGTTCCCTCCACGTTTAGTTGAAGTCCATCAGCACCAGATAATCGCCCTGCGCTTGGATGGTGATGGTGTTTGCGGTGGCTTCGTTGAGTGTGCCCTGCCACCATTCCTGGAAGTCGTAGATGGGATAACGGAGTCCGATGCTGCTGAAGTTGCGTGCATTCATGTTGATGATAGACACCTGCTGACCTGGAAATGCGGATAGTGAAACGACACCTGAACAAGGGATGATTTCGCAATGATCGGTGAGCATGCGCACGCTGAGTCCCTGGCGGTGGTATTGCATGAGCAGACTGATGTTGCCCAATGTGTGACACTCACGCTTTCCAGTCGCACCAAGGATGCAAATATCGCTGGCGCCTTGTTTACTGGCGTAAGTCACGGTCTTGGTCAAGTCGTTGGTTTCTTGTTCGGCTACGTGATGAATGAGGTGCGCAAAGCGTTCACGTACTTCGTCGGAAAGCGAATCGCCATCGCCAATGATAGCGGTAGGAATGCCGCCTTCAGCCACGAAACGATTGGCAGCGCCGTCACAACAGACTACTGGAAGTCCGCTCTGCAGCACTGCAACCGGAAGTGGGTGTGTGGGATAATCGCCGTCGGCAAGGATGATGACTTTTTGCATGGTGATGCGTGAGGGAGAAATGGGGGTTATTGTAGATTCTAAGCGCGCTATTCTTCGGCATTTTGCGCTGCACTATGATGCTCAGGGTTTTTCTCAGCACTCTTTTCTTCAGCGTTCTTCAGCTCAGCCGCTATTGCCATGTTGCGCCATTTCCAGTAACCAAAGACAGCGATGACGCTATAGAATGCGTAGAGACCAGCAGTGGCCCAGAGGTCGGTGTCTGTTTTGAGCGAAAGGGTGACGTAGAGCACAACGGTGAGTATATCGGCAATACACCAGATCAACCACTGTTCGGCAATCTTTGCCGAGAGAAAGGCCATGGCCATCAAACTCAACACGGCAATGTAGGCGTCCAACAACGCGATGTTGTCGAGTCCCACTTCGGGAATGGCTTCACCTCCGAGATACTTGAGCAGCAAGGCAAGGGGAACGGCGGGAAAGAGGGCAAGGGTGAGAAATACTTGCAGCGTCTTGGGATCTATGCGCATGATGCTGATTTCGGGTTCCTCAGATGCAGGCGCTACTTTATCCCCCTGTTGCTTGTCGCGTAACCACTTTCGCCACCCGTAGATGGAGACGCCAATGAAAACCAACTGGAGGAGGAATTGCCCATAAATGCCCGATTGAAAATAGACTACTGCGTAAATTGCTGGCATGATGATGCCCACCCACCACAAGTGGATGCTGGCGCGCCATTCAAGGAAGAGGTAGAGCAAACCGAGCCCTACACCGATGTGTTCAAGTGTCATAATTGCATGATTTAGGAGGGGCGCAACTATATCCACACGTACCGAACAGGTAGGGAACTTACGTATAATAAAGGAGGGAACTGGGGAAAAAGGAGGCGACACACGCGGTTGACGACCACTGCCGAATCTGCCGTTCGTGCCGACGCAACACAAAACCTTCTACCTTTATTCCTACGCCAGCATTATCCGGTTCAGGTGTATGGGTATGTTCTCAGCCCAACAAATTATTGAGCACCCCTTAGTAAAAGATGCTGCAAAGGTAATGAAATTTTGCCAAACACGGCGATGTTGGCAGTGCAGTTCTCACGTTGCGAGTCACGTCAAGTCGGTGGAGTGGTTTTAGGAAGCAAAATGCCACTAGAGGACAGAATACGGAGCAGAGTAAAGAGTAAAGAGCACAGAGTAGAACTGCATAGAAGGAAACGAACGTTCAACTATGAGTAACTACAGGTGTTCCGTTAGAAATGGAAGGTCGGATTTAACGAAATAGATCTATTTTGAGAATTTTGAGGGGTCAGATTTAACGAAATAGATCTATTTTGAGAATTTCGAGGGTTCAGATTTAACGAAATAGATCTATTTTGAGAAATTTGAGGGGTCAGATTTAACGAAATGGATCTATTTTGAGAATTTCGAGGGGTCAGATTTAACGAAATGGATGCGTTTCGTTATATTTGAGGGTCGGAAACGGGGATTTGCGGTGCGTGGTTTGTGGGCGGACATTAAAAAAGGCGTCTATCTGCTTGTGGGGCGGATAGACGTCTTTTATATGAGGTTTGCCGAAGTTGGGGGAACTTATTTCTGGCGCATTTTGTCGATGAGTTCTTTGGCTTCGGTGATTTGTTGGAGTTTGCGCGTTGCTGCTTGCTTGACGTTTTCGCCGAGGTGGGCAAATTTGTCGGGGTGGTTTTCTACCACGAGTTTGCGGTAGGCACGGCGCACTTCTTCGTCGGTTGCTTCGGGCGTGAGTCCGAGTACGCGGTAAGCATCTTCGAGTGTTGTGCCTCCCAGTGAGAGTAATTGCTCGGTGAGTGCGGGGTTGAGTCCGAGGTGGATGATGAGTTCGCGAAGGGCAGCGACTTCGGTTTGCGAGATGGTGCCGTCGGCCTTTGCAATTTCGGCGAGGAAGGTGGCCATCTGTGTGCGGTCGGCCTCGGGCATGATGGATTCAAGTTCGTGGCATGCCGTGATGATTTGTTCCTTCCATGCTGTTTCGCCTTGTTGCTTGCGATATTCGAAGAGGCGTAGGAGGATGTCGTTGCCTTGCTTTTCGGCATCGTCGCCAAAGGTACGGCGCAGGAAACGGCGCATGAATTCCATTTCGGAGTGCATGATTTTGCCGTCTGCCTGAATCATGTGTGCCGAAAGCACCATGAGCGAGAAGAGGAAGTTGTTGCGAGCGCGCTCCTGACTCTTCGCGGGACTTTCTGCGAGAGGGTCGGGTCCGTCGCTGCTTGTATCAAAAAGCGAACCTAAGGCATAGCCTGCGATGGCACCGAGAATGCCACCGCCGAGGGCGAAACCTAAGATGCCGCCAATCCATTTTGCTTTCATATCTTTTAGGGGTTGAGGGTTATGGGCGCGCGGTTTTTGGAGATAAAGTGGATTATAGTTTTTAGGGTCTCTAAGGTCTTTAAAGTCTCTAAGGTCTCTAAGGTCGCGCGCTGTGAAGCGTAAAGCGCTTGGGGAAATATTCCGCAAGGCAGTTGTACTCTGTTCTCTGTACTCTAATATTTATTTATTCTTGCGCTCCAACTCCTGGAGTTCTGCCATCTTCTTGGTTTGGAGGAATTCGTAAACGCCGCAGAGGTGTTCGCGCACCTTGCCGTGGCCGAATTCATAGACCTTTGTGGCGAGTCCGTCGAGGAAGTCGCGGTCGTGGGATACGCAGATGAGGGTGCCGTCGAAGTCCTGAAGCGCCTGCTTGAGCACGTCCTTCGTCTTGAGGTCAAGGTGGTTCGTGGGTTCGTCGAGGATGAGGAGGTTGACGGGTTCGAGCAAGAGTTTGAGCAATGCCAAGCGTGTGCGCTCACCTCCGGAAAGCACCTTTACCTTCTTGGTGCTTGCTTCGCCACCAAACATGAAGGCGCCGAGCAGGTCGCGAATCTTATTGCGGATGTCGCCCTTCGCTACGTCGTCGATGGTTTGGAACACGGTGAGGTTTTCGTCGAGGAGCGATGCCTGATTTTGTGCGAAGTAACCAATCTGCACGTTGTGGCCCAGGGTGAGCGTACCTTCGTGCTGGAGTTCGCCCATGATACACTTTACGAGGGTTGACTTACCTTCACCGTTGCGCCCTACGAATGCCACCTTGTCGCCGCGCTCAATCATGAGGTTGACGTTGGAGAAGATGCGCTTTTCGTCGAAGGCTTTGCCCACGCCGTCCATCGTCACGGGATAGTTGCCCGAGCGGGGTGAGGGTGGGAACTTGAGGCGCAAGTGTGAGGTGTCTTCTTCATCGACTTCAACGAGTTCGAGTTTCTCGAGCATCTTCACGCGGCTCTGCACCTGGAAGGTCTTTGAGTACGTGCCCTTGAAGCGTTCGATGAAGTCCTTGGTTTCCTGAATCATCTTCTGCTGTTCTTCCCACTGCTTCATCTGCTGCTCGTGGCGTTCGGCGCGGAGTTGGAGGTATTGCGTATAGGGCACCTTGTAGTCATAGATT
The DNA here is from genome assembly GCA_937901345.1 of uncultured Prevotella sp. Classification (GTDB taxonomy): domain Bacteria; phylum Bacteroidota; class Bacteroidia; order Bacteroidales; family Bacteroidaceae; genus Alloprevotella. The sequence continues at coordinate 44,066 of CALCHM010000044.1, read as the reverse complement.
CGGCCCATGGTCACTTCGATGGTGCGCGTTGTGATGTTATCCACAAACTTACGGTCGTGGCTGATGACGACTACCGCCTTGCCGTTGCTAATGAGGAAGTCTTCGAGCCAACCGATAGATTCGATGTCGAGGTGGTTGGTGGGCTCGTCGAGCAGGAGCACGTCGGGATTCTTGAGCAGGAGTTTTGCGAGTTCTATACGCATGCGCCATCCGCCGGAGAATTCGCTTGTCTGACGGTTGAAGTCGCTACGTTCGAAGCCCAAGCCGAGGAGCGTCTTTTCTACGTCCTCTTCAAAGTGGGTCATGTCGATGGCATAAAACTTTTCGCTCATCGTAGCCACCTGTTCGATGAGTTGCATGTACTCGTCGCTCTCGTAGTCGGTGCGCTCTGCCAACTGCTTGTTGAGTTCATCAATCTGCGTTTCCATCTCGTGGAGGTGGGCAAACGCCTGTGCGGTTTCTTCAAAAACGGTGCGTCCGTCTTCCGTCATCAAATGCTGCGGAAGGTAGGCAATGACCGTGTCCTTGGGTGCCGAAACCTGTCCGCGCGTTGCGGTTCTGACGCCTGCCAGAATCTTGAGGAGTGTACTCTTGCCGGCACCGTTCTTCCCCATGAGGGCGATGCGGTCTTTTTCGTTAATTACAAAACTGATGTCGCTGAAAAGTGTACTGCCGCCAAATTCGACAGTGAGTCCGTCTACTGATACCACGATGTATATTCTTGTTAAATAGTTATTAAATATGGGTTATAAAAAGAGGTGAGCAGGACGTTTAGTCCTTCACCTCTTCAAAGTCAATGTATTCTCCCTCGTTGCGGTCGAATTTCTTTTTATTGCTCTTGTGTTTCTGCTGCGATGCTGTTTTTTGCTGGTGCTGCTGGTGCTGGTATTGTTGCTGTGACTTGCTGGAAGTCTTGTTCCATTGCGTCTTCGTTTTCACCCCCAGCAAGTTGCGCAAAATGTTCAACAAGATAACGGGTGAAAGCAATAAGATGACGACTACTAAGAATAGGAATAGAAAGAGACATCCTAAGAGTGCCATACGTGTAATCGTTTTTGTGTTGTGTTGGTTGAGAAATGTTGTGGGTTTACTACTTTACCACAGCCTTACTTCTTGCTGTTACAAGCGTTTGCGACCAATGAAGTGGCGATGTAAAGCAAGATGACGAAGGCAAAACCTGTCCATCCCGCCAAGAGAAGCAGCGCTGCGCTGGCAAGGATGAATCCGTAGCGCAATTTGTTATGCGCAAGGGAATAATCCTTAAACTTAAGTGCAAACATGGGGATGTCTGCCACGAGAATCCATGACGAACATACGATGCCCAACAACAGTGCGTAAACGCTCCAAGAGGTAGTGGCAATCCATTCGTGTGTGCCCACTGCGAGGGCGCTCCAGAAAAGGGCATTGGCAGGAGTGGGAAGTCCGTAGAACGTTGTAGATTGGCGCTCGTCAAGATTGAACTTTGCCAAACGTAAAGCAGAGAATGCCGCAATGATAAATGCGAGATAGGGCAACACGAGTGTGACGGTTTCATCCTCAATGGGAAGTGGCGCAAGGCGCAAGAGTCCGCTCACAATTGCCGCAGGCGCAAAACCAAACGTAATGCAGTCGGCAAGAGAGTCGAGTTCCTTACCGATGGCGGAAGAAACGTGTAATAAGCGTGCTACAAAACCATCAAAGAAATCAAATACGGCGCCCATAACAATGAAGCCCATGGCCCAATTAAAGTCGCCCTTGAGAGCAAAACCTGTAGCAATGCAACCACAAATGAGGTTGCAACATGTAATCGTGTTGGGGATGTGTTTTTTCATAATCGGAGGAGAGATAGGATTTATAGAAACTATAGCATTTATAGCATCTATAGCGTAACTAAAAAAGGTGTGTTCAAACATCTTTGACACACCCTTCTTATATTATGTTATTTTAAAGCTCAGGGAGTTTCGCAATTACAGTTTGATTACCCGTTGTGCGTTGTCCAATTTCGCAAAGGACTTCTGTGCCAAGTGGCAAATAAACGTCTACGCGTGAACCAAACTTAATGAATCCCATGTGTTCGTCAATCACGCAATCTTCACCTTCTTTTGCGTAAGTAACAATGCGACGCGCTACGGCGCCAGCGATTTGACGTACCAAGACTTCATCACCCTCGGGCGTTTCAATCACCACCGTAGAGCGTTCGTTCTCAGTGCTTGCCTTAGGAAGCCAAGCTTTGTAGAAATTACCATTGTGGTGGCGCACCATTTTTACGACTCCTTCAACAGGGAACCAATTGGCGTGAACGTTTGTTACGCTCATGAAGATGGAAATCATCAAACGGCGGTCGTGGAAATATTCGTTTTCTTCTACTTCCTCAATCACTACAATCTTACCATCTGCCGACGCTACAACGGTGCGTTCCGTATCGCCTTCATAGTGGCGCAAGGGGCAGCGGAAGAAGTTAACAATGATGGAATAGAGCAGAACGCTTACCGCAGCTACGGAATAAAACAACCATATGCAACAGTCACGACAGAGCCAATAAAGCGCAGCATTGAATACAGCTAAAGAAGCGCCCATGATGAGCAACGTCTCATTACCTTCGTGGTGCAAACGGATGTTTTTGATTTTACGAATTCTTTTTCCCATAGTCAAATATTTAAGCGGATTTGAAATACCCACATTTCAAGCGACAAAGGTAGGCAAAAAAACTTAATTGACAAAGTGTTGCGTTCGCTAACCTATATATCAGGCAGGAATGCCTATGGTTTTATGGTAATTCTACTTGCTTATTTCATTTGTTTTGCCGAATATTGCATGGTGTATGGCGCACGATGATGACTCGTAAGCACCAACTATTTTCTATCAATCTTTTCTATTTATGCATCCCTTCATTTTAAAGTACTATCCCGACGACACCCCTTTGCGCCGTCTGCTCTTACAGCATAGCGAACAAGTGGCAAATCGCGCCCTGCAGATTTGTGATTGCCACCCCGAACTCGGACTGAATCGTGACTTTCTGCGCGAGGCTGCACTCATTCATGATATCGGTATTTTTCTGACAGATGCGCCTGGTATTCATTGCCACGGAACTTCCCCTTACCTAACACATGGTGTGCAAGGAGCTGCGCTGATGCGCAAAGAAGGGCGTGAGGATCTTGCTCGCATCTGTGAACGGCATACAGGAACTGGCCTGACGGCAGAAAACATTCGGCAGCAAGGGTTGCCCCTGCCCGAATCAGACCTTCTGCCTGAAACGTTGGAGGAACAGGTGGTTTGTTACGCTGACAAATTCTACTCAAAGAGTCATCCCGAACGTGAACGAACGGTGGAGCAAACCGCCAAGAGTTTGGAGAAGTTTGGAGCAGAGGGGGTCAAGAAATTCTTGACTTGGGCGGAACTATTTGAGTGATATTCGTGACTTGTTTAGATGCAAAAAAACAGTTGGAAGATTGGGGAATACGTTCCTACCATCTTCCAACTGTTTTTTGCTTTAATCTTCCAACCGTTTTACGCTTTAGAACTTCACGGACAAGTGTGCCAAGAAGTTAGTACCTGCTTGTGCGGCATAACCTGTATAGTTCACACGATTGTTGGGCGAATTGAGATATTCTGATGAAGCCCAACCGTTGTTCTCATACTTTTCGTCGAACAAATTGTAGATGGTTACGCCAATACAAAGACCTTTGACGTAACGCTTGGGGGCGAAGGAGTAACTGAGGTCGAGATTGCTCACACAGTAGGCATCCAATTTGTGTGCCGCAACGTCAGCATTACTCATGTATTGTTCACCCACGTACTGCGTTTGGAGTTCTGCACGCCAACCTTTGAGCGTGTAACTCAACTTACTATTTGCGATAACGTCAGGCGAGAAAGCAATGTGTGTTTCGCCATGATTAATTTCTGTAGCGGGAAGTTCATTCCATTCTTCATCGTAACCGTAGATTGTTTCCTTGAAATCCTTGATTCGGTTTTGCGACAGAGTGAGATTCCCGTTCCATTCCACCCCACAGGGTAAGAAGAATCCGCCTTGAAGTTCCACACCTGCACGATAACTATCAGGAACATTAGCCGAAACGGGTTCGCCAATTTCATTCAGCGCTCCTGTGAGTACCAATTGGTTCTTGTAGTCCATCCAATAAAGATTTGCTCCTACATGCCAGCGTTTTGCGGCATACGTAGCCCCCAGTTCGTAGTCAGTGAGTTGCTCCGCGCGAGGATGCTCTGTGAGGTAACCATCGGTGTAATTGTTGCGCGTGGGTTCCTTATGTGCTCTTGCTACAGAGGCAAAGAGTCGCCAGTGCTTTGTGGGTTGCCAATTGAGTCCGAACTTTGGATTGAAGAAGTTGAAGCGCTCATCAAGGTCAAGGCGTTGCATGCCGTCACCTGCCCAAGAATTGTACTTGTCATTGGTGCCATCTATGGTGTAGCGGATATGGCGGTATTGTGCATCAGCATAGGCTGTGAGTGCGGGTAACAAGAGATATTCCGCACGAGCATAGAAGTTCGCATCATCCTTACGGGCATTGTTGCGATAGTAATCCGCATTGGGGTCGAGGTCGCCCAAATAGTTTTTCACCCACAACACTTTACCGAAGTGATCTCCCCAATAGCGATTGGCGGCACCACCGAGTGTGGCACGCAGACGGTTATTGTTATAATGGAGCGAGAAAACGGTTCCTGCAAAATGGTTATCCATCGCCTTTTTGCGTACTAAATCAGAGCGCTTCATCGTTTCGCCTTCGTGCTCATAAGGAGTCATGCCATACTCCACGAGTTTGCGGTCGGTTTTATACTCCTGATAATACCCATCGCCCTTTGTGTAGTGAAGACCAACGTTCATTTTCCACTGATTATTGAAGCGGTGGTCAACGAGCAATTGCGCATTGGTCTGCGTATAGTTGTCCGTTTGGTCATCATAGAAATGTTGCACACCATTTGCGTCGGTATACATGTAGCCGCATGAATTGTAGCGGCGACCATAGGCGTCCATCTCTTCGCGTGAGGCATAGTTCCAGGCGTGATACGTTTCTTCGGTACCTCCAAACACTATGAGGCGCGCTGTTGTAGCATCGTTCAGAAAGGCAGCCTGAGCGTAGTAAGAATTTAAGTTGGCAGAGGCACGATCGATATATCCCACCGTACCGATGTTTGACAGACGCAAGTCAAAGGTCCAATGGTTGTTCAGAAGACCTGTTCCAAGGCGGAATGTTTCCTTATGCGTACGGAAAGAACCTCCCGAAGCACTTATTTCAGCATAAGGCAAACGTGAGAAATCCGTGGTTTGCAGGTTCATGCTGGCACCGAAGGCACCCGCACCATTTGTGGACGTTCCGACACCGCGTTGCAACTGAATGTCCTTTACACTCGATGCCAAGTCTGGCATGTTTACCCAAAATACCGTGTGACTCTCGGCATCGTTAACGGGAATGCCGTTGGCTGTAACGTTAATGCGTGTGGCATCTACCCCACGAATGCGCAACGATGTGTAACCAATACCCGCTCCAGCGTCGCTTGTAGAAACGACAGAGGGGGTCATGCTAACCAGGAAGGGAATGTCCTGTCCGTGATTGGCGCGAGAGAGTTGTTCGCACGAGATGTTTGTAAACGCAATGGGAGTAGTGGAAGTGGCGCGTGTTGCAATAACGCTCGCTTCATCCAAAACAATGTCTTGAAGACTATCGTTGCTAGTTTGTGCAACGACAGGGAGCAGTCCTGAGATAAGGACCGCCATTGATAAATGTCTTTTCATTATCAAAAAGGGTTAAGTGAATAATGAAAAGGGGGATCAGATGGAAATGTGAATTTTAGTGGCACGTTGCCGGCAGAGTGCTACAATAAACTGCACAAAACCTTCTACCATCATTCCTACGCCGGCATTACCCGGTTCAGGTTCTTGGGTATGATCTCAGCCCAACAAAACGTTGAGCACCCCTTAGTAAAAGTTAATGCAAAGGTAAAGATTATTTTTGAAACGTTAACACAGCACTGCGGAAAAAGGACTATGCATGCCATTTGAATGGTGTTTTAACGCTGTTCGAATGTTGTTCGAATAGCATTTTATGATAGCGTAACCTTGATGGAGGAGGATATTGGAAACATGTTGTGGGGGCAGCAACACACAATGCGATGTTTACTCTTACCTTGAAGGTAACAAAATGTGCAGGGAGTGATTTTGAAAACATCTGGAGCGTTTCAGGTTTGCAGGACGTGATCTGCAAAAAATATGGTGCTATGCAGGTTACGGGACGTGATTTGCAAAAAATATGGCGCTATGCAGGTTGCGGGACGTGATTTGCAAAAAATATGGCGCTACGCAGGTTGCAGGACGTGATTTGCAAAAAAATTGGTGCAATGCAGGTTTTTGGAACTCTAAAATCGAAAAGAAGACTTTCTGTTGAATAGTGGACGTGTTACACTTATTCATGGTGAAAAGAAAACAACTGGATACACTCCAGCGGATGTATCCAGTTGTTGTATGTCTCTGCCGAGACGGTTGTAGTTATTTTTTTAGAAGCGACCCATGCCGCCACCAAAACCTCCTCCCATTCCGCGACCCATGACACGAACTGCAGGAGCACCATGAGCGCCAGGACTCTTTTTATCATCAGCAGCCTCAGTCTTCTTACCACCAAAGATGTTTAACTTATAAATGAAGTGTACCATGCAGTAAGAGTGAATGCCGTATGACCACGAGTCGGTGCGTTGGTAAGCGCTGATGTTACGACTGATGCTGCTCTGTTCACGAAGGATGTCGTAGAATTGGAGCGAGAGTGTCGCCGCTTTACCCTTGAGGAACGAGTGCGAGATTTGAGCATTCCAAAGAATCTCGTTCGTATTCATGTTTGCCGAAGAATAACCGCGGCGAGAGTTTACGCGAATGTCGGTAGAGAAACGCAATCCAAGGTCGGAGTTAATGTTGAGATGTGCGCCGTAATCGAAGTTCCATGTTTCGAGGTTGGCACGTTCTTGAACGTCTGATTTCGACTTCTGATAGTTGACGTTTCCGAAGATGCTGAAATCCCAATACGTTGCACGATAACCAAAGCGTAGGCGTTCGCCAAGGTTGAGCGTGTTGGTTGTAGCCTTTGTGCTTTCGATATTGTTGAAGACGTTGTGATAGAATTTCAGTGCATCAGGACCATTTGCGGGAGGTTCGCCAATGCCCGTTGTGCGGTTACCGATGTAACCTACCGATGTGTTATAACCAACGTTAGAGTTGGTTGAGATGTTCCACAACTTTTCTTCGCCCAAGGCAGTGTTGAAACCGAAATAGCCGCTTGTGCTCCAGTTCCCATTGATGTTTTCGGGGCGTGAGAAGTTGCGACCCGTCTCAACATCGTAGATGGACTTGTTGGTAACAGAGTTTTGATTCATATTACCACGAATTCCCGCAAAGATGCCTCGCTGCGCTTCGGTGTTGTATGTGCGGAAATCGATATTCATGTTGTGGTTCCAAGAGGGTTTCAACCCAGCGTTACCCATTGAAATGTAGAGCGGGTTGCTATCATCAATTACTTCGAGCAAGTTGGTCATTGAGGGTTGAGATGACGAACTGCGGTAGTTGATATCGAGGTTTGTTGTTTGGTTGAAACGGTAGCGCAAGCGCACGTTGGGTGCCCAGTTAAAGACGTCGCGTGTTACAATCGTGTCAATCTGTCCGGGGCGCGTATATTCCATCTTCGTGTGTTGGGGCTTTAAGTCCACACCTGCGTTGAAGCGGATTTCCTTGGTGTTGTAGCGCACGCCGACATTTGCACTGTGGTCGTTGTAGGTGTAAGTGGCGTATTGACTGTTGTAATCGTCTCGTACCTGTGTAATAAGGTCTGAAGCAGGCACTGTTCCGAAGATGTTAATTGCCTCGCTGTAGTTGCCCCAAGGCGAATTACCTTCGTCCAACTTTTCGAGGTTGTACAACGAACGATCGGAATCTTGATAGCGATGCGAATATTCGTAACGCGCTTCAGCAAACCAGTTGTTGCCCAAGGGTTCACTGTAACTAAAGCGTGCGCTATAGTTATAGTTCTTACTGGGACTTGTGGTGTATTGATTCAAGAATGTAGAGGTAGCGTTTTCCGCACCATTCTTAAAGTACATGATTTCGTTGAGTGAGTAATTGTTGCTCTCGCTCTTTGAATAGCCCGCATTCAAACGAATGTTCACGTTACGACCTTCGTTTCCGAAACGACGTGTAAAGTTCAACGTTCCGCTAAGGTTATGACTCTTGTTGTCGTTCATGTTTTCGCGGTGCTGACGGTTGACTGCGATGGCAAGAAGTTCGGGATTGATGGTTCCAATAGGATTTAAAGAAATGCTATCGAGCGGACTTTCAATCACGCCACCATCAACTTCGTAGGGATCGTCGTTGAATGTTGCCGAACGATTGGAGGAGTTTCCCCTACCCTTGCTGAACGAATAAGAGGGGCGGAACATGATGCGCGTCATCGTGTCGGGGTCCCAACGGAGACGGAAACCTGTATTGAAACTCGTTGAACTGTTGCGACTTTGGTTGAAACCATTTGAGAACGAACGTGTGCTGCTACTACTGGTCAAGAAGGTTTCCGTGCTGTTTGTTGAGAGTGAATGACTCGTACGGTGACTGTAGCGTGCATTACCGCCAATTTCCAATCTGCCGGGTTCCTTCTTTTCCTTACCGTTTTCCCATGTGAAGTCAAGACCGCCTTCCTTCGAAGCTGTTACGCCTCCGCCACCACGACCCCAACCTCCGTAACCACGGTCGTTGACATTGTTAGTTGAACCATAGACAGTGATGCGTGAGTGGTCTGTAAAGTAGTTGACAAAAGCCTTTGCCGAGTAGCGATCTTTTGTACCGTAGGCGAGGTCAATGTTAGAAACCAACGTCTGATTGAGTTCGCGCTTCGTGGAAATATCCAGCACGTTTGTCTCTTCGCCATCATCGATACCCGTCATCTCGGTGTAGTCACTCTTCTTCTGATATGACTTAATCTTGCTCACCAAATTTGTGGGAAGATTCTTCATGGCGATATCCGTATCACCCTTGAAGAAGTCCTTACCATTAATGAGGAATTCCGTAACTTCTTTACCGTTGATTTTCACCTTACCATTATCGTCGATTTCCGCACCAGGAAGTTGCTTAATCAATGCTTCGAGCGTAGAACCTTCGGGTACACGATAGGCCGCAGCATTAAAGACTGTGGTGTCTTCTTTCTGTTCCACCTTTGCTGCGGTGCCTGTAACGACTGCTGTTCCGAGCATGTCTTCGTGAGGCGTGAGAGTGATGGTCCCTATACGGAGCGTGTCGGTTTTATCGGTAACGGTAATGGTTTGCGATTTTGAATCGTAACCAATGTAACTCACCTTGAGTGTGAATTTACCTGTTTTCTTAATGGTCAAGTTAAACGCGCCGTCCGTTTTACTGGTCATGGCAGCAATAACCTTGTCGTTTTCTATGACAGAGGTTGTTGCGTAGGGAAGCGCAGCTCCCGTTTCGGCATTTTTCACGGTGCCCAGAATGACACATTTCTGCGCCACCATTGCAGTCGCTACGAGCGAAAGCATGAGGGAAAGGATCAGTTTCTTCATAATGAGGGATTTTAATTGTAACGCAAAAGTACTAAAATCACCTAGTACGACCTAATCTTTTTGAGAGTACTCGACCAATCCCCATTTTTTCAAGACGAATTAGAAATTCCCTTGTTAAGACACAGAAAGAGGTTGCACCGTAACTTAGAATTACGTTACAACCTCTTTCTGTGAGATGTTTCAGTATGTTTGTCGTGATGACGGTGCGTTACAGAGCGTGGACTATTTAAGGTTCGCTCGAATCTTCTGCAAGTAACCGTTGAGGCGCGGTTCGTCTTTTTGATCAATGATTTCGAGCAGTTCTTTTAACTCTGTTCGAATCTTCTCAACTTGACCGCCTGTGCGAGGATTGAAAAGGATTTCACGCAACAGGCAATCATCTTCGCCAAGAACTCCGCGTGCAATTTGCATGTGGCGTTTGAAGGTGGTTCCGGGGGCATCTTGGTGTTTCATAATTGCCGCAAACACGAAGGTCGAAACAAAGGGAATACTCAAGGAGTAAGCCATGGTTTCATCATGTTCGTCAAAGGAGTATTCAAAGACGTTGAGTCCGAGTTTTCCGTAAAGGTCTTTGAAGAAAATGCGCCCCATGTAGTCGCCCTCATTTATAATAATGGCATTTTCGGAAGAAAGCGCACCGAGATTCGCAAAAGTAGGACCAAACATGGGGTGCGTAGAAACATAACGGCGCCCCGTCTTTTCGTAATACTCCTTGAATCCTGTCTTAACTGAAGCAATATCGGAGAGAATGCAATCAGGTGGTAAAAGCGGCAGAATAGTGTCGAACACACGGAGCGTGTATTTCAGTGCCACGGCATTGATGACCAACTCAGGTCGGAAGGTTTCAATTTCTTCAAGTGTTGTGAAGCGCTGGGTATTATAGGTGAAGCGCAAACGGTGTGGGTCGATGTCGTAAACCGCTGTTTCATGGTCGAAACTCAGAAGGTCAACGAAGAAGGAACCCATCTTTCCGGCGCCAAGGATAAGGATTTTCATAATAAAGAGGGGAGAGGGAGAGTACAAAGCACAGAGTATAACTGCTATGCAGGATATTTCGAAAGCAGTTATTCTGGATGGTCGTTGTACTCTGTACTCTAAATACAAATTACTTATTAATTTCTTCCACTTGTTGGCGTACACTTTCTTCGTGGATGGCTTCAAAGATGTGTTTCATGAAACTGCTATCCATACCACAAAGACTTCCTTGCGCGCCACGTTTGTCTAGGATTTCGGCATAACGATTGGTTTGCACTACGGTCATACCATGTTGCTTCTTGTATTGTCCAATCTCGCGACTGACGCGCATACGTTTTGCAAGCAATTCAATCAGCGCATGGTCACATTCGTCAATTTGACGGCGTAGTTCTACAAGACTTTCAGTCGTTTCGCCCGTTTCGCGCACCACCAGTTTATTCAAGATGAAACTGAAAACGTCTGGCGTCACCTGTTGACTTGCATCACTCCATGCACAATCGGGACAACAGTGTGTTTCAACTATAAGACCGTCAAAACCAAGATCCATTGCCTGTTGACAGAGTGGAGCAATGAGTTCGCGACGTCCGCCAATGTGAGAAGGGTCGCAGAGAATGGGAATATTCGGAATGCGGCGGCGGAGTTCGATGGGCAAATGCCACATGGGCAAATTGCGATATATTTTCTTGTCGCACGACGAAAAACCTCGGTGAATCACAGCCATGCGTTTAATGCCCGCACCATTAATTCTCTGAAGTCCACCAATCCATAATTCCAAATCGGGATTAACGGGGTTTTTCACAATTACGGGTACGTCATGTCCTTTTAAGGCATCTGCAATTTCCTGCATGGCAAAGGGATTGGCAACCGTTCGTGCACCGATCCAGAGAATGTCTATGCCATGGGCGAGTGCTGCTTTGACATGCGCCTCTGTGGCTACTTCTGTTGTTACAAGCATACCCAAATCTTTTTGCACACGTTGCAACCATTTCAACCCAGGTTCACCAACGCCTTCAAAACCTCCGGGTTTTGTGCGTGGTTTCCAAATGCCGGCGCGAAAGATTTTGATGCCTTGCGCCGCAAGTTGTGTGGCGGTAGTCATGACTTGCTCTTCGGTTTCAGCGGAGCAGGGACCAGATATAACGAGGGGACGTTTGGTTTCAATGCCAGGTAGATTGAGGGGGAGAATATCGAGTTCCATATTATTTAATGTTGGGGAGTTATGTGGATATTGAATTCTGTTTATAACTATGTTGTGTATCTAAAGTCTCTAGACTTTTACTTTAAAATCTTTCCTTTATTCGTTGTAGCGCTTCAAGAATTTTTGTTTCCGTTGCGCAGAGTGAGATGCGAATGTAGCGATTTCCGTTGGAACCGAAAATAAAACCAGGGGTAATAAATACGTTTGCCTTGTGAAGTAGGCGTTCGGTGAGCGTTTCAACGGTGTCGTAGTGGTCAGGGATTCTTCCCCATAAAAACATACCGACTTGATTGGGATCGTAAGTACATTGAAGCGCATCCATAAGTTGCTCTGCTGCTTTGCGGCGTGGCAAATAGATGTTGTAATTGTGCGTTTCGTGCCAAGCATCGTCGTTATCATAGGCCGAAACGGCAGCCAATTGCATCGCTCGGAAGGTACCTGAGTCAATATTACTCTTAACCCGCAAAATGTACTGGATATATTCCTCTTTAGCAGCGAGCATACCAATGCGCCATCCAGGCATGTTGTGACTTTTTGACATCGAGTTAAATTCAATGCAACAATCTAGGGCACCAGGAACTTGAAGAAGACTTTGAGGGGTAGGATTGAGGATGGTGCTGTATGGATTATCATTAACGATAAGGATTTGGTGGCGACGCCCAAAGGCAACGAGGCGTTCATACGTCTGCTTTAATGCTACGGCACCCGTAGGCATGTGTGGATAATTCACCCACATGATTTTCACGTTGCTGAGGTCGGTTGCTTCAAGCGCTTCAAAGTCAGGTTGCCAATTGTTTTCGGGAAGCAGGTCGTAATATGCTACTTCGCATCCCAACAACCGTGAAAGCGCAGTGTAAGTGGGGTAACCCGGATTGGGAACGAGCACTTTTTCTCCTGGATTAACAAAAGCAAGCGTGGTGTGAAGTATGCCTTCCTTCGAACCAATCAATGGTTGTATCTCTGTTTGCGGATTCAGAGTAACACCATATCGGCGCTGATAATATCCCGCCATCGCTTGCTTGAGTTCTGGAGTTCCCGAAGTGGGTTGATAACCATGTGCATTGGGGCGATGTGCCTCGCGACAGAGGGTTTCTATCGTTTGTTCTGAGGGGGGAAGGTCAGGACTACCAATAGCAAGACTAATAACATCTTTACCTTCGGCATTCATCTGAGCGACTTCTTTTAGTTTGCGTGAGAAATAGTATTCTGAAACGCTTGCAATGCGTTGTGCGGGAGTAATCATAGAGGTGAAATTATGAGGATCTATAGTTCGGTTATGTTATGTATTATTGTAGCAATTGTTTTGTTCAAAAGCCGCATATTCTCCGAGAATACGGAGGTCGCGTGTGAGTGGACGTACGGCATCAATGCTTTGACAATATCGCAAGTAGTCTGGATAGGTTACGTCAACGTAAAATAGGTATTGCCATTCGTGACCAATAATTGGGAGTGATTGAATCTTGGTGAGATTAATTTTATAGAAACTAAAGATAGAGAGCACTTGCGAAAGCGAACCTTCTTCATGGGGAAGGGAGAAGACAATGCTACTCTTATTGGTTTGTGTAATTTCGCGGTAACGATCTGCCTGCCATTCATCAGCAAGGGCGAGAAACCGGGTGAAGTTGTGTTTGTTGTCTTCAATGTGATTTTCGAGCACCTTTAGTCCGTATTGTTGTGCAGCACTCGCATGACAGATGGCTGCATGTCCGCTTAATTGATTCTCAGCAATACGTCGTGCGACGCCTGCGGTATCTTCTGCCTCAACAACCTTTAGTTGTGGATGTTTGTTTAACAAATAGTGGCGACATTGCTGTAGGGCAACGGGATGGGAGTTTACCTCCTTCAAGTCGTTCCATCCCTCGTGGGGAAGACAGGCAATGCAGTGCTCAATGCGTAGTTTGTGTTCGCCAATGATGGTGCATTTATTCTCGCGTAGGAGTTCATAATTGTGGAGTAAACTTCCCGCGATGGTGTTTTCAATTGCCACTAACCCCATGACGCTGTCGTTTTGGCGCATCTCGTGAAAGACCTCTTCAAAAGTGTTGCAACAAATTAAATCTATGTTTGTGCCAAAATGCTCACGAGCCGCAATGTGGTGGAACGAACCAGGTGCGCCTTGAATGGCAATTTTGAGGGAATATTCGGGCGAAGCAGGATAAGTCATAATCGTTAAACTAAATTAATAAAACTATAATATAGCAATTGCAAAGACCGAGTTTTTAAACGTATGGAGCTACGCTAGTGCGCATAGACGAATTTGTAAAACGTGTGGTGCTATGCAGATGCGCATAGACGAATTTGTAAAACGTGTGGCGCTATGCAGTGCGCATAGACGGATTTGTAAGACGTGTGGCGTTATGCAGTGCGCATAGACGGATTTGTAAAACGTACGGCGCTTGCAGGTTTGCAGGACTAGATTTGTAAAAAATTTGGCGCTATGCAGGTTTGCTTGGAGGAACATCTATATTGAATCAGTCCGTCCTAGTTGACAAGATTGCTGTTACTTGCCAAAAATAAAGGTCCCACTCCAACGAGCAGGACCTTTTGTATGGTGTTATAAATACCTTCGCAACCTAATGGATACACACAACGTCCCGCTCTGCCTGTTCAGCAAAGTAAAAATAATTATAAAAGTAAAAAGACGTTGTGAATAACATAGTGCTTATTTTTAATTATAGATTGTAGAAATATGTAAGTAAATTCCGTTTTCTTGCGGCAAAATTACAGTTTTCAGTTTATCTACCAAAGAAAATGTTGTATTTTTTAAGTAATTTTAAAAATTCCAGAATGTCTAGAATAACTAGATATCTAAAAAATCTATACACTCTAAAGTTCAAAACTTACAAAACGCCCATCTCGCGTAATCCCCTGCACAGAAATGCGTAGTTGGGTGCCATCGAAAGAGTTGTTGAAGAAGACAGCAGTACCTTTACCACGACTATCAAGCGTCAGTTGGGGTGTCCAATAGAGCGTGTGGCGTGTATCGGGTTTCTTAGGCAACTTCATTTCGTAATAGTTGGGCGAATAAAATGCCTTGGGTTTCGCATATCCCCACACTTTGCGCTTGGTCAAACCCTTCTTCGACTTATAAAGGTAAGCGTTGGGGCGTTCATAGACAACGATGACCTGGTCAATATGTTCATCTGTTGCCGCAGTTCCTATGAATTTCTTTTGTTTCGAAACGTCAGTCACAACAGCTACAGATTGCACTTCATCTGCCATCAATGTGGGTAAGTTATTTTGTTCGTCTTTTAAGTTATTGAGAACCCACACCGTCGTTTTACCATTAATCAACTGGAGTGCCTCCTCGTTTAGCGAACTACCCTCGTCTGTTGTTTCTGATTCCGTGGTTGTAGTCTCGTTGGGGTTAACCACCTCTTGAGTAGTCTCTTGCTGAAACATCTGTTCAGCTGCGTCAACACCAGCACTCAAATAATCCGTACTATCTACGAGAAGCGCAATAAATGTCGTGGCAAGCATCGTACCATCATTTCCCAAGTCACGCCAACGTTCGAGTTCGAGTTCCACATTATAGAAACTATCGGCATTGCGCTTGCCTTTCTCTTCCCCACCTCCCCATTTGTAGCGATTACCTTGGAGTGGGCGGTACTTACGTTTCGCTTTCACCACCGCCTCATCCAAATACGTGTCACGCCAATCGTCAAGCGTGTCCGTCCATTCGAAAACGTCAGGTTGGTTAATCACTTGCTCCGTCGTATCAAGGGGAATGGCGGGAGCATAGGTTTGTTGCTGGGGATGATATGTTCGTGGCAACGGATCAAACCAGCGATCAAAAGCCACGCGCGCCCATTTGCGATTCTTCTCTGCATCTTCGGTATATACCATTGCCGACAATTCGCCCACATAATCCACTGTAGAGCGGAAGGCAAACTTACCCTCGGCATCCGTCAAGCATTCGCCCTCTACAGAAGTGCCATCGGGGGCATACATCAGCAGTTTTAATCCCAAGTTAGGCCAAGGTTCCCGCTTGTTATTATCTTTAAACACCGTGCCATTCAGGACGAGATTTTCCTCAATGGGATGCGTTGTCTGGAATTGGTCGTGGTGACACATCTGTCCGAAACTTGTGGCGGTCCATCCCTGAACGAGCAACAAATGGTCGAGTGCCATGAGGCGCTTTCTTCGTGACGCGACGGAATCTCCAGGAGCGAAGTAAAAGTCGGGTTGATGTATGTATCCACGCACCTCACTAGCGAGCAACATCTCTACATCAATTGCGGAAGTCTTGTTGCTCACCATCTCCTGAGCATTATCACGCACGGAAAGGGATACGTTTGCTTCGAGAGGAGTTCCTTGCATATCGGTAATATACAATTCAAGAGCAATGGGAGCATAGGGTTCGTAAGTTAATGCACTTTGTCGCACGGATACTTGCACATCACTTGTCGCAATGGGATAATAGATTAGACGTTCGGCCAACGCTTCGCCCTGTTTATTGAACAATTGAATTCGGTTCACACCTCCTCGCAGTACATTTGCGGGAAGTGAAAATTCAGCGGGTTCATTTACGTGAAGTGTATCAAAATAACACGCACGTTCGTGATTAAAGATTCCCATACCAATCACTTCTTGTGGCATTCCAGCAGTGCGCTCCACATGCAAATCCAAATAACCGTCAGCCAAATCAGCTCGCAACGTGTAACCATCCTTCTGTGCTTCGGGAAGATCTGTTCGCTGGTCTCCCACAAGGGCATAACCACCATTTACGCCTGGAGGCAACAAGAAACTGCCACGTCCCTCATGTAAAGGGCGAGCACTGAGCACCAAGTTTCCATCATCATCGTAAACAGAGACTTCATCCGCAACGGGCATTCCGTTACCATCGGTCACAAGAAACCCAAAACGTTGTGCAAGTCCCGCAATACGCATTCCTCCTTCAGGATAGAAATTCACCATACGTTTGTTATCACCCTCAATGGTAAAAGAGCGTTTGGACTTTTCGGGAATCTTCCACGCTTCATCAATAGTCTCTATAGAGAATGCATCCTTTGTGCGCTCAAACAGAGGAACAACTCGTGAGAAATAAGCATCCTCACCCCAATTGAGCATAGCACGCGTGTAGGCACGTACTTCGTAATAACCCGAATGCATGTAACTATCAAACTTTATGCAACCGCTACCGCCACCAAGCGAATCAATCTTCACCAATTGGCGTTCCATCATCTGACCTGCTGCATTCAGGAGTTCTACATAGAGCACACCACTGATGTCCGTGGGTTTCAAACTCGATGCACGTACAACATAGGCCTTATAGAACAAGGAATCGCCTTCGAAATAGGCATTGTTGTCAAGATGTAGAAACACTTTCTCACGCGGAAATTCGTGATCGAACGCAGCCGCTGAGCGAAAGTGGTCAAAGAGTTTGGCTACATCGGGATGTGTCTGTGCGCCAACCATCATTGAAGACAGCACGAAATTCATTAAGAGAAATACATAATTAAGACTTGTGGTGCGCATAATTCTGAGGTTAAATGGGTGAGAGTGTTGGTGTGGAATGCAAGTAATGGATTTGTTTTATGGTTCGCACGACCAACCTGAAGTAAGTGCATTCAAAACCTTGTCTTGGTAGGCACGTCCATGAGATGCACGAATTAAACCTTGATTAAAAATCACAAAGCATAGCGTGTGATGATGTGCTGTTGTGCAAAAACCAGCCAGCGTACTGACACCTGTAACAGAACCCGTCTTTGCACGAACATTATCTTCAGCAGGAGTGAGTTGCATACGTTTCTTTAACGTTCCGTCTCTGCCGCAAATAGGTAATGAGTCCCAGATAATAGAGCGTATCGCTGGGTCGGCGTAAGCATATCGCAACAGGGTTAGGAAGAGTACTGGTGTCGCATAATTGTATAACGACAAACCACTCCCATCAGCAATGCGATAATGTTTTGAATTCAATCCGCATTCGTCAATAAAGTTATTGATGAGTTCCACGGCATCGTCCGCTGATGCCTTGAACTTTTGCGTGTGTGCTGCAATCTGATAGAACACCGATTCTGCGCAAAGATTATCGCTCTCCTTCATCATAGGATACAGCACCTCTTGAATCGGACGTTTGTGTTCGGCAATCAATGTAGCGGTTTCGGGTAGCGGTCGTTGTAGTGTACGTCCCTTAAATTGAATTTCAGCTTTGCGCAATAGATTGCGGAAAGGTTTAGAAAAGGCTAATTTACCATCTAAATATAGCGGGCGAATCAATTTATCATCATCATCCCAACACCATCCTGCACCACGCGAAAGGGTGTCCTTCATAGTCATATCCAACAAGAGGTTCCCTTGAATCGAAGTGATGCCCCGCTTACTCAATGCTGCTACCATCGATTCCAAATCTGTAGTAGTCAGCAATGGGTCAAAACCTGCGCGAACAATGATATCGCCTTTGAACTCCGTACCTTCTTGTGTGCCATCAAGATAGAGTTGCGTAGTGAAGTGGTAGTTTGTACCAAGTAATGAAAGTGCAGCAACCGATGTCACAACTTTTTGACACGAAGCAGGGCGCATCAATTGCAATTCGTTGTGTGTAAAGAGTAGGGTATCGTCAGAAATATCATACACACACATCGCCATCTGCGAATGAGTCAGTAACGAGTCGGTGAGTAACGTATTAAGACGACGTACGATTTCAAGACTCAGACTATCCGAGGCTTTAACGGGAAGGACAAAGATGAGTAAGAGATAAATAAAAAAGCGTTTTAGCATAGACGTTTGTTTTGTGTTGGGGGTTCTGAATCCACGGTGAAATCATGAATTCTAGTCACCCGCAAAATTAACGATTCTTTTGGACCAAGCCGAACCTTTATATTACATTTTACGTCATTACAAAATCCATCATTGGTAATTCCGACGTCTTCTATGCAAAATCGGTTGTCGGGAAACCATTTCAACTTTGTTTGAGACTCATGCGTGGTATTCGAGTGAGAACTCCATTTCCAGGTAGAACCGTTCGGCACTTCTATAAATTCCGTGTTTTTTTGCATGCAAATTAAAATCCTCGTATTGAAACACTCATTTTGTTCTCAAGAAACAAAGATTTAGCATCTAAAAATCATGTTTTTCAGATCAAAACGAGCGAAACACACCCCTGTATTCGTTTGCTTTATCGAAAACGCAAGATATCAAAAGCGAGTGAGCAAATTATAGCAAAAAACATCTCAGAAGTTCTAGTTGAAAGTTTTAGGCAGATATTTAGAGAAATATACAAAGTTGTTGCGAGATAATATGCCCATTAACTCTTGTCCGTTGTCCATTGACTGTTCTCTTTTCTCTCAAAAATTTGCTCTTCTAAAAATTCTGTATTACCTTTGTCGCGTTAACAAAAGTAAAACCTACATGGACGACTATTACGCGGAAAATAATTGCGATTGATAGACGGATGGTATTGCGAGAGGCATTCCACCGTCATAACGGTTTCTTTACTTTCTTAGAAGGTCTACGCAATACCTAACACATGCGAACTTACTGGAATTACAACAAAGCGCTGCGCACGCTGGAAGAGTGGCAGCCCGATTGCTGGGTGCAAGTAACATGCCCAACATTAGAAGATGAGGAGTTCCTCATCAACGAACTCAATGTACCTTCCTATTTCCTTGACGACATTCGAGATAAGGACGAACGCTCGCGTTTTGAATACGACGAGGGTTGGCAACTCATAATCCTTCGTATTCCCTATGTGAAGGAAGTGCGCTCACGTACACCCCACACTACAATCCCCTTGGGCATTATTCTGAAAAAAGGTGTATGCGTAACCGTTTGCAATCACGAAACAAACATGATGATAGACTTCGTGAGTTATCAGCAAAAACGCAACATGGGTTTCACAGACTCCGTTGACCTCGTTTTCCGCTTGTTCCTGTCTAGTGCCGTATGGTACTTGAAGCGTCTGAAGCAAATCAATGTGCTTATTGAAGAAGCCAAACAAAATTTGGACCGTGCCATTGATAACGAAGACTTGATTAGTCTTTCGCGCTTGCAGGATAGTTTGACTTACTTCATCACCTCAATCCGTGGCAATGAAACCTTGCTCTCAAAATTGAAATTCAAACTCCCTGTCGACGAACTTGACGCCGACCTCATCGAAGACGTAACCATCGAGATGCACCAGGCGCGTGAAACTACCAATATATACGCCCACATCCTCGACTCCACCATGGAAACCTACGCTTCCATTATTAATAATAACATGGCGAGCGTCATGAAGCAAATGACTTCTGTTTCCATCATATTGATGTTCCCCACACTTATTGCCAGTATCTTCGGTATGAACTTAATCAACGGCATGGAAACATCGTGGTGGGGATTCCCTCTCGTCATTGTTTCATCCGTCGTAGTGACAGGCACCTTCTACTGGTTGTTTAGACGCAGAAGTTGGGTGTAAGAAAAAAGGACGACCTACGAACAAAGCAAGAACTTGATACGACGATTAAGTTTTTCCGCTGCCCAGCAAGGAGAAAGACTATGCTGCGAAACCGAACAAAAGAAGAAAGGAGAAACCATCCAACGCGAGCAAACCATAGGCTCCGCAGGGTTATTTCTCCTTTCTTCTTTCTCATTTTTCATTTATCACTAGTCTTCACTTGCATGTTTGCGAGCAAATTACTACCTTTGCACCCGAAATCAGAATGTGGAGAGATTTGGCTGCTTGCAACCACTATAAAAAATGCTAAAATAGAGGGACTGTTTAGAACAACGCCTCGGTACGAGAGTCTTTGTTCACAAGAGGGACTTGTGACGCACTCAACATTCTGCTTTCGCGTAAATCGGCGCGATGGGCAGATTTTTTTATGCCTAAATTTGATTAGGAAAGTATAGATTTCCTATATATTCTAGAAGTTATAGATATTCCAGATAGGTTCTATGTTCTAGCCGCCTCATAACATCACGACCTAAAAACTCATTATATATATGTCATACCTCTTTACCTCAGAATCTGTATCGGAAGGTCATCCCGATAAAGTAGCGGACCAAATTAGTGATGCCGTTCTTGACGAATTGTTGGCATTCGACCCCACGTCAAAGGTGGCGTGCGAAACTCTTGTAACAACGGGTCAAGTAGTAGTAGCAGGCGAAGTAAAGTCAGAAGGTTATGCAGACCTTCAAACTATCGTGCGTCGCACTATCAAGCGCATTGGTTATACTAAGGCAGAATACAAATTTGACGCCGAAAGTTGCGGTATTCTTTCTGCCATTCACGAACAAAGTGCAGACATCAACCGTGGTGTAGAGCGCGAAGACCCCATGAATCAGGGTGCAGGCGACCAAGGTATGATGTTTGGTTATGCCAATAAGGAAACCGACACCTTCATGCCCCTCCCCCTCGCATTGGCACACGAAATTTTGATTGTGCTTGCAGAAATCCGTCGCGAAGGCAAGGTGATGACCTACTTGCGCCCCGACTCTAAGAGTCAGGTAACAATTGAATACGATGACAACGACCGCGCTATGCGTATCGATACTATCGTAGTGTCAACACAACACGATGACTTTATCAACGCAACAGAAGCAGGTAGTCAGGAAAAAGCCGACGAAATGATGCTTCGCAAGATCAAGGATGACGTGATTACCATCCTTATGCCCCGCTTGATTAAGGAACGTGTGAACACTCCCGAAGTGCGTGCACTCTTTGAAAACTCGAAGATTAAGTATCACGTAAACCCCACTGGTAAGTTTGTAATTGGTGGTCCTCACGGCGACACTGGTCTTACTGGACGTAAGATTATCGTTGATACTTATGGTGGAAAGGGCGCACACGGTGGTGGAGCCTTCTCTGGTAAAGACCCTTCAAAGGTAGACCGTTCGGCAGCTTATGCAGCACGCCATATTGCCAAAAACATGGTAGCAGCAGGCGTTGCTGATGAAATGCTCGTACAATTGAGTTATGCAATTGGTGTTGCTGAACCCATCTCCGTTTATGTCAACACATATGGCAAGAGTCACGTGAACATGACTGATGGTGAAATTGCAAAGAAAGTACAGGAGCTCTTCGACCTCCGTCCCAAGGCAATTGAAGAACGCTTGAAACTCCGTCAACCCATCTATGAAGAAACCGCTTCTTACGGTCATGTAGGTCGCGAACCTCGCAAGGTTACCAAAACGTTTGGTGGCAAGTTCAGCGAACCCAAGGAAATAGAAGTAGAACTCTTCACTTGGGAGAAGTTGGATTACGTTGACATCATTCAAGAAGCGTTCAAACTTTAATGCAATGACGATTACCGTATATGCCGCTTCAAGCGGTCAAGTACCGGCAGCTTATATGGAGGCTGCCGGTATTTTAGGAAAAGTGCTGGCTGAACATGGACACTCCTTAATAAACGGAGCTGGTCGTACGGGATTGATGGGAGCCACAACAGAAGGCGTGCTTGCCCATGGCGGAAATGCCATTGGGGTTATTCCTAAATTCATGATTGAGCAGGGATGGCAACACAACGGAATGACCGAACTCATCGTAACTCCCGATATGCACAGCCGAAAGGAGACCATGGCGCAACGTTCCGACGCATGTATTGCCTTACCTGGTGGAGTTGGCACTCTCGAAGAATTACTTGAAGTGATTACTTGGAAGCAACTCGGTCTATACCTCAAACCTATCATCATACTCAATATTGATGGGTATTTCGATGCCTTACTCCAGCAATTGCAACGTGCAACCGAAGAACGCTTTATGCGCACCGAGCACGCTAATATTTGGTGCGTGGCAACAACTCCCGAAGAAGCCATCCAACTTTGCGAAACCACTCCTCTTTGGAGCAAGGAAGTTCGCAAGTATGCTGCTATGTAAGGTTAGAGCGCAGAGTACAGAGTACAATTGTATTCCAGTTACATTTCATCATTAACCCATTAACCATTTATCGTTAACCTTTCATACCTCTCATGCCTTACCATCTCCAAAACGACGACTGGATTGTTTCCGCCTTCCTGCTGAGTTTTATGCTCATCGTGTGGGCGGTGTCTCGTTCGTGGACTTTTTTGGAAGGTTGGTGGACGGGATTTTTTCGTATTGAGAGTAATCATCGAAAGAAGTTTACCAAGCAACACGATGTGCAACTCAACGGGTGTGTCCCCATCGTGATAAGTGCAAGTCTGCTATTGGGGATATTGGTTATGAGATACGTTCAGTTGTGCATTCCCGAAGCATTTCACGAACATACGCCGAGCATTATTTTCGGTATCAGTGTCGGAGGTGTTTGCGGAATCATTGTGCTCAAACTCGTACTATATACCATAATCAACAGCATCTTCTTCAACAAAGAGCAACGTGGCGAATGGATAGTTTCATACTTAGTCACCCTTCTCTACGAAACACTATTCCTACTCCCCTTAGCGGCAGCCACAATCTTTTGGGACATTCCCCTTATTGCGCAAAAATGGTGGTTAATCAGCATCCTTATCGTGATAGAGACACTACGCTTTATTAAGCTGAAAGTCACATTTTTCCATGGCTTGCTAGCGTATTTCCATATTTTTTTGTACTTTTGCACACTGAATTTAGCAACCACACTAATTGGTTGGAGATTACTAACACAAATCAAACTACTACTTGACACTGTAAAGTAATGATTAAGAAGATTCTAGTTTCTCAACCGCGTCCTGCGACAGAGAAGTCTCCTTACTTTGATATTGCGAAGAAACACAATGTTGAATTGGTGTTTCATCCTTTCGTTCGCGTAGAAGGTCTTACACCAAAAGAGTTTCGCGCACAGAAGGTAAATGTATTGGATCATACCGCAGTTGTTTTCACCTCGCGCCATGCTATCGACCATTTCTTTATGCTCTGTAAGGAGATGCGCGTAGCTATTCCTGAAGATATGAAATACTTTGCCGTGTCAGAAGCCATTTCACTCTACATTCAAAAGTACGTGCAATACCGCAAGCGCAAGGTATTTTTCCCCGCAACAGGTAAGTTTGCAGACCTTCTTCCCTTGATGGTGAAGCACAAGACGGAGACCTATCTTGTTCCGCTTTCTGACGTTCATAACGATGAAGTGGAGAACTTGATGAACCAGCATAACTTGAAGCACAGAGAATGCATCATGTATCGCACGGTTGCCAACGATTACCCCAAGGAATTGCCCTTTGATTTTGACATGGTCGTTCTTTTCACCCCTGCAGGTGTGCAGTCGTTGATTAAGAATGTTCCCGACATTAAGGATCGCAACATTCGCCTCGTCTCTTATGGCAAATCAACTTCGATGGCAATGTCTGAAGCGGGTCTTCCCACACATCTTGAAGCACCTACTCCTCAAGCGCCTTCAATTACAGGCACACTCGACCTCTACCTTTCAAAAGAAAACGCATGATTGTAGTTACGAACCGCACGTTCTGAAACTATAACGCAGCATATTAACTTCTCACACATTGTGGAAATATGGCAACCACAGGCCGTCCGCTCGGCGCTGAACGGTTCCATATTTCCACAATTTCATTTTACTTCACTATTTTATGTTTACCCACCGTTTTCCCAAGGCTGAGCATCTCTGCTTGCGCAATGACATAGACGCCCTTTTCTCCGCTGGAGCGAAAGCTTTGACGGCATTTCCATTGCGTGTCGTGTATCGTGAGGTGAAACATAAAGATGGGCCGAAAGTAAAGGTGCTGCTTAGCGTTCCGAAGCGTAAACTACGCCATGCCGTTGACCGCAATCGAGCAAAGCGTCAATTACGAGAAACTTACCGCCTCAACAAGCCCACATTGGTCGGAGCATTGGGAGAGAAGCAAGCGCTACACCTTGCCTTCATGTGGCTTTCAGACAAACCTGTAGATACGAAAGTGATTGAGAAAAAGGTCATCAACCTGCTCCTTCGCATAGGCGAGCAACTACATCAAGAACTACCAACTCCTTAATCCCCACATCTCATGCTTGCCCGCTTGTTGATTCTCCCCATACGCTTTTACCAAAAGTTTATTTCGCCCCTCACGCCGCCTGCGTGTCGCTACACTCCGACGTGTTCGCAATATGCCATAGAGGCACTCCAAAAGCACGGACCTTTCAAGGGATTGTGGTTGGCAATTCGTCGCATTCTTAGGTGCCATCCCTGGGGCGGACATGGGTATGATCCGGTTCCTTGAATAGAGTACAGAGAATAGAGTACAGAGAATAGAGTACAGAGTACAACTACCATCCGGTTTATAGCGTTAACATCTCTCATCTCTCATCTCTCATCTCTCATTTTTCCTTTCTCCTTTCTCCTTTCACATTACCCTTCATGAACTTTCACACACACGACTTACAAGCCTCCATGCCGGCAATTATTAATATGCCGTTGGAGTGGTTGTTCCATCCCATGGATGTCTGCCTCCGCCCAGGCGCCACCTATTCTGTTGGGATACATCCGTGGTGGACAACGGAGGTGAACATCGAAGAACTCATAAAAGGTCTCAACCATTGGGCAACACATCCGCAAGTGGTGCGTATTGGAGAATGTGGTTTTGACAAAACCAAGGGTGCGGATGAAACGGTGCAAACCAACGTTTTTCTGCACCACGTTGAACTTTCTGAACGACTAGAGAAACCCCTCACCATCCATTGCGTGCGGGCATTCGACCGAATGTTAATGCTACGCAAACAACTGCGCCCCACACAACCCTGGGTCATACACGGTTTTCGCGGCAAACCCGAACTTGCGCAACAACTCCTTGCGGCAGGTTTCGACCTCTCCTTTGGAGCGCATTTCAACACTGATGCCTTCAACTGTTGCCCCCCAGAACGCAGGTTTACGGAAACTGACTGAACAGCAACCCCGAGAAACACACCCACGGAAGGCAAAATCTGATTGAGGGACATCGTTCTGTAAGACATAAATCATTAACTTTGCAACTCCATAAAACGAACTAAAATACAAACACAAACAATATGAATTTCGTAGAAGAACTCAAATGGCGCGGCATGCTTCATCAGATGATGCCCGGCACACAAGAACTTTTTGACAAGGGTGACATGGTTACCGCTTACGTTGGTATCGACCCCACTGCTGACTCACTTCACATCGGTCACCTTTGTGGCGTAATGATGCTTCGTCACCTCCAACAGGCAGGACACAAGCCCCTCGCTCTCGTAGGCGGCGCAACAGGTATGATTGGCGACCCCTCAGGTAAGAGCGCTGAGCGTAACTTGCTCACTGAAGAAGTACTCCGTCACAACGTGGCATGCATCAAGCAACAACTCAGTCGTTTCCTCGACTTCGAAAGCGATGCGCCCAATGCCGCAGAACTTGTGAATAACTACGACTGGATGAAGGACTTCACCTTCCTCGACTTCGCTCGCGAAATCGGTAAGCGCATCACCGTTAACTACATGATGGCAAAGGACTCTGTAAAGCGCCGTCTCAATGGTGAAGCCAGTGATGGTCTTTCGTTCACTGAGTTTACTTATCAATTGCTTCAGGGGTACGACTTCCTCCACCTTTTCCGCGAAAAGAACT
This sequence comes from uncultured Prevotella sp., assembly GCA_937901345.1. Taxonomy (GTDB): domain Bacteria; phylum Bacteroidota; class Bacteroidia; order Bacteroidales; family Bacteroidaceae; genus Alloprevotella. Next base: position 17,918 of record CALCHM010000044.1, on the reverse strand, counting down.
GTAAACTTCAGATGGGCGGTTCAGACCAATGGGGTAACATCACTACTGGAACGGAACTCATCCGCCGCACACTCGGTGGCGAGGCTGAAGCATTCGCACTCACTTGCCCCCTCATCACAAAGGCCGATGGCAAGAAGTTTGGTAAAACAGAGCAGGGTAACGTTTGGCTCGACCGCAACCGCACAACGCCCTATGCCTTCTACCAATTCTGGCTCAATGTAGGCGATGAAGAAGCAAAGCGCTACATCAAGATTTTCACATCGCTCACGCAAGAAGAAATCAATGCCCTTATCGAAGAGCATGACCAAGACCCAGGTCGCCGCGTACTCCAGCGCCGTTTGGGCGAAGAAGTGACCATTCTCGTTCACGGTAAGGAAGATCTCGAAATGGCGGTTGAAGCATCAAACATCCTTTTCGGAAAGGCAACAAAGGATAGCCTTTTGAAATTGGACGAAGCAACACTCCTCGCAGTGTTTGACGGCGTTCCCCGCTTTGAAGTGTCACGCGATCAAGTAGTCGGTGCAAAGGCTGTTGACCTTCTTGCTGAAACTACAAAATGTTTCCCCTCAAAGGGCGAAATGCGTAAACTCACTCAGGGCGGTGGCGTAAGTCTCAACAAGGAAAAACTTGCTGCCTTTGACCAAGAGATTACTGAAAACGACCTCATCGACGGAAAGTATATCATTGCACAGCAGGGCAAAAAGAAGTACTACTTAATTATTGTAAAGTAAAAAGATAAGAACGATTCTACTGAGAATCTTCAATACTATCCGCAGTTCGTTAGGACTGCGGATTTTTTTATCTAGATTTCCCGAAACAAATCCAATACTTGCAAATGTCTGCCGACATTTAGATAAAACGATATCAGAACATGCAAATGTCTGCCGACATTTCAATAAAACGATACTGAATCTTGCAAATGCCTGCCGACATTTCGATAAAACGATACCAAACATGCAAATGCATGCCTACATTTTCAAAAAAAACAAATTCAGCAAAGGCATTTCAGGAACACTGTGGGAGGAAGACAACTGTGTTTTTCTATTATTGCCGTCCGGTAAAAAATCTCACACTGATTATGCTAATACTATACATCGTGTTTTTTCTCACACAGAAGTCACAGAAATCACAGAAGCGCACATGCTTATAATAGTTTAGCGAACAGCAATAATTTGGAATGAAAATACTGCACCAAGCAGATTGTTTGCCCCATTCGAAATGCAAATGTTTTCCCCAATAATTAGTTGCCGCAATCCAAACAAAAATATCGGGAATACCTATGCACTCCCGATATTATATCTAAAATTCGTATGTTAAAAGAATGTTTCCCTACTCGCTCATGAGTTCACGTGCACGGTCAAGTGCGGCATTGATGTTAGGACAAATGTGATCCTTACCAATGAGGCGGTAGAATCCTGCACGCTCAAGAGTATGTTGAACGGCGGGAGTTACGCCTGAAAGCACGATGTCTGTACCTTCGCGCTGCGACATATCACAGAGGTTCTGAAGATTGTGAATACCCGTTGAGTCAATGAAAGGCACGCGGCGCATACGGATAACACGCACACGAGGATTGTTGTCCATCGACGCCATCATTTCTTCAAATTTGTTGGCAATACCGAAGTAGTAAGGACCATTGATTTCGTAGACTTCTACACCATCGGGGATTTGGAGATGTTCTTCAAGGAGCATATCGCTTTCATCGTTAGCGTCGATTTCATCTGTAAGCACCTTAATCTGAGTGCTCTCTGTCATACGCTTCATGAAGAGGAGACACGCTATGATAAGACCGACTTCAATCGCAACAGTGAGGTCAAAGATAACGGTGAGCAAGAAGGTGATGATCAATACGCTCACATCGCTCTTGGGGTTGCTCATCAATTCGCGGAAGGTGCGCCAACCACTCATGTTATACGAAACAACCACCAACACACCTGCCAAGCAAGACATGGGAATATAACTTGCCAAGGGCATGAGCAGAATGAAGATAACGAGAAGCACAAGAGCATGAATAATACCCGAAATACAGGTGCGACCACCATTATTAATATTGGTCATCGTACGCGCAATGGCGCCTGTAGCAGGAATACCACCGAAGAAGGGCGTCACGATGTTGGCAATACCCTGACCTACGAGTTCTTGGTTTGAATCGTGGTGATGCCCCGTCACACCATCTGCCACAGTTGCAGAAAGCAATGACTCAATCGCACCGAGCACAGCAATAGTAATCGCTGTAGGGATAAGCATGTTGATCATTTCCCAAGTCACACCACCCTCAAAAATGCTCAACGCTGTAATTTCGGGAAGTTCTGCCTTGATTTCTCCAAAGCGGTCACCGATCGTTTCGATGTCAGTAATCTCAAACATGTTGAGGAAATATACCGCAACGGTTGCAAGAATAATAGCCACTAGCGAACCGGGAACCTTCTTAGAAAAGCGAGGCGTAAGGGCAATGATGATAATGCTAAGGACACCGACAATAGTAGTTGCGGGATCCAGCGTCAAGAAGTTCTTACCATAAGCAATCCATTTCTCAACAAATTCTGCAGGGACAGCGTCCATCTGAAGCGCGAAGAGGTCCTTTACCTGAGTGGTGAAAATCGTTACCGCAATCCCACTGGTGAAACCCACGACAATGGGGTAAGGAATAAACTTAATAATCGTTCCCAAACGGAAGACGCCCAACAATACGAGGAAAAGCCCCGCCATGATAGTAGCAAGCATCAACCCTGTGAGACCGAATTGCGCTACTACGCCATAAATGATAACAATGAAGGCACCCGTGGGACCACCAATCTGCACACGGCTACCACCCAAAGCAGAAATGATAAGACCAGCAACGATGGCGGTGATAATACCCGCAACGGGACCAATCGTGTGATTCGCATCTCCGCCAGGACTCGCTGCAATTGCAAAGGCGATGGCCAAGGGGAGTGCTACGATACCGACAATAAGACCTGCCATAGTGTCGGCAGCGAGTTTGCTTCGGTTGTAATTGCGCAAGTCACGAACAATGCGCGGATTAAATCTGAAACGTTCCATTTTGTATGTTAGTTTGTGTTGGAAGCAGCAAAAAAGGTTGCGATAGCAAGTATAGATGCCAAAGTATAGATGCCATAGAAACCTTTGAAACTATATGTACTATCGCAATCTAGAGTCTTACTTCTTTACGACCTTACGCGTAATGTTAGCCTTAGTTGTCGTTACGTTAATGAGGTAAACGCCAGCGGGGAGTGATTCAAGAGAAACAACTGTTTCTTCACCGCGCTTGGGTTGTTCGAGCGTTTGCTGTGAAACGAGGCGACCATTGAGGTCAGTCACGCGAATGTTTGCACTGCTTTCGTTCGTGTTGAAAAGAATGCGCCAAGCGTTATTACCCTTATGGAAAGAAACGGGCGCTTCAGAGTTCTGCATGTCGTTAATACCGTCAGTAGAAGCCAACTTAAGCGCACGCTTCAACCCTTCGTAAGGATTAATCTTACCATAACCCCATGCATTCTGACCTTCTTGAGCAGTGAATTCGTCATTGATAGCCGTTTCCTTAATAATGGTCATAATCTGCTCATGCGTCAAGTTGGGATTTGCTTGGTACCAAAGAGCAATCACCCCAGTCACAAAAGGAGTAGACATCGAAGTACCCTGCTTAGGTCCGTAGTAATACTGTTTGGGATTATTTCCCAACTTCGCTGCAGCTACAACATCAACATCATTCTTATTAAAACCTGATGTGTAACTGTTCAATGCCGAGATGATAACCGCACCAGGTGCTGTAATTGTAGGATGAATGACGTTCTCTGTGAGCGAAGGACCACGACTACTGAAATTGCTAATAACTCCCTGCTCATAATCAGAAGCCTTGTAACCAATTCTTTTTCCATCATTAAGTGTAGTCCAGTCATAACGACCCGTGTTGTAAGACGCTACCGTAATGGCTTTTTCTGCGGTTGCACCCTCTGACACCAAATACGCATTGTCACCCACAAGGAATTGTTCCTTCTTTACACCTCCGACAGGACTCACAGAAGCAGGAGTGTAAATCTCATCCCAATTCGAATTGTTCCAAACGTGAACGCAAGCACCCTTCTTACCCGTGATTTTCACCCCTGGGTAAATATCTTTTCCAAACTTCTTGATCAACTTCTCGTGGTCACAGTATACTTCGACACCAAATTTATTCGAATATTCATCGAAACCCCAATCGAGTTCGGTTGAAGAGTAATCGTCATCGTCCTCGGTATAAACTGTGACTTTTTTCGTGCTCGCCTTGAAGAAACAAGGTTCTACTTCAATATATTCTTCACCATCAGCCGTCTGTTCCCAAATGCTGAGAAGATGGACTGATATAGTTGACGATTCGGGGTCAAGAAATACGTAGCGCACCTCGTCGTCCTCAGTGAAGGTGTGTGACGCGTGAAGTTTGTCTTCACCATCGTTACTTGCAGCCACCACAAAGACACCGCTATTATCTGAAATAAGTTCGTTGAGCGTACGGTTGTAAAGACTCGTACCATCGTGACTACCATATTGACCACCAAAACTCATATTGACAACGTAGGGTTTACCCTCCACCTTTGCCACATCTTTAATATACTTCACATCTTCCAACACCTCGTTATCGTTGAACGTCGAGGGAATCATGATGATGTCAGCATCGTAGGCAACGCCACGAAACTCGTAGGCATCCTTTTCTTTGTCATAACCGTAAGCATTGACCTTTGAACCCGCTGCAATACAAGTTACGTGTGTACCGTGACCACCTGCATTATCTGCCTGTCCACTGTCAGGAATGTCTGTCGTAGGTTGCTCATCGCGGGGATAATTTTCACGATTCCACAATGCGATTACGCGAGATTTCTTGTCAGCATCCAAAAACGCTGCGTGACGATATTGGAAACCTTGGTCAATGACACCAATGATCACACCTTTTCCGGTGAAGGGTGTTTCAAATTCTTCGAGCGCGTTTGAATGGATGTTGTCCACACCTGTCACTTCAAGCGCCTTATCAACTAAAGGTTGCATCATTACAGGACCCTTCAATCTAACAACGACATCAAGCGCTGCCACCTGTTCTACAAAATTTACGGGGATTACGGCTGTCAGCACGCTGTCGGTAATACGTGTCGCCTTAAAACCTGCATTCTGAATGAAAGTAACGACTTGACCAGCATCGGTAGTTTCGATAGATACAGAAGTCATACCGCTACCCGCTCCACGTGTTGCGGGAATTTCCGTGGGAAGCGTACCCTTCATCATACGCTGCAAAGTAAAGTCCCACTTTGGACGCACAGTCTGCTGTGCCATTGTTACAGCCGACATTGCTATGGCGCCGGCAAAAAGTAAAATTTTCTTCATAATCTCTTTTTGAATGACTAGGACATTAAGACGAACACAACTGAATTTCACAAAGCGTCTTCTCTATTGGGAAATTGCTTATCCATTCATTTTCAACTCCTAGAGATTGTTATTTAACGGTGGGCAAAGGTACTAATTTCTAAAGTATCCACTTCACACGAAATAGCAAAAAGTGAACGCAACACCTTTATTAATTGGGATTAACACAGGGTTTTGCGCAACGGAATACGCACTTTGAAAAAAAATGCGTAGTTTTGCGGGCATGAAAAAACTCTTGACAATCATCATACTCCTGCTCCTTCTCCCCATAGGGTATCTTCATGCCGAACGCCTCACTGAAGCGGACGCACGAGAGTTTGCCAACCGCTTTCTGCTACAACGATGCTCTCGAAATAGCGAGATTTCTGAGACGATTCTTACCGCCACCCTACCCTCTGGATTTGTATTCGCCACTCCTGATGCGTTTGTCATTGTGGGAACTCATGAGGGGAGACCCATTGCTCTCGGATATGGGGAAACACCATCCGATATTACCACCTCTCAGTCCAACTTGCCTCCTACACTTGCCGCACTGCTGCATCATACCAGTTGCACGACGCCATATCAATCAGACATTTTCCTTCAACCTGGCACTCCAGCAGGTCCGTTACTCACTACCGTTCGCCACCAAAAAGCACCTTACAACGCAGCCTGTCCCTACTACACTTATGAAGACGGCACTGTGAGTCAGGAACGTTGCGTTGTGGGATGCGTTGCCACGGCGCTAGAAGAATGCTTGACCTATTACCAACGTGAAATCGTTTTACAAGATACGCTTCACGGATGGGAAACGAAGCAATACACTATACCCGACGTTTTACCAGGAACACGTATCAACACACGCTTCATTCTGAACAACTACGACACTGAGACGGCATCTCCTGAAGCGCTAGATGCCATTGCGCGCCTGAACCTGTATTGCGGAATGGCAGCACGTATGAACTGGGGAATTTCAGAAAGTGGTGCGAGTGTTCACCGTTTGGCGGAACCTTTGAAGCGTGCTTTTGGTTATGGTTTCGTGCACTATGCCGATAGTTACAAGTATGCCCCAACGGAGTGGGTGCGCATGATTGCCAACGAAGTGCGCGAGGGACGCCCTGTGCTTTATGCCGGTTACACGCAGTTCATCGAGGGACACGCCTTTGTCATCGACGGCATTGATGCTGAGGGATTCTTCCACGTGAATTGGGGTTATGGTGGTGCTTACGATGGTTATTTCCGCCTAGACATCCTCGCCTTTTATGAAGACACGGAGAACAAGCGAGACGAAAAGGCAGTCCAAGGGTTCTTCTGCAATCAAGAAGTCCTTTTGCTACACCCTGATGCGATTGAAGTCGCACTGCCTGACACGTTGGCACGCACAGGATTGGAAGTAGTTGTCGACAGCATGTATCCGCTCGCTACACCTCAAGAGGGAAAGTTCACCCCCATTGCGTTACACCTTCGCAACACCTCCCAACAAACGCTCACCACACCGCTCGAACTCTTCACCAATGCGCCTACCGACACCTTGATTTTTGAACAGGGCGATTACATTGCCCTCACGGGAGTAACGCTTGCCGCAGGTGAGGCACGAAAAATCGTGGTCGATACTAAATTCACGGAAACCGGCAAGCGCCAATTGCACGTCTCGCCCGACGACGTTTTAGTATTAAAAACGCATGACGTTGAAGTCGTCCCCAACGTAAGACACATTTTGAAGCACACCATCAGCGCGCCAACATTTCTAAGTTCCGAAGAAGTTCGCTTTCAAGTAACCATCAGTAATGCTGCCACGGCCCAAGCGCGCGCTGGAGTGTTGCAAAGTTATTTCATTGACGAAGGCACAACATGTCGCGATTACACTGGAGCCTACCAGCAATCGTACGTACTTTATCTCAACCCAGGAGAGAAGCAAACGGACACCGTCGTATTCCGCAATCTTAAACCATCAACTACCTACACGTTTAAAGCGAAATTCGACTGGCACGATGTGGGGACAATCACCTTCACCATGCCTTCAACCAGCGGCATTGAAACGCTCCCCCATGAAAAGACAAACGCGGAATGGCACTCCCTTGACGGCAGGAGTTTCACAACATGTCCTAGCAAACTGGGCATTTACATTGTCAACGGCAAGAAATGCTTCATGCCCTAACGATACCCCAACCATGCGCATCACAACTATCCTCACCACAGAAACGATTAACGGCACAGAAGTTATCACGCAATCGTTTGAGGGCACCTTGCAACGTCAGGGAGGTTTAACACTCCTCACCTACGAAGAACCAGAACACGGCACCACCCGCTTATTTATCAGTGAAAGTCACGCGCGGTTGGTGCGCAAAGGTAAATTCACCACGCAGATGGTTTTTCAACCCGAAGCGGTTACCCACAACTGGTATCACACGCCCAATGGTTCGTTTGAAATGGAAATTCACACCACCCTTCTGCAATACGGCGAAACCTCACAAAGCACAACCTTCTGTGCCCATTACGGACTCACGCTGAACGGTGAAAAGGTAGCGGAAAACAAACTTGAAATACGCTGCGATACCAATTCCTAAAGACGACAATTTATCACGCAATTCACAATTCTAAATTTAAACAGAAACAAAATACGCTATTTTATGCCTATCAAAACCTACATTGCTCAAAACGAAGAGCGCTTCCTTGAAGAACTTTTCTCACTCATCCGCATCCCCAGCATTAGCGCTTTACCCGAAAGAAAAGACGACATGATTCGTTGTGCTGAACGTTGGAAAGAACTCTTGCTTCAGGCTGGAGTAGATCGCGCAGAAATCATGCCCTCAGCGGGCAATCCTTTGGTTTATGCCGAAAAAACGGTTCCTGGTGCCACCAAGACGGTGCTCATCTACTCGCATTATGACGTAATGCCTGCCGAACCGCTAGAACTCTGGCATAGCAATCCCTTCGAACCCGAAGTGCGCGATGGCAAAATCTTTGCACGCGGTGCTGACGACGATAAAGGTCAAGCCATGATTCAGGCAAAGGCCTTTGAATACTTGGTGAAAAACAACCTGTTGCACCACAATGTGAAGTTCATTTTCGAAGGCGAAGAAGAAATCGGAAGTCCTTCGCTTGGCGGATTCCTCGAAGCAAATAAGGAATTGCTGAAAGCCGACATTATCCTCGTTAGCGACACCAGCATGCTCAGCGCAGAACTGCCCTCGCTCACCACGGGACTTCGCGGATTGGCTTATTGGGAAATCGAAGTTACGGGTCCCAACCGCGACCTCCACTCAGGGCACTTCGGTGGTGCCGTGGCCAACCCCATCAATACGCTTTGCAACATGTTGGCACAAGTCGTTGACGAAAACGGCAAGATCACCATCCCCCATTTCTACGACGATGTAGAAGAACTCTCTGCGGAAGAGCGCGAAATGATTGCGGGCATTCCTTTTGACCTCGAGAAGTATAAGAAGGCCATTGACATTGAAGAAGTAAGCGGCGAAGCAGGTTATTCTACGATTGAGCGCAACAGTTGCCGCCCCTCATTTGATGTGTGTGGCATTTGGGGCGGTTATACCGGACAAGGTTCTAAGACGGTGCTTCCTTCAAAGGCCTATGCCAAGGTGTCAACACGATTAGTGCCCCATCAGCAACACGAAAAGATATCCAAACTTTTCATTGATTACATCGCCTCAATTGCTCCCAAGAGTGTGAAGGTTAAAGTAACCCCCATGCATGGTGGCGAGGGTTATGTCTGCCCCATCACGCTCCCAGCATATAAGGCGGCTGAAATTGGTTTTGAAAAGGCATTTGGAAAGCGTCCGTTGGCCGTACGTCGCGGTGGATCTATACCCATTATCAGCGATTTCGAACGTGTACTCGGCATCAAAACCGTACTTATGGGATTCGGACTTGAAAGCAATGCCATCCATTCACCCAACGAAAACTTCCCGCTCGACATGCTACGAAAGGGCATTGAGGCAGTCGTGGAATTCCACCTCAACCTTTGATGACCGCCCTATAAGAACAAGCCCTCGCAACGCCTTTACACGCATTCCTGAAAGAGCGTACATAGGGGTACTATCATCATCTCCATCCTTGCACATTTCATGGACATCAACGTGTTGCTTGAGGTCTATTTTAGTGGCAACAGAGAGATTATATAGACGAATAACGGAGGATGTGTCAAAATACGTTGGCACATCCTCCGTTGTGGTAGTAGGATTTCATCGAATACGTTTCGAACCGTCTTCGAACGCTACTCAAATCGCATTCGGCGCTTTCATCTGATAGGAAGCGAACTTCAATTCAGTTCCGCCTACCACCATCTGCAGCGCCCCAATTCGTTACAAAATTTATCAAACAACCCCTATTGTGATAAAAAACGGATGTTAAATTTATCAAACAGCCCTCGCCGTGATAAAAATCGGGTGCTAAATTTATCAAACAACCATCGCTGTGATAAAATTTAGATGCAGATTTTATCAATTAACCCTTGCTGTGATAAAAATCAAATAAATTTTCCACCTATGCGGTTGTGCGAGGTTCCAAAAATAATAAATTTCAAAGGAACTGCAATCAAAAGGACTCCTTCGTTTTTCATTTGTAAGGACGCCGCTTTTGGCAACTCTATCGCACAAAAAAAGGCGTATTCTTTGGCAGTTCACATTTTATATGTAATTTTGCCCATTATCTGTACACTACAGTTACTGCGTTGAATTTAAATAAAAACACACTTCATATGAACTTATCAATGCTTTCCGTAAAGAACGTGGCAAAGGTTTTAGCCTTCGGTCTTTTATCAACGTCGTTTCTCGGCATCACGAGTTGCGAAGAAGAAATCGACAGTTCTAACTTTGCAATCAAGTCAAAACAAACGCTTGCCGACATCATTGACGAGAATCCCGAGTTGTCTTTAGCACGCGACCTTTTCAAGCGTGTTAGATTGGGTAGTAAGGCAAACTCATCATCTGTTTATAGTGTAATTTCTGCACGTGGTAACTACACTGTTTTTGTGCCCGACAACGTTGCTATTGAAGCATATTTAAAGACATTGGGACTCACTAACATCAACGAACTTACAGATGAACAGGCCGAATTGGTTGTGTATAGTTGTGTGATTGACAACGGCGAACAAGAAGCTTACGAATCTACAGAATTCCCCACTTCTGGTTCATTCAATCTCTCCAATCTCTACGACCGTTTGCTCACCTGCACGGAAGACACTGACGTTAAAGACACTATTCAGCGCGTAAAATACGATCCGCTCACACAACTTCCCGAGATGAAGGAAGGGGACACCGTAAAAATCAGTTACCCCATCTACCACAACATCGAGAAAAAATGTAGAGTGCTCCGTTCTGACTTTGAAGCCTCTAACGGTTGGCTTCACATTATGGCTGATGTCATCGCGCCCACTTCTGACTATATGGCCGAAGTAGTGCAGAAAGCACCTAATATGAAAATCATGGGTCGTCTGCTCCAAGAAACGGGAATTTGGGAATGGATGAATCAAGAACGCGACATCACTTACGAAGAACGCGAACTTCCTGAAAAGTTGGTAGCACAACCCGGTACGTTTGACGTTCCTACAAAGCGTTACATTGCCTACACTGGTTTTGTTGAAACAGACAGCATCTTCGAAGCCTATGGCGTTCCTGCCGTACAACTTGACGAAGACGGCAACATCACCAACTGGGAAGAAGTGCTCCAGGGACTTAAGGGCATTTCTAAAATCACAACCGCTTACGGCAATCAAGATTGGGACAACCTTAAGAGCCCCAACAATCCGCTCTATAAGTTTGTGAAATACCACTTCATCGATGGTAAATATGCGCCTGGTAAACTCGTGGTTCACTACACAGAATACCAATACCAATACGGTGCTGACCAAAAGAACCCACAAACACGTACGTTACCCACCGACGCTTGGGATTACTACACCACTATTCACCCACAGAACAAGGTTGAAGTGCGTGACCCCATCAAGTTACTCCAAGTAGGTTCACGCGGTCCTATTGGTTCTCAATTTGAGGGCAATCCCATCTTCATCAATCGCTTCGTAAACTACGACGACGGTTTGAACGGTTCTTACCAAGAAACATCTGTTAAACCCGGTGGTGAAGGCGTAATGATTCTTGAAAGTCAAAGCATCAGCGCTGCCAATGGATACATCTACCCCATCAGCGACTTGCTTGTGTTTGGTGATGCAGAACGCAATCTCATGGCATTGGAACGCATGCGAGTAGATTACGCAACCATCATCCACGAATTGAGTTCTAACAACCTCCGTTTGGGTAAGTACTCCATGTTCCCCGAAGGTTATTTTGAAAACCTTCCCGTTCAGAACTCAAGTTCACAGGTGCTCTACCTCTTCTGCGCTTACTCACCTATCAGCACCACAGGTTGGTGTAACTATCAGGGTGACGAAATGATGATTCTCGGTCTCTACGACGTTACATTCCGCATACCTCCCGTTCCTGTTGCTAAGGAATATGAAATCCGCTTGGGCGTATCTCATAACAACCTTCGTGGTATGTGTCAATTGTATTTCGGTGAAGATATGAATCGCCTCACGCCTGCTGGTCTTCCTTACGACTTGCGCCAATCTGCGCCTTCCGTAAACATTCCTTGGGAAGCTGACGTAGAAGACGAAACTACCAATATCGAAAACGATAAGAACATGCGCAACCAGGGATTCATGAAGGGTCCCAAGCATTTCGGTTGGACAGATGGTAAGGGCGAAAACATGTCTCGCGATTATAGCGGTCACCTCCGCCGTATCGTTGCAACAAAGCGCATGGAACCCGGCAAGAGTTATTACCTCCGCTACAAGTCAGCGCTTAAAAAACTCGACTCTCAGTTGCAAATTGACTACATCGAAATTGTACCGAAGGAAGTATTTGGCGGCAACGAAGCCGAAGACGTTTGGTAAACCTTAAAAGGTGTGAGAGTTCAGGCTCTGCACTCTCACACCTTTTTCTCTCTATAAAGCACATGAGCCTATGAAACATTTTACTCTCTTATTATCACTCTGTCTGCTCACGCTTACGAGCATCACGGCTCAGACGCGAGCGGCGGTGAAAGCAGAAGATTACCCATTTGCTCTCACAACTGACCCCGAACATCCTGCACTATACTACATTTATACCGGACGTGACGGAAATGGTGAGGCAAGCGAAATGGTGTTTGTCAATGAAATCCCCTGGGGAGAGTCGGATTACAAACTCCAAATCATGTACAAAAACCCCAACAAACCAGAGTTGACACAGTTGTGGTATTTCATGGAAGAAGATGGCAAGATTAAAATCATCTCTGCCGCTGACAACCGCATGATTACCGTAGCCAACACATCAGACGGTGCACAGAAGGTGTACACACAGACTGCGGAAGACCGCACACACGCTTACTACCTCTGGACTTTGGACAAAACAGGTGGTTATTACGCTTTCAAAACCTCAGACGGCAAAACCTTCCTCAGTCATAATGGAAACTGGGCAACAGGTAAGTCCATGATGGGACTTTATAATGCCGATGGAAGCAAGGACGAAGGTTCACGCGTTTTCTTTGAAGCCTGCAACGAAGTTAGCGGAATTCAGAGCGCGATGCCCGAACGTGAATTTAAATACGGCATCTTTACCATCACAGGCAAACGCATCGACAAGATCACACGTCCCGGTGTCTACATCATCAATGGCAAAAAGCGCGTGGTGCGTTAAATGAGATTGCTATCATTCATCTAGTTTATCCTCATCCACTGCACACAAATGAAGTTATCCGCAATGTCAATTTGGCGTTGCGGATAATTTATTTAGTTAAAATTACAATTTGAAAACAAGATTGAATTTCTTTTGAAATCACGATTAAATGTTTTTCAACGATTTACACAATTCATTATTGGTGGTAAATTGAGGTTTATGTATCTTTGCAAATGCGAAATTGATTCTTCACTATATTAAAATTAATCTAGTTACTATGATTTGTATCAGAAAAATCGTTTTACTTTTTGTCGCTCTTTTCTGCATAACGTCGAGCGCGGCAACAACGGCAGCACGCTGGACGCTGCAAGTAACGGGTAGCAACGTACTGATTAAAGATGCCGTGACGGGCGAGTATCTCAACATGTACTTCAAGGCGCCCAACGCCACACTGCACACGGGAACGGGAGACGCATCGCAATGGAAGGTGCTTCGCGAATCCGACAAAACAGCGATTACTGCTCCTGAGGAAAATGTAGACTACCTTCTACAAACGCAGATGAACGTCAGTCTCAACCAATATGCATACGTTACGACAGATAAATGTATCCAAACAAAAGCAGATGCTGACGAAGGTTGCGTATTCCGCTTCAAGGCAGCACCCGAAGGTGGATACTATTTGTACCATGTTGCTACAGATTCTTACATTCAGCAGGGCGCTCACCACGTAAGCCTTACTATGGGTGCACTTTCACAGGACCCTCCAAAGGATGAAGGCACGCAAGCGGGCATCTACACTATTGAATGGAAAACGGGCACAGGCAGTTACATCACCGAAGAAGCTGACGGCAGTTTGGTCATTTCGAATTACGACGAAACCAAGCGCATGTTCTGGGAATTCATTCCAACAGAAAAGGAAAACTGCTTCCACCTTCGCAATACGGCAACAGGCCGTTACATCCAAAGTTGCAACCTCGAACCCAGTTCGGCAAGTCGTGTAAATACCGGCAAGGACCCCATGGAATACTACGTAGCGAAAAACACTACAGCAGGCGCACCCACTTACGGTCAATATTGGTTCAGTTCTACGGATTGCGCCAACTACGACAAGACAGCCTCATCACCCCGAGCATTGAACAAAGACGGTGCTTCCAGTTTCATCATTACCTGGACTGCAGGCAATGAGAACGTAGGTTCTTTCTGGACGCTTCACGAAACGGAGGATCTCTACGATTTGCGTCCCTTCATGGTGGGAGAGTCTTACCGCTACCTCTTGCAGAACGATGAACTCAAGGCGCTCCAACTCGCTGACGACAACACGTTGAGTTGGGAAAAGCGCACAGAAGACGCGTCACAATCATGGTATTTTAAGGGTGAAAGTAACCGTGCAGGTGGTTATCAAATCATCAATGCCAAAACGGGAAAAGCGCTCAACGAGGGCACTACATACGTTGTTCTTCAAGACCTCACCGCAGAAAGCGCTGTTTACCAATTCCGCCCGTTTGCCACCAAAGACGATGCCTCAACAACTCTCACCATCGATGGCAAGTCAGCATTTACCTTCCGTGCCGTACGCAGTGCGTTCTCGCGCAGTGCGCAAATTTATCAGATGCCTTGTGGTGCGCTTGCGGGAATGCATATCAGCGAACTCTCGCTTACAGGTGAAGGTGCTTACAAACCACTCAAATACCCCATCATCTCAGCGTTAGGTAAGGAAAGCGCAGTCCCCACAGAATGGTTCACCCTCTACGTGCGCGACAAGGCAGAAGTGCTTCCTGGAAAGGCGCTCGTGCTTGCCATTACGATGAACAAAACGCCCGAAGCAGGTTTTGAAGCATTTGCTTACTTCGACTGGAACCGCGATGGCATATTTGAAACAGTAACAACGTTAGACGTAGCACTCACGATGTCAGCAACGATTCCGGTCCCCGCCGATGCCAAGGAAGGTAAAACTCGCATGCGCATCCGCATCACCGACAACGGACTCACAGACGCTGAAGACGAAGTCGTAGGGCAAATCTTTGATGCCATTCTAACCGTTCTTCCCGCAGATAAGAATTTCGAATTCTCAGTAACAACGTCCGACACGACGCGCGGCAGCGTTTCCTACCAACGCAACGGAGATGAAGTCACCATTAAGGCTGCGCCCCAAGGCAACGCACGCTTCTTAGCATGGCGCGAGGGCAACCGCCAGTTTACAACAACAGCGACCCACACCTTTACGCTCGACCGCAGCATGCACCTCACGGCATATTTCACTCCGAACACCGACATCGTAACGCTCATCGAGGGTGTGGAAGTTAAGGTGCCCGCCAACAACATCTTCTACGATCTTCAAGGTCGCCAAGTGCTTGTTCCCCGCAAGGGCATTTATATCTTGAATGGCAAAAAGGTGCTTGTAAAGTAAAAGAAACTTACTTGAACGCTACACTCCGCAAAGCACGCTCCCTCAGAACCTCAAAACCTCAGAACCTAAACCCTCAACCCTCAACCCTCATAACCTCAACTATGACCAACAAACTCGTACTTTTCGGCGCAGCCTCACTCACAGGTCTTGCTGCCGTTCAGGCTCAAGAAAAGCCCAATATTATTTACATCATGTGTGACGACATGGGGTATGGCGACCTCGGTTGTTACGGACAGCAATACATCGCAACCCCCAACCTCGACCGTATGGCAGCTCAGGGTATGCGCTTCACGCAGGCCTATGCTGGAAGTCCCGTTTCGGCACCCTCACGCGCCAGTTTCATGACGGGGCAACACACGGGCCACACACATGTTCGCGGCAACAAGGAGTATTGGCCTAGCGGCGGACGCATTCAGTATGGCAACCACTCTGATTATGCCCGTGTAGGTCAGGAACCCTACGACCCCAATCACAAGATTATCCCCGAAATCATGAAAGAACATGGTTACACAACGGGGATGTTTGGTAAGTGGGCAGGCGGTTACGAAGGTTCCGCCTCAACCCCCGACAAGCGCGGCATAGACCAGTTCTATGGTTACATCTGCCAGTTCCAGGCCCACCTCTATTACCCCAACTTCATGAACCGTTACGACCCCTCGCGCGGGGATGAAGGCGTGGTGCGTGTGCTTCTCGAAGAAAACATACCCCACCCCATGTATGGCAATGGTTACGAAAAGCGTCCGCAATACACTGCCGACCTTATCCACCAAGAAGCCCTTGCATGGTTGGACAAGCAGACGAGCGAAAAACCCTTCCTCGGCATCTTTACCTACACCCTGCCCCATGCCGAGCTGTGGCAGCCACAGGATAGCCTGGTGGAGAAGTACACCAAGCGCTTCGAGGGTCAAGACTCTGAGTTCGGTGGAAACTTCGGTTCATGGTACTACCGCAACTATGGCAAGCATGCCCAGTTTGCCGCTATGGTCAACCGCCTTGACATCCAGGTGGGCGAGATCTTTGCCAAGCTCGAGGAGAAGGGCTTGGCCGACAATACGCTGGTCATCTTCACCTCCGACAACGGCCCCCACACCGAGGGCGGTGCCGACCCCGACTATTTCAATACCGAGAAACTATTGCGTGGCACCAAGCGTTCTACTACCGAGGGTGGCATCCGCGTGCCTTTCATCGCCAAGGGCCCAGGCGTGCCTGCCGGCACCGTCAACGACCACCAGCTGGCCTTCTACGATGTGATGCCCACGCTGCTCGACTATGCCGGACTCGACGGCACGCAGTACAGCCTCGCCAACAGCACCGCCGAGCACTGCTACGACGGTATTTCCTTCAAGGAGACCCTCACGGGCAACGACGCCGAGCAAGAGAAGCACGAGTTCCTCTACTGGGAATTCCACGAAACGGATATGATGGCCCTGCGCATGGGCGACTGGAAGCTTGTAGTACAGAGCGGTACACCTCACCTCTACGACCTCTCCAAGGACCTCCATGAGGACCGCGACATTGCGGCTCAATACCCCGACGTGGTAAAGGAGATGATTGAGATCCTGCTGCGCGAGCACACCGAGAGCAAGATGTTCCAGGTCACACTGCCCGCCCTCCCCGAGGAGGATGTCGATGAGCTCACCTTCGAGCGTAATGGCCAGCAGGTGACCGTCAACTCCAGCATCGAGGGCACTACGGCCGAGTTTGTCGGCCTGTCGGGTTCCACCAGCACCTTCAAGGCCACCACAGGCAGCGCACTCACCCTCACCATCACCTCCAAGACCCCCGAGATAGGATGTTTTTTCGGACTGGCTGCCATTAGCCTGGATGGTAGTACCCCCTACACCCCAATTAACACAGGTACGAGAACAAACGGTGACCGCAAGGTGAGCACACTCACACTTGCTGGCACACTCGGTGCCAACACCATCGCCCTCACACACCAGGGCAATGGACAGCAGTACTTAGACCTCACCGACACCGAGACAATGCGCGTCGTGGCAGGCGAGGACGTGACCCCCGCCGTTGCCCTGGCCTCGGGACATTGGATACACGCCTATACCTACATCGACCTTGCCCACGACGGCTTCACTGCCGGCATTGCTGCCGATGGGTATACTCCCACCGAGGACCTCATGACCTACTCCTGCTACAGTACCGACGAGCGTAACTGGCACAATAGTGCTGGAGCGGTGAGCAACAACAATACCTTAGTGATGCCCTCCTTCAAGGCACCCACAACGCCTGGCCCCTACCGTATCCGCTTCAAGACCGACTGGAACGACCTCCAGCCCGACGGTAGCGGCTCGCAGTTCGTCTCTGCCTGGGGCACCATCATTGACCTCACGCTCATCGTCGAGGCCGACCCCACCGACATCAAGAACCTGGAGCCAACAGCCAACGGCCAAGTGCCAGCAGCCATCTACGACCTCCAGGGCCGCCGCGTAGCAAACCCCACCAAGGGCATCTACATT